>NZ_OBEL01000002.1:300000-600000 GCF_900215605.1 Cohaesibacter gelatinilyticus | reverse complement strand
GGATTGCCCGTTAGTCGAGCGCCTCGACGGATATTGAATAGCCGGTTGTCCAGATCTGGTCTTTTTCGAAAGTCTGATATGTCCGGATACCTGCTTGCGACAGAGGGTTGGTTCCGACGGAAATATCCGTGCCAAGGTCAAAGGCCGAGCAAACGGGTTCAACGCCAAGTGCGAGATGCTGACCATTCCAGGGGGACGCTTGTCTGCCACGGTTGGATATCCATAGCATGACAGAGGGAAAGTGGTCGGCATTCCATTCAAGACTTGTTTTGTATCCTTCATCCAGATTGTGAAGCTCAAAATGTCCATCGGTTTCTGTCAACAAAAGCAGGCATTCACAAGGCTCTGTGAGTGGCAGGCGAGAGAGATTGATGATGGATCCGTCTCTTGTCCGCATGGCGGACAGGGTCTGATGATGACTGTCTGTTTCCAGCGGACATGGCCCTCCTGTATCACCTGGATATGTCCATATGTCCTTATAAGTTCCTGGATGCAGAGATATGGCACCAGCTGTTGCGGGCAGGGCAAAAGTTGGGTGTAGCCCAATGGGAAGAGATGTGCCACGCCTTGCCGTAACTGACAGCGTGATATCAAGACCCGGTTGGCCTTTTTTCCCGGTCACCCTTCGTGTGAGTGAGCTGATCGGGGACTGGTCCGGATAGTCAAGTTGGGCACGGATGGCGCCGGATGTCTTGTTTTCCAGTTTCCAATGGGTATTTGAGCCAAAACCGTGGGGATGAAGGTTTGAGTGATCTGCGTGGTTCTCGGATGTGTTGTCAGATTTCCAGCGTGGAGGCAAAGGCCCGGTATCGGTGGCCCCAAAGGGCACGCATGGCCATTCTCCGCGCAGGTGATGCAGGATTGGGGGAAAGGATCCGATTTCGATATCCTCCTGCCACCTGGCAATATGCATTGGTGAGACATCTCTGCCATCGGGAAGAAGAAAGGTCACGGGTGCCAACATGGCCCCCAGACTTTGCATGGTTGCTCTGCCACACTCCCATTGCATGTCCATCTGTTGGCAGTGAGTTGCTTCTTTCATGGTCAGGGCCTATTGCGTCAATTCGCTTTTCCAGGGGGAATTGGCCCCGGCTCTGGAAACGGTAATGGCGGCAACCTGCGCGCCAAGAGACATGGCCGCCTGAAGTTGTTTGCAACTCAGGGTGCCGATCGCGTCTCTGG
The DNA here is from genome assembly GCF_900215605.1 of Cohaesibacter gelatinilyticus. Taxonomy (NCBI): domain Bacteria; kingdom Pseudomonadati; phylum Pseudomonadota; class Alphaproteobacteria; order Hyphomicrobiales; family Cohaesibacteraceae; genus Cohaesibacter; species Cohaesibacter gelatinilyticus. Next base: position 598,818 of record NZ_OBEL01000002.1, on the reverse strand, counting down.
TCAGCAAACCCTGGTTTGAAAGGGATGCCAGAAATCCGGCATTGAATGTATCGCCCGCACCCACCGTGTCGACCACTTTCACTTTACGGGCCTTTATGGTGACTTCCAGATTGTTCGGGCCGAAAGCGGTTGCCCCTTCGCTGCCACGGGTCAGGATGATATAGAGGGCACCATCTTCCTGCAATCGGGTGACTTGTTCCGAGAGGGAGGCTGACGGATAGATCCAGTCCAGATCCTCATCCGATACCTTGATAATGTCAGAAGCGGCAATCATGGCTGCCAGACGTGCACGATGGGCTGTATCGTCCAATATGAAACCGGGCCGAATATTGGGATCCAGCATAATGACAGCCCGCCCGGCTTCCCGTTCGGCGAAAGCCTGATAGGTATCGGCGGCGGGTGGATTGCACAGGCTTATGCCGCCAAAATAGAGGGCTGTGATATCGTCCGATTGCGAGGGAAGGTCGGATATGGCAAGGCTGCGACCTGCGGAATTTTCGTCATAGAAAGTATAGGTTGCGTGCCCTTCAACCAATTGTACGAAAGCCAATGTGGATGTGCGATCCGATATGGCAATCCGGGCGGTATCCACGTTGCTTTGCTTCAAGCCTGCCAGCAATTGCTGACCGAACAGATCACTGCTCAATCCGGTGACCATACCTGTCGGGGCTCCGAGCCGTCCAAGGGCGATGGCGGTGTTGAATATGGCACCACCATTGAGAGGAACGAAACCGGTCTGACCGTCTGTTGTTGCAGTCGGGATCATATCGATAAGGGCTTCACCGCAGCATAAAATCATTGCGCAATCTCACTTACAGAAAAGTGTCGTAATCTGACACCAGCAGATGAAGGGGGGCTACATCCTCTTCCACTTTTGCAAAGCGGCCTATCTTCATTTCAAATTCATTGTCGGTGCGATCATCATTGACGGTGGAGACCTCTCCGATGAGTACATCAGCTCCTTCACCCCAGAAAGCATGCCAGACGCCGGGCATGAGGGTCACGCTTTCTCCCGGATCAAGCTTGAGCAATCCTCCGGCAGGCAATGTTGTCAGTTGGCCATCAACTGGCACTGTCACATCTGCCTCACGGTCTATGGATCCGTCCGGAGCGCCTGCAAACAGTTCCAGAACCAGCTTTCCACCACCACGGTTGATGATATCCTCCGCCTTGAGGAAATGCCGGTGCATGGGGCTGAGCTGGTCCTTGCGGCTGATCAGGAGTTTTTCGGCATAGAGCATGCCTTTGCCTTTCGCAAGATCGGTGACTTTTCCATTGCGAACGGTGAAAAGGAAGAGCCCCAGTTCATCAAATTTCTCCTGACCATAGTCGGTAATGTCCCAGCCCATGGCTCTTTCTTTCAGAACCTCGTGGTCGCTGGCCTTCAGCGCTTGTGGCGACAGATAGGCAAAAGGGGGGAGCTGGTAACCAAAGGAGCGAATGAAGGCATCTCCTTCGCGCAGGATTTCGTTTATCCGGGATCGTTTCATTGGGGTGTCTCGCGGCTTCTTTCCTGGTGATCTGTCGTTCTGTGTCTGTATCAGAGATTGGATGCCGACACAGTATGTTTCCTATAAAATCCGATTGGTGGTGTCCGGATCGAAAAAGACCACCTTTGCCATGTCGAAGGCAAGGCTGGTTGTCTGTCCTGTCTGGACCTTTGCGTTGGCGCGCAGCCGGGCGATTGCCTGTTTCCCGCCCAGTTGCAGAACGGCGAATGTGTCCGAGCCTGCCGGTTCCACAACATCGATCAGGCATTCGCGTTCTATGATCTGCTCTGATGCCTGGTCGGCGCCGGACGGATCTGTCAGGGCTTCCGGCCGGATACCGAGGATGACGGATTTTCCAAGATAGCCGGAGATATTTTCCTGTTTGTCGATTGGCAACAAAACGGGCGCTGTGGTGCCGGTTGCAAGACTTGCGGCAAGGCCGTCATCGGATGCGACGATTGTGGCTTCAAGCAGGTTCATGGATGGAGACCCCATGAAATCGGCGACGAACATGTTGACAGGATTGTCATAAATCTCGGCCGGAGTTCCAAATTGCTGCAAAAGGCCGTCCTTGAGCACGGCAATCTTGCTTGCCAGCGTCAGGGCCTCGATCTGGTCATGGGTGACATAGACAATGGTGGTGCCCATGCGTTGATGCAGGCGCTTGATTTCCGTCCGCATGTCGACCCGCAATTTGGCATCCAGATTGGAGAGAGGTTCATCGAACAGAAAGACCTGCGGGTCCCGTACGAGCGCCCGCCCCATGGCGACACGTTGACGCTGGCCGCCCGAGAGCTGGGCAGGTTTGCGATCAAGCAATTGACCGATCTGAAGTATGTCAGCCACACGTTCGATTGCGGCATTGCGTTCGGCTTTGGCAACGCCCCGGACTTCCATGCCAAAACTGATATTTTCAGCCACCGTCATGTTGGGATAAAGGGCATAGGACTGAAAGACCATTGCAATGTCCCGCTTTGACGGGGCCAGACCGGAGACGGATTGCTTGCCGATCCTGATGTCGCCGTCTGTGATATCTTCCAGCCCTGCAATGGTGTTGAGCAGTGTGGATTTTCCGCAGCCCGAAGGCCCGACCAGAACCAGAAATCCTCCATCCTCAATTTCGATATCAATGCCTTTGAGGACATCAACATTGCCATAGGATTTGTGCAGATTGTCGATTGTAAGTGAAGCCATTGTTTTATCCTTTTACGGATCCTGCCATCAGCCCGCGAACAAAGTAGCGACCAGAGACGATATAGACGATCAGAGTGGGAAGGGCGGCGAGGATGGAGCCAGCAAAATGGACGTTATATTCTTTGACGCCGGTTGAGGAATTGACCAGATTGTTCAAGGCCACCGTCATGGGAATGGAGTCGAAATCCGCAAAGGAGGCACCGAACAGGAAATCATTCCATATATTGGTGAATTGCCAGATGATGGTGACAACGAAGATGGGTGCTGAATTGGGCAACAGAATGCGACGGAATATCTGGAAGAAGCTTGCCCCGTCAATCTGGGCAGATCGCACCAGTTCGGTCGGAAATGCATCATAATAATTGCGGAAAAAGAGGGTGGTGAAGCCCAGCCCATAGACGGTATGGACAAGAACCAGCCCGGCTGTTGTTCCGGCAAGATCCAGTATTCCCAGAATGCGGGCCATGGGTATCAGAACAATCTGAAAGGGAATGAAACATGCCAGAAGCAGCATGCCAAAGACAATTCCGTGACCTCTGAATTTCCATTTGGTCAATACATAGCCGTTGAGAGCGCCCAGAAATGTCGAGAGCAGAACCGCAGGTACAACCATCAGGATCGAGTTGATGAAGAAAGGCTTTAGGCCGGTCGGTTTCACACCAATCTGGGCGGAAGACCAGGCGGTCAGCCAGGAATCGATGGTCCATTGTTGCGGCAGGTTCATCATGCCGCCGCCACGGATTTCCTCCAGAGGTTTGAAGGAATTGATCACCATCACATAGAGGGGCAGCAGATAATAGATCGCGAACAGGATCAGGCTTGCATAGATCAGGGCCCGAATCATGCGGTTGCCGTGTGTTGCGGACGAGGCGGAAACAGACTGGTTCATTTGGAGTCTCCGCTTTTCATTTCGCTATAGAGATAGGGGATGATGATGGAGAAGATCATGACCAGCATGATGATTGCGGAAGAGGCTCCGACGCCCATCTGGTTGCGGGTAAAGGTATAGGAATACATGAAGGTTGCTGGTAATTCGGTGGCGCGTCCGGGTCCGCCGCCGGTCAGGGCAATCACCAGATCATAAGCCTTGATTGCCAAATGGGCGAGCACAACAAAAGCTGAAAGAAAAACCGGTCGCATCATGGGGATGACAATCTTGCGATAGATTCTGAATTTCGATGCGCCCTCCATTTCGGCGGCTTTCAGAATCTCGGTATCAACGCCGCGCAGACCTGCAAGGAACATGGCCATGACAAACCCTGATGATTGCCATACTGCTGCAATGACGACCGTATAAATTGCCATCGAGCGATCCTTGATCCAATTGAACTGGAAGCTCTCCCATCCCCAGGCATGCATGGTCGCCTCGATGCCGATGCCCGGATCAAGGAACCATTTCCATGCCGTGCCGGTGACAATGAAAGACAGAGCCATGGGATACAGGAAGATCGGGCGCAAGACGCCTTCTGCCCGGATTTTCTGATCAAGCAAAATTGCAAGCAACAATCCGAGACAGCTGCTTATGGCAATATAAAGAAATCCGAACAGACCCAGATTGATCAGGGCCGTGTTCCAGTGTTTCAGCTTGAAGAGCTTCACGTAATTTGCAACGCCGATCCAGTCATTGGATGGCAGCATTCTTGAATTGGTCATGGAAAGATAACCGGAATACAGAATGAAGCCATAAACAAAGACAAGGATCAGTAAAAAGCTTGGAGCCAGCACGAGGCGAGGCACCCATTCTCGCAGGCGATCAACCATTGTATCATTCACATCTGAAGGTCGACAGGGAGATCGGAGAGCCGTTGCCCTCCGATCCGGGGATCTGATGTACCGGCCAGCGGCAATCAGAGTGGGGTTCGTCGATCATTTGCCCTTTATTGGGCAGCTTCTACCGCATTGACCAGCTCTTTTGCTGCGGTCTTGGCGTCATATTCGCCATTGAAATGGGCGGTTACAACGTCATAAATGGCGTTCTTGATGCTGGCTGGAACGGAATGGCCATGGGCCATCGAGCCGAACAGGCGGCTGTTTTTTGCTGCGTCCGACAAATCGGCCATGCCTTTTTTGCCGCAATCGTCAAAGTCTGTGTCAGGCACATCCGTCCGGGCCGGAACGGAGCCTTTGACAACGTTGAAGACGGACTGGAAGGCCGGATCCATGACAGCAGAGGCCATTTTCTTCTGTGCGTCGGTTCCTTCCTTGATGTCAAACATGACAAACTGGTCGGAGTTGAATGTTACCGCGCCTTGGGTGCCTGGGAAGCGGATGCAAACGAAGTCTTCGCCAGGCTTCTTGCCTGCCCGCAGGAACTCGCCCTTGGCCCAGTCGCCCATCATCTGCATGCCTGCTTCGCCATTTATGACCATGGCAGATGCGAGGTTCCAGTCACGACCCGAGAAATTGTCGTCGACATAGGAGCGAAGGGTTGCCATGCGATTGAAGGCTTCCACCATCTTCTCTCCACCAAGCACTGCCGGATCAAGGTCAATCATCGAGGCTTTGTAAAAATCATCTCCAAGCGAGAGGACCACTGCGTCGAAGATGGTGGCATCCTGCCAGGCCTGCCCGCCATGGGCCAATGGTGTGACACCTGTTTTTTTCATGGCGTCCAGAAGGGAAACAAGCTCTTCCCATGTTGTGGGGGCCTTGCCACCTGCGGCATCAAGGATGGATTTGTTGATCCAGACCCAGTTGGTGGAGTGAACATTGACAGGAGAGGCAATCCAGTTGCCCTCATGTTTGGAGAAGAATTGCAGGGCTGGTGGCACAACCTTGTCCCAGCCTTCTGCCGATGCAACATCATTGAGGTTGCCCAATACGCCTTCACCGGCCCAATCCTTGATATCAAATCCAAGCATCTGAACGGCGGTTGGCGGATTTCCTGCCGTAACACGGGCACGCAGGGCTGTCATGGCGCTGCTGCCACCACCGCCTGCTACAGGCATGTCCGACCAGGTCACACCCTGACCTTCGAGATTTTCCTTGAGAACCTTGAGGGCTGCCGCTTCTCCACCTGATGTCCACCAATGCAGAACTTCAACATTTGACGCTGCATTGACCGTTCCGGGTATGGATGTCATTGCGACAAGTGTCGCGCCAGCGAGTGTGGATTTGAGCAAAGATTTCAGTTTCATAAATTCCTCCCAGTTATTTGATGTCTGAAATTTCTTTATATTTATAACGTTATAATTATTTGCCTTGTCAATAGAGAATTTTATCCATCTGAAAAGTATAAGGTTTTTTGTATGAAATTGACTGACTTTATAAAATGTGCTAATCGAAATATTGAATTATATTGGGAAATTGATTGAGATGGCGGGTAAGAATTCCGATCAAAAGGGCTTGATTGACAAGCCACGTCCGACACAGAAAACCATCTCTCAGCTTACCGGTCTGGCCATTACCACTGTTTCAAAAGCCTTGCAGGGCGATCCCAGGATCGCCGCCAAAACGCGTGAGCGCGTGGAACAGGTTGCTGCGGAAATAGGCTATGTGCCTGATCGGGCGGCGCAGAGATTGCGTACCGGAAAGACCAAGGTTATCAGTCTGATTCTGGATCCGCATGATGAAATTCTGAGTTTTGGCAACTCGATGATTTCGGGTATCGTGGAAGCGCTCAAAGGATCGGATTATCATCTCAACATTACCCCGCATTTCACTGTTGGGGGAGATCAGGATGCCGTGCGTCATATCGTGCGCAATGGTCTTGCAGACGGGCTGATCTTCACGCGTACGCGGGTGTTTGATGAACGGGTCCGTTATCTTATGGAGCGTGAGTTTCCGTTCATCTCTCATGGGCGTACGGACTTTTCCGAGCAGCACAGTTTTTTTGACTATGACAATGAGGCATTTGCCTATCAGGCTGCGATGCGCCTGGTGGATAAGGGATGTCGGAACCTTTTGATTCTTCTGCCTATTCGAGATTTTACCTTTTACCAGCATATGCGGTATGGTTTCATGCGGGCCGTGCGCGAAACCGGTGTTTCCTATCTCATTCCCGAAGATGTGACGCTTGATTCCAGGCGGTCTGAATTGACGCAATGGGCGGCAAAGCTCGCCGGATCCGGGGATATGCCGGATGGTATCGTATGCCCCGGAGAATCATCCTATTTCGCGCTTCTGGCCGGTTTCAGAGAGCATGGTCTTTTGCATGGCAAGGATTTCCTTGCAGTTGTAAAAACCAATTCGGACATGCTGGATATGATTGATCCGACGGTTGACCGGATAGGGGAGGATATCAAGGTTGCGGGATATGAGATGGGGTCTCATCTGCTGAACAGGCTGAGAAGCAACGAGGGTGATCTCTGGCAGCGTGTTCAGCAGCCAAAAATCATTTTCTGTGAGTAATGATGGATGCATCCTGCTCATCTATGAGACTACGGCCTACACCAATTCGATCCTACCCTTCATATGGGGGTGGAATGCGCAGAAATAGCTGAGTTCCATGTCTGCGGTTACCTTGATCGAGCCGGTCTCGGATCGGGCGATCTCTCCTGTGTCCCAGCCGCCCTCCATGGCCGTAGCCGTGTGCGGGGCGAGATCCTCATTGGTCCAGACGATCACATCGCCGACCTTGACCCTGATATGCTGTGGCTCGAAGGTGAAGGATTTGATCCTGACATGATGGGTCTCTGGTGATGCAGCCAAGCCAGTTTTGCCAGATAAGGCCAGAGTGGTGGCACATGCCGCCACCCCGACCAGAATATCTCTGCGTTTAAGGTTCGATGTCATTATTTCAGCGCGCCGACCATCATCTCGGCATGCTTTTCATGGGCTTTGAAGATCCTCAAGCCCTCTTCGAACAGAGCCTTTACCTCGGCATTTTCGATATTGGGAATGAAGACATCGCCAACCAGAGCATTGACCGCCTTGTGGTAAGCCAGCTCATTTTCGGCATAAGCCTTGTCAAATTCCGCCCCGCTCAGCGCGCTGAATTTGGCAATGATCGCATCGCCATCGCGGTTCAGTTTCTGGCTCAGGAAATTGTCCTTGGCCTGCACACCCAGCTTTTTCAAAAGCGCCAGCGCCAACTCGTTCACCGCTTCATGATCGCGGATCATCGTCTTGGCGAAGACATGAATTTCGGGATTCTTCGATTTGGCCAGCGCCAGATGGGCATAGCGAATGTCCAGATTGTCAGCGGTGTAAGCCACATGCGCAATTTCGACATCGCTCAGTTCTGCCGGGTCATTGGCAAAGGCCTGCGTTGCAAACATCATTCCTGCGATGGTCAGTCCGGCTAAAATCTTTCTCATGATCCACTCCTGTTGTGATTTCTGTCCCTTCCAAATACAACGCAGAGCAGCGGCCAAACATGCCAGATCATGCGAAATTTCATGCAGATCGTTCAAACCTCTGTACAGAAGCAGATATTGATGTAATCTCAGCTTATGCTTGATCTTCTCAGTGACATCCTCACCAGCCTTTCGATGCGCGGCACGCTTTATTTCCGCACATCGCTCACCACCCCATGGGGCATTGAAGTGCCGCCCTTTGAAAATGTCGCGCGCTTTCACTTTGCCCATCGCGGCAATTGTCTGATCGAGGTGGCGGGTTGCGAGAAGCCGGTCGCAATTGCCCAAGGGGATCTGCTCATCATTCCCCATGGCGCTTCGCACAAACTCTATTGCGCCCCGGAAACAAGAGACGCGGTTCTTCCACTCGACACCGTCATTGAAAAATCAGGCTTCACCGGAACCGGAGTTCTGGTTTATGGCGGCGATGACGATGACCGCGAGACGCAGCTCATCTGCGGGCATTTTTCCTTCGAGCCCCACGCAAAACATATCCTGATGGAACGACTGCCGCCTTTCATTCATCTCAAGAATTATGGAGAAACAGCGGGCAAATGGATGGAAGCCACCTTGCGGGTGATTGGCGACGAGGCCGGTGGCCAGCGCATGGGCGGCGATCTGATTGCGCTAAAAATGTCCGAAGCCATCCTCGCCCAGGCCATTCGCAGTTTCATAGAGAGCAACGAGGCCCCGGAATGGGGGCTTGGTGCCTTCTCGGACGACAATCTGAGACGGGCACTGGATGCCTTTCACAAATCCCCTGCCACACCTTGGACGGTCGAAGCGCTGGCCCAGACGGCCGGCATGTCACGCACCAGCTTTGCGGTCCTGTTTCAAAAGAAAATGGCGATGACGCCCATGGAATATGTCACCGCCTGGCGCATCGAAATCGCCAAAAAATTGCTTGTGCATCCCAGAAACTCACTGACTGACGCAGCAGAGGGCGCAGGCTATGCCTCTGACTCTGCCTTTGCCCGTGTTTTCAAAAAGGAAACCGGCATGACCCCGGCAGGGTTCAGAAAATCGATTGCCACTGATCATTCAAATTCATGAACGATCTGCACAAAATATAGAGTGATCAAACATAGTTTGATCAGACAGCATCGCCTATTTCTCTTCCAGAGCAACCAGCTCGCTCAAACAAAAGGAAGAGAAATCATGTTCCCACGTTTCATCACCAAATCCATTCACGCCTATCTCGACTATCCGGTTGCACTTATACCAACGAGGGGAAAGAATGACCCATATGACCGGACTTTTCGGGCTTTGTGGCAAGGAGCAGATGCCGCTCTGGTCTGGTTGACCAAAAGGTAGCTGCGACGCAGTCTGTGAGGCTTGACAATCCGGCCTTCGGTGCTTTTCGATTGCTCGCTGAGCAGCGTTATCTTTCTTCCGAAAATGCCCCGGCATTGTCCGTCGAAAGCTGCCTTGTCAGCAAACAATCGAAAAACATCCTATGGCTTATTGTTCCCCCTCGTTGGTATTAACCTCATGGCCATGCCGTTTCTGTTTGGCCTGGGTAGCGGCAATGGTCTGGCATTCTGGCTGTCCGTCGTGACCGGCATCGCGGCCCTTATATTGACGCTGCTGACGGACCACCATCTCGGTGTATTCCGAGTGCTGCCCTATAGCGTGCATCTCACTGTCGATGGCCTCGTCGGCATCACCTTCATCGCCGCGCCGCTGCTGCTCGGCTTCGCTGGCATCGAGTTCTGGTACAATATGCTGCTCGGCCTGACCGTCATCGCCGTAGTCGGCCTGCACCAACCCGAAGAGCGCATGGCTGCCGCATGACCCAAACCCACAACGCAAACGGGCTGCAGTCATTCTGCAGCCCGGCGCGTTTGGTCGAAATTCTGAGGGCTACATTGTGTCCAAGATGCAGAAGTTCAAAAGAATGACTGGAATGGGGGCTTACGGGGACTGACAGCACCCACAAGATGAGCACACAAAAGCAGACATTGACTCTCCGTTCCTTCGCTCCTGTTTTTGCGAGAAACTTCGGCAAGTTAAGATTTCTGTTTCCAAACAGAGACCGAAATTGCGGGAGAACTATTTCTCTACAGTCGGCAATTTTCTATGGTCTTGAAGCTTACTCAGCATTGTGCGTTGCAACGCACTATACGATCTGATCATGATCTGTGGATTCATCCTGTTCCATGCCGCCTTGAATTGACGTACCTGAGGGTCTTCGGTTTCCTCGTCAGTCCCGATCAACAGCACGCCCGTCGGTTCTCGAAACTGGTGAAGTTGCAGACTGTCGCGAAGGTACGCCTGATCGCGGGCAGCATAGTCGAGGTAATTCATGAGCTGACAGACGCCCTTGTTCGCTTCAGCTGACAAATACACGCGCTTCCCTTGTTTCACGAAGGCCCTTTTATCAGGCCCCTTCAGTTCTAGCACAAAGTATTGGACCCCCATACTGTTGGCGCCAGCAACTAGATAGTCGGGTATAAGTCCGCCAACCTCCCCAACCGAGGGCCTGAACGGTGCCTTAGGGAAGATCCAGCTCATGTGATGTCCTGTTGAGAACAGCCAGATTACCATTGAGAGTGCCTCGCGGTTACGTGTGAGGAACATCTCAATCTCTCGCTCCCCGGCTTTCGCATCTAGTAGGGCAACCAATTCCTCATATTGCGCCACCGTCACGTCGTGGGGTATCACGTGCTTCGACTTGTCTGGCCAGTCCTGCGGCCATCGATTAAACAGATCTTCACGCCAATTTTCTGCGTTCGTAAACTTCATAAGCTTCGCCTTCCCACTTCCAATTGGCGGTTTCTGTTTGTCTTAGTGAATGGCCTCTTTCTGGCAGCGTACTAAGGCGCTTGCACGACAGGCACGGGGGACACTGCGCGCTGCCTAAATGGCAGCTTTCGCTAATAGGTATAAAATCCGTCAAAATCAGATGGGCTGGCTACCTCGGAAGGCCTGTCACAAATCTCCAGATATGTTGGTCTAGGAAACTAGTTGCACCATCCTCCGTACCCTCAAACTTAAGCATCTCAATCAACTCCTTGTTAGAAAGCAGAATAATAAGCTTTCCACTCTCTCTCATCGCTCCTTGAGCTGCGCGAAAACAACCCTCATCGTGTCCCTTGCGAGAGATTAGAAAAGCTACGGTTCTGAGCGCAGAGGTAAAAAGGTACCGTTCGGTTGAGTAGATCTGATCCGCAGTGATTTTATCTTTATAGTTCTTACATTCAAACAAAATGACTCGTGTGCGGAAATCTCTCTGCAACGCATCCCAGAACTGATCTCCTGACTTGATTCTGCAAACGAAATCAAATCTGTTTGCACCATCTGTAGTGCGATGTTGATCGCTAAAGCCAAAGAGAAATGGGTCGAAAAGAAACGAAAACACTTCCCTGCATAGTTTTTCGTAATCGGTTGGTGTCAAGCCATCCTTAGCTTCGTGTGATCTGAGACGTTCTATTAGGGAACTAGCTACTACTTCACGCTTCTCGCGAGATGCAGTATTGATATCCTGAGTATTCATATTTTCAGGGTCAATGAGCATATCTAATCGCTGGCGAAGCTCTTTCAGCTCAACAGTTTTATTTCTCAGCTCTTGGTAATCCCACACGCGAATGTCAAAGTTTGAAGATGACCAACCTCTAGCATACGCCGTGAGGGAGCCAATGATAACAAGTATGGGATTTGATAAACGTGGATCCACGGAAACCAGTTGACGCAAACGTACCGCATTCTCCAAAATGGTAGAATTACTAACCCGTTTTAAGAAAAACTTGACTTCCACTGGGTGCCATAAGCCATCACGCTCGATAATCATATCAACCATGATGCCACCGATGAGGACCTCTCTCGTGACAACATAGCCGAGCGCTTCAAATAGGGATGCTGCAAACTCTTCCGCCTCGAAACCTAGTTGTCGCCCTGTTGACTTTTTATCAGTCATTCAAACTATCGCTCTCACTACTTCTTGCTCAATATTCACGGGGCAATATCTCCATAGACGACGTAGTATATAATTCACAAACCATCAATTACTCGATGATTGCTACCAGATATTTCACAGGAAGCGGAGAGATGAAATGATCATTGATGTAATGACAACGAAAGTCAGCATTATCCGCCTGCCGACATGCCCGCCTCCCCACACAGACATGCCATCTCGAAACCCTGACTGCAACCACCCTATGGCCCAGCCCACTTAACGAGGCCCAAGATAACAGGATGGGCCTCGTCGTAATGTCAGCATCATGATCAAGCCGGAAGGGCGTCTGAGGCATATTGATCGGCAAAGTCTGCGGTCGGCGGAATGGGCTTGATCACATCAATCAAAACGCCGTTCGGATCACAGGTGATGAAGTGGCGCTGACCAAAGGCCTCGTCCGTCAGTGTTTTCAGAATGGGCAGGCCTGCTTCCTGAACATGCTGGAATTCCGCATCCACATCCTCCACCTCGAAATTTAGGATCAAGCCATTGACCGTTCCATGTCCCTGTTTCGGGATGGTCTCATGATCACCTTTCAGGATCGCGATGTTTACGCCTTCATCTTTGCTGGATTGCAGATGACAATACCAGTCTGCATCAAAGCTCACCTTGAAACGAAAGTGATCCACATAGAAGGCCTTTGTTGCTGCCGCATTGTCTGTCTGGATCACGGGATAATATTGGGTGCATTTCATATTGCGTCTCCTTCTAAAAAAACATACAGTCTGTATGCGATATAGTTATGAGCATCCAGGCTGAATGTATGAAAGAGAAAGAACAACCAAGGTCCAATAAGGCTCGCACCGAGGCCATGCGCTCTGCGCTGATTGGTGCGGCCAGAGCTCTATTTGCGCAAAAGGGCTATGCGGAAACCTCCACACCGGAAATCGTGAAGACCGCGGGGGTCACGCGCGGGGCGCTTTACCACCATTTCAAAGATAAAGAGGCGATCTTTCACGCTGTGGTCACCGAGGAATTTGTCGCCGTGGCCGATGAGATAAATGCATCCATCAAGCCCGCTCCTGCCTCTGCAATTGACGCATTGAAGCAGGGGAGCCGTGGCTATCTCCGCGCCATGCAGGAACCGGGGCGCGTCCGCATCATGCTTCTGGACGGCCCGGCAGTCCTGGGGCAGATCGAACTCGACAAGATCGATCGTGAAACCTCTGCAGATACATTGCGTCTGGGGCTTGCCGCCGCCATGAAAGCGAGCGAGATCCGGACCCTTCCCCTTGAAGCCCTGACGCAACAGCTTTCCGCCATGTTCGACCGAGCCGCCCTTGCAGTCTCTGAAGGGGATGATCCTGAGGATCATTTACAGGTGCTCGATGCCCTGATTGCCACCTTGAAGGAAGGGTGAAAGCCCAAACATCTGTGCCAGATTGAGATCCTGGCTATAAAGATGGTGACTGTCGGCTTTCTTCAAGACAGGACATCAGCCGCCTGTTTATCCTGCCTGCAAGAAGTCAATTCTGGAGGCACTTTGAATGATCTTTCGCTACACGATTTTTTACGTGGATGATGTCCCGGCTTCACTTACCTTTTTCGAGAAAGCATTCGGGCTTGAGCGCGCCTTTCTTCACGAGGGTGGCGATTATGGGGAATTGGTCACCGGAGAGACGAAACTGGCCTTTTCCTCAAAGGCTCTCATGCATCAGTTGGGCAAGAACCCGGCATCCCCACGATCTGATAATCCGACATTTGAGATTGCGTTTGAGACGGATGATGTAGCAAGCGCCCTGAAAAGAGCGGTTGATGCTGGCGCGACGCTCATTCAGGATGTACGTGACGAGCCATGGGGGCAGACGACATCCTATGTCGCAGACCCCAATGGCTATCTGATCGAGATTTGCTCAGCAGTCCAGCTTCCGGGATAAATACATGATGAATGAAATTGAAAAAGCCGAAATTGCCGAGCACTTGAAGGCCCTGATAAAACGAGTGGTGCCTGAAGCGGCATTCGTCGCGAAATATGGTGGCACCATGGTCGAGGCCATCCCCGGAGAGATGAAATCGCAATTCTGCGGGGTCTTTGCCTACAAGAACCACGTCTCGCTGGAATTCACCAACGGATGTGATCTAGATGATCCCGATAAGATCCTGGAAGGAAGCGGGAAGTTTCGTCGCCATATCAAGTTCGCCAAACTCTCAGACATCGAGGAAAAGCAAAGCGAGGGCTTTTTACGTCAGGCGGCTAAAGCTCTTTGATTTGAAGCGACTTCTTATGACCAATTCCCAAGGCCCGGCTCTGCCAGATACTTCATGACATCCGGGCTTTGGCGCAACTGGGCTGGCGTCAGGCCAAACCATCGGACAAACTCCCGCGTCATGTGGGCCTGATCGCTATAGCCATAGTCGAGGGCAATGTCACTGAGCGGCACCCGACATGGCAGCGCCTGAACGGCCCTCCTTGCCCGCCCCAATTGACGCCAGAAGACCGGCGGCGGAAGGGAAAGGCTCTTGAAATGACGTTGCAGACTTCTTTCCGATACCCCTTGCTGTCTGGCCAGGCCATCGACGCTGCTTTCCGGTAAACCCAGAGCTTCAATGATCTGCGTGATCTCTTGATCAGGGCTTGCAGCATCATTGATCATGGCCTCCAGATTGGAGACGTTACCGACTTCTGCATTAAGCTCGGGAAGATCGACCATGGTTCCTGGCCGAAGCCGATAGCCAGTCAGAGTAAGCCCGGCACGAAGCGCTACCGGTCTCGGCGAAAAGTCCCAATGAGTGGCACACAGCATATCCTTTCCCGTCTCCACACAGGAAACGACAAGAATGTCCAAACACCCGTCCGGCAGGACGATAGAGGTCTCGTCTTTCTCAACCGTGTAGGACCAGCGGTGAACACAGGAGGGGTTTTCGTCGGTGAAATCAGCCATATAGGTCAATCTAAACATTAAAAATCAATCGGTCTAGCAGGTTGCACAGGTGACATTGCCGGTAAGATAAATCTTTTTATTGATTGCTATATACAATCATTGTATATAGCAATGATTATGAATTATGAGAATTTTCCGCATTACTGGGTGAACCATCTCGGGTTTCAGCTCCGAAAGGAGCTTGAAACAGCATTCGTTGCCAACGGGCATCGGGTGACCAGTGAAGAATGGGCCTTGCTGCTTATTTTGAGCAAACATGGTCAATTGAGCCCGCGTGATCTGTCACAACTGACATTGCGTGATCCCACGACAGTATCGCGCCTGATTGACCGGCTGGAAGGCAAGGGGCTGCTCGAACGCACCCGAACCCGCAAGGATCGCAGGATTGTTGATGTCGGCATAACGGAAGCAGGTCGCGTCCTGTTTGCAAAACTTGCTGACATTGCCAGCCGCCTTATCAATCTTTCCTTGCAGGACATTGCCCCACAGGATTTGGAGCTGGTGAACCAGGTGCTGAAAAAGATGTCAGAAAATCTCAGCAATCTGGAAAGGGGAGCAGATGTATAATTATAGTCAGTTCAATGCCGAGGATTATGACCTTGTGAATTTTCGCGGACCGCAACCCGGCACCAATGCTCCTGATTTCAACCTGACCCTTGCAGAAGGCGGGCAGTCTCGTCTGCTGGATTTTGACAATTCTTTCCTTGTGCTGGAAATGGGTAGCCTGACCTGCCCTTTGTTTCAGGGACGCCGGAAAACCATGAGTGCGCTGCATCATGAGCATAAAGATGTCAGCTTTGCCGTGCTTTATGTGCGCGAAGCTCATCCGGGAACCATGATCTCGGCGCATCAGTCCGATGAGGAAAAGCAGAGCTGTGCGGCGCGTCTTCGTTCGGACGGGGAAAATCGCCGAATATTGGTCGATGATCTGGATGGATCGGCCCATCAGGCCTATGGGGGCTATCCGAATTCGGTTTTTATCATCAATCACAATGGCTGTGTGGTCTATGCATCGGACTGGAACAATCCTGAAATCACCGCCCGGGCGCTGACATTGCTCAAACAGGGCAAGCCTGCCAATCTGAAAGCCTGGTTCAAACCGGTGCCACCAACCGTGAGCTGGAAGATATTGCGTGCCGGTGGACAAGGCTCAATGGCGGATTTTCTGCGAGGGCTGCCCAGACTGATCTGGAACAATCTCATATTGCGCAACATTCGTCTCATGCGTGGCAAACCGATGGAGATATCACCGGATGTGCACTGTTGAATGTTATCGGGTGCGATAGAACTGCATCATGGTGCCGTTTTCGCTGGGTTCAGATCTTGTGAGCTTCAATTGACTTGGTGTGCTGCCATCTTCAAACAGCCGTTTGCCACCACCAGTTATGATTGGAAAAATCCACAGGCGATATTCGTCGATCAATTCATGAGCCATCAATGTCTGTATCAGCCGGGCGCTGCCATGCACTTGCAACAACGGCCCGTCCTGCTTTTTCAGAGAGCGAAATCTTTCAGCAATATTGCCTGTGATCGGGTGGGAGTTCTCCCATTTCAAACTGTCCGGGTCTGAAGTCGCTACATATTTGCAAGCGGCGTTCAAGCGATCCGACAGTGCGGATTTTGGTGCTTTCGGCCAGTGGCCGGCGAAGATATCATAGGTCGTTCGACCCAGCACCATATCATATGGCTCGGACATGGCATGGCGTTCGACCTGTGCCATGATGCCTTCCCAATAGGGTGCTGCCCAACCGCCTTGCGTAAATCCACCGGAAGGGTCTTCGTCTGGCATGCCAGGAGATTGCATCACGCCATCAAGCGTAACAAATGTCAGGGCTGCAAGCTGTCTCATGGGGTTCCTTTCGGGGCTTTTTCAGAGCCGAACCTGCGGTGTAGCCAACCCAGAACAAGACCAAAGATCCCGAATTGCAAAAAGCCGACAACGAGTTCGATGCGAAGCCAATCCGTGATCGAAGGGACAGCATATTTTGCCGGTTCTGTCAGTGCGATATAGCTGACCAGGAATGCGCCAAAGATCAGGGAAATCAATAATCCCTCTTTTATTTGCACAGCGTCACCCTTCCAGATTTGCAGGCTGAAACTGAGAATGGCGCCCTGAATGATCATGACGGCGAAGCCCATTGCCATGATTGGCTCGGCTCGCAGGAAACCAATGGACGCAAAGTGATCGGCATTGATGACGAAATGCGACACACCCTGTGCCGCAAATGTCACCAGCATGAAGGCGATAACCGACAGGATATGAACGATCATCAGACGGCCTTGTCTTTTGCGGAAAGATACTCGGTCAGCTTGTCGAATGCCTGGTTCCAGCCGCCAGCACCAGCTGTTCCGGTCTCGACGCCGACATGAACCATGATCATCAAGGTTTTTCCATCAGATTCAGATAGTTCCACGATTACTTCCGTGATGTCGGGAAAATCAACCGGCATGCCCATCGACTGGGGTGAGATGAGTTTGCCGTCCTCATCGCACATGCTCTCGGTATAGACGAGGCGATGCGGACGCGTGACTTCCTTGTAAATGCCGGTGAACCACATCTTCATGGAGCGCTCGGGAGAAGTCATTTCCATGCAGATCTTGCGTTTTCCGCCCACGGTGACGTTCATTTCCGCGACTGGTATCGACATACCACGGGGGCCGTACCATGCCTTGAACAAGATCGGATCTGTCCACATGTTCCAGATAGTTTCAATCGGAGCGTCAAATTCGCGCTCAATTTTCACCCACTTCTTTTCATTGCTCATTCGGCGGTTCCTTCATTCCTTGTAGAATTCGGTCCATTGCGTCGAAGCGACCTTCCCAGATGAAGCGATATTGGTCAGTCCAGCTCGCAACGGTCTGCAACGGCTGTGTGTCCAGGACACAGGGGCGGAATTGTGCCTCTTTGCCGCGAGAAACCAGACCTGCAGCTTCCAGCACCCGGATATGTTTGGAAATCGCTGGCAATGTCGCGTCGAATGGTTCTGCCAGTTCATTCACGGTTGCGGTGCCTTTGGCCAGCCGTGCCAAAATGGCGCGCCGCGTTGGGTGGGCCAATGCAGAGAAAATTGCGTCAAGTTGTTCGTCATTATTCATGAAGGCTATATTATACCAATTCGTTAATTAATCAATGGGTATAATACTGACGCCAGCAGTTTTCTCTTCAGACAGCTCGTGCTGATGGGGTGCCATTCTGGCAGCGGATGTCGGCGCAGTTACGGCCAAAGTTTGCCCGGTCTGCACAATTCGAGTTTGCTGAATGTAGCGAATGACTGCTTTGAGTCTTTACTACCTACTTCTTGCAAGCCATGAAGGCGGCTAATGAGGGCAAAGCCAAGCATTTAGATAGGTCGTCAGTCTATTCCTGATATCCTTATCACTATGCAGAGCACAAAAACTCAATGCCACCGCATTGATGCAAAAGGACTGAATTCCTTCCGACAGTAAGTCGGTCGAAACATCTTGTCGAAATGGATTGTCTTTCAACTGATTGACTAGAATTCGCTCGTGTCGATAGATCGTAGTGGCAATATTTCCAATTTCCTCAACTGCAAGCGCGCCAGACAGTCGCAGGAATACATCAAATACATATCGCTCGCTTGATATGAAGCACAGTAATGGCATCGTGCTATCTACGAGTTCTTCGACCGTTCTGAAATGAGGCTTTGCTTCCATTTCATTGAGGACATCATCAATTTTTTCTCCAATGAGAATGTCCATCAAGGCGTCTTTGTCCTTGAAATGGGCAAAGAATGTGCCTTTCGCAACCTTGGCACCTTTGACAACCTCTTCGACACGCAAAGCCTCATATCCGACATTGATCACTATTTCACGAGCAGAGCTGATGAGCTGTTCTCGTGTCTTCAAGGTTCTTTGTTGCGTGGCTCGTTTCATAGTTTTTTGTAAACCGTATATTGACCGCGGTCAATAATAATGCAAATAAATGACCATGGTCAATTTAAGGAATGATTATCATGACAATCAAACGCATTTACATTCTCAATGGGCATCCCGCCGAGTCCTCGCTTTCAAAGCTGTTTGCTGAGAAATACTCGGATGCTGCAGAAAAGGCTGGCCACGATTTACGGATCACTCATTTGCATGATCTGGATTTTGATCCTGATTTTGAAAATGGTGGATATAAGAACGTCAAACCACTGGAACCTGATCTTGAAGTGGTTTTGGATAATCTCAAATGGAGTGAGCATGTGGTGGTGCTGACGCCGATGTGGTGGGGCGGACTGCCAGCCAAACTCAAAGGGCTTATCGACCGGATCCTTCTGCCGGGTGAAGCATTTGATACACGTAACACATCCCGATTGGGCCTTCCTTCTCCGTTGCTAAAAGGACGGTCTGCGCGTGTGATAATGACATCAGATACGCCGAACTGGTTTTTCCGCTTTATCTATAAATACGCGATGGTGCATCAGTTGCGTGGACAAATACTTGGGTTTGTGGGTTTCAAACCCACACGCATCACTCACTTTTCAGGAGCCAGTCACCCGGAACCTGCGACAGTTGAGGTCTGGTCAAAAAAAATATCTGAACTTGGAACGCAAGCTGCCTAAATCAATGAAAGCAGATCTTGGTTCCAAGAGATCGATCTTTACTTTATCCGCATAGTCGCCATTTGCTGCAAGATTGTGAGGGTGTGATTGATGCTGCGGCGTGGAGCGCCTCGCAGAGCGGGATGCGAGGCGCATCTGGGAATGTCATTCGGCAAAGGCAGAGCCATGCATGGCATCGCAGAAATTGTGGCGGTGATGGCCCTCGACATGACGTTCCAGTATATCCTCGGCAAAGGTGTGCATGGTCATATGGGGCTTGCGGCCAACAACCTCTGCAATGCGTTCGAGCATTTTGTTCTTGAAATCGGCACGGGGATATTCGACCAGCACTTCATCGACGAATTGGCTGTCGAGCATTTCCAATGGTACCACGCCGACATCGATGCCAGCACCCAGTTGGACCAACCCGATTTCGGGTCGTTTGCTTTGGGGAATGCCCAATGTGGTGTGCAGGGCAATGGCATCCCAGACAATCTCGATCTTGTCGTCCGGATAGCCTGCCCCGAGAAGGAAGTCGGCTGCTGCATTTGCGCCATCAATCTCAAAGCGATTGTCGCGTACATAGTCTTCCACCAGCCCCAGATCATGCATCACTGCTCCCAGAAAGAACATCTCCTGATCCAGTTTGGCAGAGGCCCGCTGCGCAGCCAGTGAGCCGAAAAAGTAGGTCCGCATGACATGGTTGAGCAGAAAAGGCTCGTGACTGGCTTTGACAAATTCCAGTGCTGTCTTGCACATCTGACTGTCGGGAATGGAGACATCATTGAAAATGGGCATTGGGGACTCCTGCGAAAAGTGCCTGATCATTGTCGAAATGAAGGACATGAGGTAAGTTTGGACTTGAATTGTGTACTGGATCGCATAAAAATAAGGGGCGGTCAATATTTATATGCGAAACGGTACAGAAATGAATAAACGTGGACGCCCGAGGCAGTTTGATGAAGATGCGGTCAATGAGGCGATGCAGGATCTGTTCCTGCGGCAAGGCTTTGCGGCAACGTCGCTGGATGACATAGCAAAGGTCACCAGTTTGAACCGGCCCAGCCTCTACAGAGCGTTTGGCAACAAGGAAGACATGTATCTGGGTTGTCTGCGGCACCGAACCGAGGAATTGGCTGCTGAGCTTGGTGGGGTGTTTGTGGAGGCCGAGAGTTTCGAAGCTGCGCTTTGGGGCTTTTATGCCGGGCTGATCGAGTATTATTACGAGGCAGGAGACGATAGAGGGCTTGGTTGCCTTGTCTTTTCAAATGCGATAGCTGATGCCCCTTCCAACGATCAGATCAGGGCGTATCTGGGAGAGACGTTGGAGCGAGTTCGCCGGGCCATTACACGCTGTGTGCAAAAGCATCACCCTGATTGTCCTGATGCGCAATTGAACGCGGCCACCGAACTGGCTCTTTCGGTCTTTCTTTCCCTTGGCACCCGCACGCGCAGCGGACAGGAACGAGCCAGTGTAGAATGCGCAACCCGCGCCTCGGTCAAGGCAATTGCCGGCTTGGTCGGGTAGGGGACTTCATCCTTCTGGACCATCTTTGCTATCAGACTGTTTGTTCCAGGTTGCCAATGAACATTCGAGCTCATCCATCAGCCAGGATTTGAACTTCCTGACACTTGGATTGCGCTCGGATCGTTTGCTGCAGGCAAACCAATAGCTTGACCCGAGGTCTGATCGTATGTCGAAGGGAGAGACAACCAATCCTCGCTCCAAAGCATCGCAAGCAACGATTTCCCATGCCATGAAGATCCCTTGTCCGGTCATCGCTGCATCTAAACACAAAGAGCCGTCCGCATAGGTGGGGCCGGGGATCAGATCTTGTCCTGAAAGACCGACTTCAGCGAGCCATGGCTTCCAACCTATGAATTCGTCATTCTCGCGAATGATCGGAAATTTCAAGATATCTGCGGGTGTTTTGATTTGTGCGGCAATGCCGGGCGAGCAGACTGGAAAGACGTGCTTGTCCAGCAATTTGGTGACACCATCGTCTGATCCAAAATTGGCTCCAACCCGGATGCCGATGTCAACCTCGGAATTCTCCAGATCGACCACATCATTCGTGGGTAGAATACGCAAGGAAATGTGAGGATTCTGATCGGTGAATTTCTTTATTCTCCATATAAGCCAACGGCTTGCAATGATAGTGGCAACGGTGACCGTCAGGGTGTTCTGGTTGTTGTCCCTTATGTCCGAGACAATGTTCGACAATTCCTGAAAGACTGATGTCAGTCTTGGGGCAATCTCAATGCAAATGTCCGTTGGTTGCAGTCCGGTGGAGGAGCGCACAAACAGCGTTTGTTGCAAAGCAGCTTCTGTTTTTGCCAGTCTTTGGCTGAGTGCGCCAACCGTCACGCCCAGCTCTTCTGCTGCACTGCGCATGGAGCTGTGCCTGGCAAGCACTTCTATGGTTCTGAGTGATGAGATCGAAAGGCTGTTGAGATTTTGCATTTAGATAAACTAAACACATTGCCTTTCGAAGTCGATTCCGAATTGCGACAATGTCCGCGATAATTGGGGCATGATACAGACTATGACAGCATATCTTGCACGCCTCTGGAAACGACTGTTGCAAACAGATGATGGGTTTCATGATGGGGCAAATTTCGACCGGGACCCCCTTGCGCATCCTGATATTCAAAGGATGACAGAAAATCAGAAAGCGGATCTTCCCTTCTGTGCGTCTTGCGTAAAACCTGAATAGAGCCGGCTCTGTATGTGTCAGAGCAACCTGCAGAATGCTTTTGATCAGGGAATGAAATATGGGCCATCTATTGTGCGCTGATCATTGGCGTGATCGGTTTCTGGTGGCGCTGATATTGGGTGTGTCTCGGTCAAGGCAATTGCCGGGTTGGTCGGGATGGGATGGTTGTTTCAGAGCTTGCCGGATCGGAAATCGTTATCGGCAGTCCGTAGCTCGATGGGTGACAATATTCCGTTCTTATCCTTGTCTACAATTGAAAAGGCAAAGCCATAGGCACGAAAAAAGCGGATGCGTTTCGCAGCGGGCTGCCCCGCCGTTGCCATCAGATTCACAAAAGTGCGAAATTCGCTTTTGTTCAATTTCTGATCGGCATTTGTGTCAGCCTTGATGAAGGCATTGATCTCGGTTCGGTTTGCTTTGACTTTTTCAGCCCAAAGGCTGCCGGTACTCATGAAGACCGTGACTATGGATGCAATGGCAATCAACGGTGTCGATGGGTGCATTCCTGACTGTCCTATTTGCCGATTGTCTGCTTGGGCCTTTGCTGTCGGCGCGCGGGAGTGCAGAGGCTTTGATCTTCTGATCCTCATGATTGTCCCCCAGATCCTGGTCAAAATCCGCATTTTCTGGTGAAGATGACACGGTGCGCATCATGCAGGCCTTTGATGCAGCTTGTCAAAGTTTGCGTTCTTTTGGGGTGTTGACCCCATACAGTCAGCCTTGAACATTTGGCATTTTCCTTACATCGAACTTCACAACAGCTTCAGCCCCAACCGAGCCGGGGCCTACCCAGAGGGAAATGACCAATGAATACTTTTAGCAAAATCTCACTTTGTGCAGCCGCCGCACTTGTTTCTGCTGCCTGCCTGTCTTTCTCCGTTTCGACACCAGCAGAAGCTGCTTTCAATATCTGCAAGAATGTGAAGCTTCATGTCGACAACAAATCCTCCAAGACCGTTCGCCTGTTTGATATCGACTATTATGATTATGCCAAACGCAAATGGCGCTCCGAGCCGATCCGCGATTTCATCATGCAGCCGGGTGCAAAGTTCCGCAGAACACACAATCTGGAAAAGGTGAACCGGACCGAGACAAAGATCCGGGTGAAATATCGCACATTGAAATCCAACGGTCGCTGGAACAATGCCCAATATTGGTATTACGACTCTCCCAAAAAAGTCTGCAGAAATGGCAGCAAGTTCAAGATCAATATCTGGCAGTAAGCCGATCTGACCAGCCAGCCACGCTTCATTCCTCCCGGGAGCGTGGCTTTTGTGTTTCATACGTATATTTGGAAACAAGGATATAGAACCATGTTGAAAAAATATTCCCGCCCGTCTCTGCTGCTGATGACATCCTCATTTCTGGTTCTGGCCATTGCCATGTTGGCCGGCTCTCAATTGCTGGAAAGCAACAAGATCGAACCGTCTTCCGGCGGGACGCTGTCCCTATCATCGGAGCCGGTGAAGCCGGCCAATGACCAATATCTGAACGAATTGAAGAGTCCCCTGCCTTCCACCCGTGTGGAAATGGGCAAGGGGACTGCTCAGAGCCATGCTCCGCAACGCAATCTTGTAGGTCTGTTCAATATGTCGGGACAGCAGGCGGGTGGTATGTCCAGAAAGGCTCGAATATCGAGCACCGATCACATGCCCGCACCGCCCCCCACCATGCTGGATCGCGAGCGCTTTCCTGATATGGAGCAAAATCCTCTCAAACAAAGTCTGGAAGATCCGGTTTCTACCTTTTCCATAGATGTCGATACCGCCTCTTATTCCTTTGTTCGCAGCAATCTGAATGCGGGGCGCTTGCCCAAGCCTGATGCGGTTCGCATTGAGGAAATGGTGAATTATTTTTCCTATGATTATGAGAGGCCAGTCTCTCTGGAGAGGCCTTTTTCATCGAATATATCGGTGATGCAGACCCCCTGGAACAAGGCTACCCGGCTGCTGCATATCGGTATTCAGGGCTATAAGCCTGATCTGGCCAGTCTGCCGCCACAGAATCTGGTCTTCCTGATTGATACGTCCGGGTCCATGAGAGCGCCAAACAAGTTGCCTTTGCTTCAGCAATCCTTCCGTCTGCTGTTGTCTTCATTGCGGCCGGAGGATGAGGTCGCCATCGTGACTTATGCGGGCAGTGCGGGTGTTTTGCTGGAACCTACGAAAGTTGCCGACAAGGATCTTATCCTGAGCAAACTGAACCAGTTGGGTGCGGGTGGCTCCACTGCCGGGCAGGCGGGTCTCAAGCAAGCCTATGCAGTGGCGAGCCAGATGAGTGGGCAGGGCGAAGAAGCGCGCGTGATCCTGGCCACCGATGGTGATTTCAATGTCGGTCTTTCCGATCCGGAAAGCTTGAAGCGCTATGTATCGGACCAACGCAAAAGCGGTACAGCCCTTTCCGTATTGGGATTTGGACGTGGCAATTATAATGATGCCTTGATGCAGACATTGGCACAGAATGGCAATGGTGTTGCTGCCTATATCGATACCTTGTCCGAGGCGCGCAAGGTGCTGGTGGATCAAATGGTCAGCTCTCTGGTTTCCATCGCACAGGATGTGAAAATCCAGGTGGAGTTCAATCCATCGAAAATTGCGGAATATCGACTGGTGGGTTACGAGACACGGGCGTTGAAGAATGAAGACTTCAACAATGATCGTGTTGACGCTGGCGATATCGGGGCCGGACATACGGTGACAGCTATCTATGAGATCACGCCGGTCGGGTCGCCAGCGGTTAAGCTTGATGAACGCCGCTATGGTGCAAACTCCCCGAAAAAGGTTTCATCCGACAGGAGCGATGAACTTGCTTTTGTCAAGATCCGTTACAAGAAACCCGGACAGTCGCACAGTAACCTGATCAGCACGCCTGTGCTGGAAGAGGAGCAGGCCATCAACCGCACCGAGACACGATTTGCGGCGGCTGTTGCAGCCTTTGGTCAATATCTGAAGGGAAGCAAATATCTCGAAGACTTCTCTCTGACCGAGATCGAAAATCTTGCCAGAGCCAATCGAGGGACGGATGATTTTGGTTATCGGGCGGAATTTCTCAATCTCGTTCGTCAGGCCCGGATAGCCCGGCGATAGGATTTGTTCCTGACTGTATACTCATGCAAGAAGGCCGGCTTCATGTCGGCCTTATACCAGCGAGGGGGAACAATAACCCATAGGATGCTTTTCTCTTGTTTGCTGACAAGGCAGCTTTCGACGGACAATACCGGGGCATTTTCGGAAGAAAGATAACGACGTTCAGCGAGCAATCGAAAAGCACCAAAGGCCGGATTTTCAAGTTTGGTGGACTACGTCGCTGCTCCCTTGCGGTCAACCAGATCAAGACGGCATCCGCTCCTAGTCACAAAACCCGAAAAGTCCGGTCATATGGGTTATTGTTCCCCCTCGTTGTTATTATTGGTTCCAGTCAAAACGGATATCGGTCTTGTGGTTGTTGCCAATCGGGTTACTGGCAGCAAATGAGGACACGTCCCCCGCAAGAGCGAGTGTGGTGGTGACAAGGACAGTTGAAAGTGCTTTGGAGATCATGGGGAGGTCCTTTCAGTTTGGCTGAAAGGACCGTAACGTGCGGCCTGTTCCCGCCCTATGGGGGAAATACCCCATTTGAAGTCGGGCATGCACTCATCGATATGATCAACGATCTGCGCCTAATCCTGTTCCCAATTGAGCGTGATCTGGGTTCCCTCGGAGTCGCGCAGGTCCAGTCGATTCGACAAGGTAAGGGCCAATTTTCCAAGGGTATTGGTTTTCCAGAAATAGATGGTTTGGCGTGTCGGCTCGAATTTGGCACAGGTGGTCTTGCCGGAACCAACGACAAAACGCGGGCTATCCCGCCTTTGAACATCGAAAGCCTTTGTACCGGAATTTGTGGCAGCATTGCTGAGACAGACGGTTACCAGCCGCTCTGAAATGCCATTGTCGAGAACAGGGCGCGGCGCAAGGGCTGATCCAACAGGTGATGCCAGGGGGGACTCGGAAAGTGATTCAGGAACAGGGGGTGGAACCAGAGAAGCAGCTGGCGGGGCAATGGCATTGTTTTGAATGCTTGCGCCACCGCCTGATGACATCGGAGCGATCCGGGATGCAATATCGGGCTTTGCAGACGGCTTTGCCATTTTGCGCTTCATTCTGGTCGGGGAGGTGGCTTTCCCGATATGGGCGCGTTGGCCAGCAGACGGATCTTCCGCCGAGAAGGTTGCTGATGAGCGGCGTCTCAGAGCTTTGGAAGGCGATTGGGGGGCAATAGGGGTGGCGGCATCCGGTATCTGGCCCCGTTGAAGGCTGATAACGTCATTGCTGCCGCTTTCCATCACTGTTGGCAAGGATTGATTTTGCGCCAAGCTTGCTCCTGCCATGAACAAAATCATGGCGGAACCAACGATCGCATACCTGCCTTTCGTTCTGGAAACTTCTTGCACCGTCCGGTTGCCTTTCCTCTTCAGTTGATGTTCCGGTATTGAAACCACACACCGGAACCACGTACTGGAACCACGTACTGGAACCATTGTCTATTTTGCAGGGTAAAGGTAGCCTATGTGAACCCATCCTGCAATTTGTCCAACGCTCACTTTGCACCAATTGCCTTCACAGAAATTGCTGAGTTTGAGCGAGCAATCGCCAGCGGGCAGCTGACCAATCACAGCAAATCGCAATCCTGGCCCTGCGCGCACGGGGAGCATCTTGCCCATGGCGAGCTTCACACACATGCGGTTGTCGTCCGCTGACATCGCTTTTGTCGGTATGTTCAGGCCTGCAATGAGGAAGGTGATGGCGGTGATCAGCAGGGATGTCATCACGGCACGCATGGCGGCGTCTCTGTGTTCACCCGTTATCGGCACAGACCGGTTTCCGTCATACCCCGATAGCAAAGCGGCTTTACATGCATGGAGAGCAACTCCCAGCGCCCGTTGGAGGTGTAAATGACATGGCCGAGGAAATGTTCGCCGCGTATTGAATCATCAAGATATCCGTCCTTGATGATAGTGACCTGATAGCCGCTGCCGCTCTGACGGACCCGGATATCCATCTTACCGATACTTTCGTCATTTTCCGGGTGATCCTGCACGAAGGGAAGAATGGTGCCGATCAGGCTGTCGGCTTTTGCATAGCCAGGCGCGACCTTGATTTCCTTGAAGCCTTCAAGCGGGTTTGACGTCATATCCGATGCCTGAGCCAGGCCGGTGCCGAGCATGATTGTTGCCATAAGCAAGGTGGTCAGGGGTTTGGAAATCTTCCGGCAGACAGGAGATGACATGGCTTTTTCCTCTATTGGCTGTTTGTTGCCATTCTGGATCATATTCGGTTGCGCTCATATGGGGTAAAGACCCCAATGTGTTTGTTGACTTGACGTGCCAGAACGTAAATTGATGAACCCGGCTCATTCATGAGCCTACGGCCTAAAGCTCAAGAGAGGCGTCGATCATGCCTTCTTTCAGGGCCAGTGCCATCAATTGAGGAACAGAATGAACCTTGAGTTTTTGCATCAGACTGGTGCGGTGTTTATCGACGGTTTTGACGCTGATGCCCAGACCTTCGGCGATTTCCTTGTTCGAACGTCCTCTGATGATCATGTTGAGCGTTTGGCGTTCCCGGTCGGTCAGGATGGCCGGTTTGGGATTTTCTTCAAGAACATCAAGAAATTGCTTTGCAATATGGCGACCACCCCTAAGAATATTGGGCAGCTTTTCATACATTTCTTCGTTGGAGGATGCCTTGGAGAAGAGACCATCAACGCCGGCTTCGATCAGCTCGCTTATCAGGCCGACAGCCGAGACGCCGGTCAATACCACAACCTTGGTATCCGGCGACCAGCGACGCACCTCCACCAGAACTTCGACACCCCCGGCAAGCGGCATGGATACATCCAGCAACAATAGTTCAGGGCGGTGTTTTCGCACCTCTGCGATCGCACTCAGGCCATCCCCCGCTTCGGCGACAACCTTGATGCCGTCCTGTTCAACCAGTCCGGGTTTTTCCAGTGCATCTTTCAATCCGGCGCGCACTATTGCGTGATCGTCTGCAACAATAGCATAATATCGGTCATGTCTCATAAGATGCATTCCTTTAGGTAATATCCTCAATGTGCCGGAGCTCCTCAAAAATATCCAGCAAAATAAGCCTGCTTGTTCTGCTGGCATTGCTGGCCTGCTCCTGGTTTTCGGCAACGGCCATGGCGGTTGACCTTCAGCCGGGCAGGGGAATTGCGGACCTTGAAAGGCATTTGTCTTTCCATGGCGACCCATCGGCGCGCCTTGGTACAATGCTACGGCGTTTCCGTGACGGTGCCTTTGAGACAGAAATGAAGGCATCACCGCGCTATCCCAATTCTGCCCCAATCGTCTGGGCGGCCGTCGAGATCGTCAATGCGACTCTGGATGATGGCCGCGCACCTGACCCGTTTGTTGTTACGCTTGCGCTGGCTTTGCCAACGGCAGTTGATATCTATGTCATTCGGGAAAGTGGTTTTACGGAAAGCCTGCTCAATTACACGGCCCGACAGTCCTTCGTGCCGGAAGACCATTCCGTTACACGCTTGAGAACACCACAATTCGAGATTGCCCCGGGCGAGACTGTGATCCTGATGGCAAAGCTGACTTTCGGCCCGATCCAGTCTTTCAATCTGGCTCTGGAAACACCCGTGGAACTGGAAGCGTCTGCATTTTCGTCTGGCATCTATCACACGGCATTCTATGCCTTTGCCATTGCCTGTCTTGTCTTCTTCTTCGGGTTTCATGCCGCGATGAAAAACTGGATCGGCTTTACTTATGCCGTTCTTTTTGCGGTCGCCCTGGGCTTCATTGCCTTCATCGACGGGTTGCTGTTCCGCTTCCTTTATCCCGATGCTCCGCAATGGCATTCCCTTGCCGGATTTGGTTTTCTTTTTGCCCTGTCCGGTGTCGGCCTTTTTGTGGCAGGTCGATCCATGCGGCTAGATGGACGCGAGACGATCCTGTCGCTGGGTGTCAGTTCACTGAGTGTGCTCTCCGTCATCGGTTTTGTGATCTCGCTCTATTCGCCCGGTCCCTATACCGCTCTGGCCGCCTATATCTTGCTTGGTCTGGTTCCCGTCACAACCTTCATGGCCAGCAATGTGTGGCGCAGGAATGAAGGCGATGTGCAGATCAGTTCCATGATTGTTGCAGCCATTTCCATTGTTTGCGTCATTGGCGTGCTGGCTTTTGCGGTGATGGGATGGGCGAACAATTCCGTGCTGCTGCCAGATGCGGTGAAAGCTGCCTTTGCCGCCATGTTGCTTGCGACAATGACCAGTCTGACAGTGCATATGATGAGCCTGCGCCGCAATCATGCAAAGGCGGTGAAAGCGCAGATTGCAGCCCTGCAGGAAGAGGCAAGGCGCAGTCAGGAATTGCTGGAAGCGGAGCAGAATTATTCCCGCGCGCGTGAACTGGCATCCCTGCGTCAAAGGCAGCTTGCAACTGCGTCCCATGATTTGAAGCAGCCCATTGCCTCATTGCGTATGAGCTTTGACAGTATTTCGGCAGAGGCCGCCCCTGAGCTGCGCAGTCGGATGCGAGAAGCATTCGACTATATGGAGCAACTCTCTTCCGACTATCTGAAACAGACCACGCCCGACATGCCTGAAGATGGCGAACATGAGCAGAGTTTTGCTGATGAGGGCGATCCCGACAAAGTCGAGGAAGCTTATGAGCTTTCGCTGGTATTGGGAACAATTCTGCAGATGTTCCATGAAGAGGCCATCTCGAAAGGGCTTGCTCTGCATATGGTGGCCTCTTCCCTGACGACACAGGTGCCTGCTCTTGCCATCATGCGTATTGTCAGCAATCTGGTCTCAAATGCCGTGAAACATACATTGACCGGGCGCGTGCTGTTTGGTGTGCGGCGGCGGGATCATCATGCAATCATTCAGGTATGGGATACAGGACCAGGCATGAGCAAGGCGCAGCGACTGGCATTTCGACAAGCCTACCGCAAAGGTGCCGGTTCGGACGGCCATGGCCTTGGCCTTGCCGTCTGCTTCGACCTTGCCAAGCAACACGGTCTGAAGCTGGATGTGCACTCAGTTCCCGGCAAGGGAACAAGGTTCGATCTGCATGTGCCGGTGTCCATGTGACTATCCCTGAATTTTGGGCCTTGAAGTCTTCCAAAACTGATAGAGGATCAGGACAAACAGAAACATCGATCTGATGTCGAAAGTGAAACCGGATTATTGAGAGTTAAATTTCAAGCCATAGGCAGAGTCTCTTATGATTTTCACAAGCGCCCTGGCAGATCTACTCAGATTTCTTGAAGATGGGACGATTGCAAAATGGGCCTCTGGCAAGGAAGGCAAGAGCGAATTCTGAGGAAGAGGTGCCAGACCCTTGGTGAGGCTTGACAAGGTTAGCGGCGTAACGCCCAGTCCTGCAAGAGCAGCAGACTGAACCCCCGCCAAACTTGGACTGGTGCATGAAAGTTGCCAGTTCGTGCCTCTCTTATCAAGACTGGCAATAGCAACTTCTCTATACGGGCACGGCTCAGGAAAAACTGCAATTGGCAAAGGCTTGCTCCAATCAGGTTCCCGCTGGCTCGCAAACGCCCAAATAAGCGGCTCGCTCCATAAATGTTCGGCACCTTCAATTCTCTTGCAAGTCGGACCAACAACGATGTCAATCCCACCTTCCTGCGCCTCCGGGAGCAGGTCTGTGGTCAAGCCCAGTTGAACTTGAATGGTTACATCCGGATGCTCTGAATTGAACGAGGAAACGATTGGCAACAACCAATTGGCAACAAAACCTTCGGAGCAGCCAAGTTTGATACATCCAGAAAGATCATCTGAGGAGCCGAGGCGAAGCATGGCCTGTTCATGCAAGGCAACGATTTGCTTCGCATAGCCGAGCAAAAGCTCTCCTTTCACCGTCAGCTTCTGTGTTCTGGTTGTTCGCTCCAGAATTACAAAATTTGCCTGCTCTTCCAATCTTTGAATTTGGGCGCTGACAGCTGACTGCGTGAGGTTAAGTCGCTCTGCGGCCTTTGTGATGCTTCCTGCCTCAACCACATGAACGAGACTACGAAGGAGTTGAGAATTAAACATAAAACCTTATTCAGTGATTTTCTTTCTGAATTGAAGTAAAATAATTCGTTTTATTTGTCAATAAATCAGTGACAATCTCTTCTGTGGCGAAACCGTCGTTTACCAGCAATCAGAAACCAGATCCGACAGCTCTTGATTTTTTGAAATCGTGGTAGCGGCCCTGGCCTGAATTCAAGCCAGCCAATCGGAAGCTCCGGTAGCCCAGGCGGAGATGTACTCCGCCGCTTGTGAACCAGATCAGTCCATGAAGGGAAAATCCATTGCCAAAAATTTTATATGTCGAAGCGTCTCCAAGAAAGGAACGTTCAGCCAGTATCGAAGTCGCAACTGCTCACATTGAGCAAATAAAGAAGAAACACCCGGACACCGAGGTTCGGAAGCTTGATGTATGGAATATGGAGCTACCGGACTTCACTGGACATATCATGGACGCGAAATATGCAGCATTAAGCGGTGTAGAACTTTCGCTTGCTCAGAAAGATGCCTGGGAGAAAATTCAGGAACTGGCTGCGTCATTTTTTTGGTCAGATCATATTGTGTTTTCCATTCCTCTTTGGAATTTTGGAATACCATATAAACTCAAGCACCTGATTGATGTGATCTCTCAAAAGGATATTCTGTTTTCGGTGACGGAAGATGGACTGGAGGGGTTGTTGGGAAAAAAGAAAGTCACAGCTATTTATGCGCGTGGCCTTAACTTTGACACAGATTCCCTGACACCAGCGCGTAATTTCGACTTCCAAAAGCCCTATATGGAGATGTGGTTTCGCTTTATTGGGATAAGCAATTGGGAGTCCATTGTCATCGAAAAAACTCTCTTTGGACCTGAGGTTGATCACGATGCTCGCGCCGAAGCGCGGCTGGCGGCGAGCGAGAAAGCTGACTTGCTGTGGTGAACTGGCAACGGTTACCACTTGTTTTGGTATAGTCTTCTTGTTGTGTCAGCAAATACTGAAGCGTCATTTATATGGTCTGGCCAAATAGGGCAGGCTGTCACAAGGCTGCAACGTAACGGGTTTATCGATTCATATCACTAGTCTGAAAAGCGTTGTTTCTTCAGATATAGTCAGGACCAAACAAATCCCGATGCATGGCGAGAAAGAATGACCATTGGTCATGTGCGGGATCGCAGCTATTGCCGACCATATCTCAGATTTCGTTTTACAGACAAAGAGGCTCGAACAGTAGACCAGAACTCAAAGGTATATCCATGTCTTCCAACCATGAAACCGAAGTCAGCTTTGACGATTTTGATGAGATTGTAAATCCACGTCCTGACGAAACCGATTTTGACCGGGTTGTCGAGGCTTCCATCAGTCGCCGTGGATTTCTCGGTGGCACTTTGGCATTCGGCAGTTTTGCCATGCTGAACAGCACTTTTTTGTCTACCAGTGCCAAGGCTGCGACCGACCGGTTCGCCTTTGAGGCCATTGCTGCCAACAGCGATGATGCCATCACAGTGCCCAAAGGTTACAAAGCCGAGGTGCTGGTGCGCTGGGGTGATCCGCTCTGGTCCGACGCTGCCGAGTTTGACCCTGCCACACGTGGTACGGCCAAGTCCCAGGCACGTGCATTTGGTGACAATACCGATGGCATGGATGTCTTTTCTCATGGTGATAAAACGCTTTTGGTGGTCAATAACGAATATACCAATCGCAAAATCATCTGGGGCAATCGCGAAGAGGGAAAAGCCGCCAATGATGATGATATTGCCAAGGGTAAGAATGCCCATGGCCTCTCTGTCGTGGAGATTGCATTCAAGGATGGAAGCTGGAGTCTGGTGAAAGACAGCCCTTATAACCGTCGTATCACTCCGGACAGCGAAATGGAGCTTACCGGGCCTGCTGCCGGGCACGATCTGCTGAAAACGGCTGCGGACCCGACCGGAACCAGATCGCTGGGGACATGGAACAATTGCGGCAACGGTAAAACCCCTTGGGGCACCTATCTGGCATGCGAAGAGAACTTCAACGGCTACTTTTCCTCGAGTGATGAGAGCGTTGAATTGTCATCTGAGCTGAAGCGCTATGGCATCGGTAAGAAGGACTGGGGATATGGCTGGGCAGCAATCGACGAGCGCTTCGATGTTGCCAAGCATCCGCAAGAACCCAATCGTGCCGGTTATGTCGTGGAAATAGATCCTCGCGATCCCAATTCGACACCGAAAAAACGCACGGCTCTGGGCCGCTTCAAGCATGAAAATGCGGAATGTGTGGTCAACAAGGATGGCCGTGTTGTTGTCTATATGGGGGATGATGAGCGTGGCGAGTTTCTGTATCGCTTTGTCTCCAAAGGTGTCTATGCGCCGGGTGGGGAAACCGATACTCTTCTGAGTGAAGGATCTCTTTATGTTGCCAAATTCCATGACAATGGTGCTGGCGAATGGCTTGAGCTCAATCCTGAGACCACCGGCATGGCCAGCCAGGCGGAAATCTGCATCCATGCGCGTATCGCTGGATCCAAGGTCGGCGCCACCACCATGGATCGTCCTGAATGGGTTGCAGCCAACCCCAAAGCGGATGAAGTTTACTGTGCTCTGACCAATAACAAGAACCGTGGCATCAAGCCGAACAAAGGTGGTGATTTGACGCCGGTTGGTGGTCCGAACCCGCGTGAAGCCAACAAATATGGTCAGATCTTGCGATGGAAACCAAATGCTGGTGACCATACTGCCAAAGGCTTTGCATGGGATCTTTTCGTGATTGCTGGTAACCCGACTGTCCATGAAGATGATCGTGCCGGATCTGACAATGTCAATCCGGATAACATGTTCAATTCTCCGGATGGTTTGAAATTTGACTCCAACGGCCTGCTCTGGATTCAGACGGATGGCAATTATTCCAATGAGAAGGATTTTGCCGGACAAGGCAACAATCAGATGCTGGCCGGTGATCCTGTTACCGGAGAGATCCGCCGCTTTCTGGTTGGCCCAAAACAGTGCGAAGTAACCGGCCTGTCCTGGACCGCTGATCGCCGCACCATGCTGGTGGGTATTCAGCATCCTGGCGAGCGTGGCGACAGTCATTGGCCAGAAGGCGGTGATAGCGTTCCTCGCTCTGCAATCATTGCTGTCACCCGTGAGGATGGCGGTCTTGTAGGCTAAATCGCCCTTCAGGTGGAACAAGCTTGCTGGCCGGGTCCCTTGGGTTGCCCGGCCAGTTCCTTTTGAGCTTATGCCCAATGAATATGGATCAATTCGGTACTGGAACCTGACCATGGCCAAACCGAAAATGACAGACCGACGTGATATTTTGGCGTTGATCTTTGCTGGTATTTTTGCAGCTTTCGGTGAGCGTGGTGTGCAAGCTGAGCCGAATACCAAAGTCATCAAGCTGGAAAAATGGTCCTGCACCAATCACGATTGTGATCCTTACATCTATGATCCTTCGGTGGGCGATATGAATATCAATGATGAGGATAATCCCATTCCGCCAGGTGTTGCCTTTGAGGATCTTCCCGATGACTGGATCTGCCATGTCTGTGGCGATCCCAAGAGCCACTTCGAACCGATGGGGGAGTGGGTGGACGTCGTCTTGCAAGTCTGAAAAGGTGCATGAAATGCTTTGATTCAATCCTTCCTGATCCTGGATAGATAGTTTTCTGCGATATCAATCCGAATGCCGCATTGTGCCTGATGTGGTATGTCTGCAGTTACTGTTTCCAGTCCAATTGCAGTCAAAATCTAAATAAGGTGGTGGCCGCTCATCTGCACATAAATTGGGTGCTCACTGGACATGCGATTGTAGAAGCGCCCCCACCATCGTTTGGAACGATCATAGGCATTGCGTGTCGTCGACGTTCTCATATGAAGAAACTGGATCAGGCTTTCCAAGGTATGATTGGTTATCTCTGTTTGCGCCGACATCATACGTCCAATCGACGCCATACCACCCGACGCCCCCATTCCCAATGATTCTCCTGCGGTATTCATGCCTTGAGTGAGCGGCTTTCCAGAGACTATGATGGTTGGAAAGCGAGTAAGATCATACATAGGAAAAACCTTCTTTCAGCCTAGTTGTGGTGCGAATTTGTTGGAAGTCACAGATCGGTTCAAATCGTTTGACAAAGTGTTGCACAGCTTATGTGGTGCCGACGTGAAAAACTCTTCCTGTGTTGTAAGGAAGGCTATTTGGCGCTTCATGATCATTGGATATAACCATGTTAAATGTTCATTCTTTATGTGGCCGTAGACAGATTAGCCGTGGATGAATGAGCCTTGAGACGATATTCTGGTTTCATGGAAGTCATCAAAACGTCCCACAGCATGTATTGCCTTCGATATGATGTGGTGTGGGTTTGCAAATATCGTCGCAAGATCCTGAAGCCTGGTGTCTGTTCGTACATCCGTAAAACTCTGCCCGGCCTGCTGCGCGCAATGCCCGGTGTTACGATAGAGACAATTGGCTTTGACCAAGACCATCTGCATATGTTGATGGTCATTCCTCCCAAATACAGTATTGCAGACGTTATGGGGCAGCTAAAAAGCCAATTGGCGTCCCGTATGCGTAAATTCTTTCCGTGGCTTTCGAAAGTTTATTGGAAGGAAAACATTATCTGGTCACCTGGCTATTTCGTGAGCAGTGTCTGGCTGGACGAAGAAACGATACGTCGCTATGTGGAGCACCAAGGGCAGCAGGATTCAGGACAACTCCGGCAGGAGTTGTAAGCAGACGCGATAGCGGGCGCAAGCCATAGGACCCCGGCTTTAGCCAGGGGTATCTATGTACGTAGTATGAGCAATGAGTAAAACCCTGCGATTGAAAGGATTTTTCGGCGAGTTGGTGGTGTTTAAACCCCACCCATCGAACCAATTGTATTGCATATCATCCCAAGCATCGCCCCTCCGGTCAGATCGCTGGAACTCATGCGCTCCATGGCCGCCCACGGCAACGGCGTCGGCATCAGCTATTCCCGCCCACCCGGCGCACCTGCTATGACGGCGAAACGCTTAAAACCATCCCCATCATCACCCCGGAAGCCAAAGTCGACATCAAACTGATCTGGTCAAATTTGGCCGAGCTGGAGGATTTGTTTGAAGAGGTAGCAAGGTGCTTGGTTGCTGTGCTGCAGGAGTGAAACGTCTTTTCATTAACTCTCGCTAAAGTTGCTTGTCATATTTTTTGAGCGTCTCCCGAGTTTTGCGGAGATGATTTCCGCCCCATTTCAAAGAATTCGCTAACGACAAGTGGTTCCATTCAAAATGCTGAAATTAATATACAAATACTCCCTGGTAGCCGTGCTGTGCTCGTTTCTCGTTGTTGGCTTTATAAGAACCGCGATTGCGTCACCAGCCGAACCAAACATCGAGCAATTGGCAGAAAAACTGGTTTCGGATATTCGCGCTGACGGGTTGAAGAAAGCTTGCCAAAGTTTTTCAGCTATAGAATCTGAGTTCCGAGATCGAGCCATGAGGATCATGGTTCTCAATTATGAAGGGGTCATGATCTGCAATGGTTGGGGCGGCTCGTTAGGTAAAAATATAAGCGAAATGAGAGGCATCCATGGCAAGAAATTCATTCGGGAGCAAATTGGTGCTGCACTAGACGGAGGAGATCAATGGCTTGATTATCGTGGGAGCACGCAAAAGCGTGATGAAGCCATTCAAAGATCTGGCTATGTAGCAAGAATCAACGATGAGATGTTTCTAAGCTTGAATCTTCACAAGCTATTGCCTTCAAAAATTTCTGAAAGCAAGTTGGCCAAATTAGCTGTTTCAGCGGTTGATCATTTTAAACGTGTTGGCAGAGAAGAAGCGTGTGCTGACTTTGCGTCTGAGCAACATGTCTATATTGGCGATGGATACCATATTGAAGTGTATGACGGTACGGGTACTGCTATTTGTCATGCCATCAGGCCAAACCTAAATGGAATGACAGCAAAGGCCATCCAAAAGCAAACGAAAGAGACGTATGTACAGGAGTATCTGAAAGCTGTAAAAAGTGGTGGTGATGCATCGCTTAAATTCAACCAATTACCTGTTGGTCGAGACTTGATGATCGAGCAAAAAGCTTTTGTCAAAGTAGCTGATCAGAAAACACTCGTTATTGCCAGTTCTCATGAAACTCGTGCTGTGTGGCCCATGTCTCGAGAAGCAGTGAATCTTGCACATCGCGCGGCCTCTCACATCAAGGAAGTTGGGACAGAGAAAGCATGTGCAGAATTTACCAAACGATCAAAAGTATTTTCTGTTGGTTATCTCCATCCTATGGTTTTTGATTTGGAGGGTGTTCGTATCTGTGATCCGCTTAACCCACGGTTTAATGGGAGAAACATATCCAGACTGGCTGATATAGACGGCAAGAGATTTGTGACGGAATATATTCGTACCGCTCGCAGTGGTGGTTTGAAATGGGTGGAGCAACGAAGATATTCACAAATTTTAGATATGAAACAAACGCTTAGGACTTATGTTGTGAATGCAACTCAAAGCGCATTTGTTGTGGTAGAAATGCACTCGGTGCCTACTCTCACACCGAGGGATGAGGTTGCCATTTTGCTTGCGAGGAAGGCCAAAACCACGGTCTCACAATTTGGAGTTGAAACTGCCTGCAAGAAATTTGCTGATGAGAGTTCAGAGTTTCGCGATACAGACAAGCACATAGAATTGTATAAAAACAATGGAACGCAAATCTGTAATCCAGACAAACCCCAGTTCAATGGCAGGGGATTAATAACTCTCGATGACATAATGCAAAGGCCATTTATTAGGCATTTTGCAAATGCTTCGAGTGCAGGAGGACAGATGTGGGTCAATTTTCATTGGATGTCATCCAATCGGGACAAAATTGCAGAGAAAAAGGGCTATGTGCTGCCCCTTGATAACGAGAGTTTTGTGGTTGTCCCAATTCTCAAGGACGAAAGATCAGTATGGGGACTGCATTCTTACTGGCGCTCCAATCCATAATCTCGCTTAAGCTTGAATATGATCTGGTGAAACAGGCGGAAGTGTTTCGGTGCTCAGACGACGGGGTGAAAATTTGCTCCCTAAATTGCCTCGAAAATATCTTCAGACAGATACCTGCTGCCCCTAACCCACAAAAGCAGGGGTGCTGTCGGATAGGAGTTTTATGGCGGTGAGGGTGAGGAAGCCGTAGGTGATTTTTATCAAGATGTCCTGATTGACCAGAGCATGCAGGCGGGAGCTGATGAGCATGCCTGCAAACAGGATCGGGCGAGATAGCCTTTAGCCCTCAAAGCTCCACCCAATCCCACATTCTTTGACAAGATGAAATTTCTTCTTGACCTCAACTATACTTGAGGCTCGATACAGGTGGCGTCGAAAGGAGACGTCAATGTCGGATATGGAAGAAAATTTTTCGCATGATATGAGTTGGGGCGGGTTGATCTCGGGGCAATATGGACGGGCTCTGGCTGTGGTGAGTTTGGCCGTTTGGCTTCATGCCGGGGACAGCCTGATCGTCGCGACGATGTTGCCGTCGATCGTGGCGGAAGTCGGCGGCGAACACATGATCTCATGGTCGTTCATTCTATATGTTCTGGCGTCAGTGATAGCTGGAGCAACCAGCGCGCTTTTGACCATGTCCTTTGGGCTTCGGGTGCCGATGTTCTGGGCAGCGCTTCTGTTCGGCTTGGGCTGTCTCATCTCTGCTTTGGCGATGAGCATGCCTGTCGTGCTTTTGGGGCGGCTGCTTCAGGGCGCGGGGGGCGGCGTGCTGGTCTCGCTTGGCTTCATTGCGGCGCGGGTGCTTTTTCCGTCTCATCTGCTTCCTAAAGTGATGGCAGCGACATCAACGCTGTGGGGCGCTTCGGCTTTTCTCGGGCCGCTTTTAGGTGGTTTGTTCGTTGAATATGCAAGCTGGAGATGGGGTTTTGCCGCCTTTGCCATACAGGCCATTGCTTTGGCGCTGTTTGTCAGAAGCCAGAAAATCCCAGCTGATCAAATGTCCGAGACTGGCGAGACTTCAGAGGCTTCAGAGACTTCCGGGCCTTTGGGGGCGAAGCGCTCTGTTCCCTGGCTGGGCTTGGCTGTCCTGAGCCTGTCTGTCCTTTGCATTGCCATGGCTTCTATCAATGTTCGCCCGGTTCAAAGCAGTGCTTTCATTCTTGCCGGTTTGGCTTTGGCCGTACTTTTCCTGAAAGTCGATGCCCGGGCCGGGGCATCTCGCATGCTGCCAGCCCGACCGTTTGATCTGCGCACACCGGTCGGTGCGGCCTTGCTGATGCTTGCCTGTTTTTGTTCTGCGACGGTTACCAATTCGGTCTATGGCACGCTGCTGCTGACCAGATTGCATGGCGTCTCTGCTTTGGTTGCTGGCTATGTGCTGGCCTGTGCCGCCTTTGGCTGGTCGATTACGGCCTTTGTGGTGAATAGCAGTGCCGAAGAAAAGGACGCAAAGATGATCGGCATTGGCATGACGGCCGTTGCCACCAGTCTGGTCGCCTTTTCGTTTCTTTATCCGGTCGGTCCGGTTTGGATCCTGGCCATGATTGCGGGACTGAGTGGTGCAGGATTTGGCATGTCCTGGACCTTCATCTTGCGCAGGACCACCAGCCTTGTGGAGGAAGCGGAGATCCCTCGGGTGACAGCCGCCATCACGACGGTTCAGCGGGTGGGATATGCATTTGGCGCCGCGTATATCGGACTGGTCGGCAATGCGCTTGGCTTTGAAGAGACCGCGGAGCCTATTGCCCTTGGTGAACTGGCACGATCCCTCTTCATGGCCTGCTTTCCCTTTGTTCTGTTAGGACTTCTGGCGACCTGGCAGTTTGTCAAACCCGGGCATGTCTCATCATAGCTGTGAGGGTTGAGTATGCAGACCATGCTGGTTGATCAAAGAACCAGAGAGCGGTCTATTCCGATATTTCTGATGAAAACCGGGTCATGGCTGACCAGTATGAGTGCTCCATCATAATCGGATAATGCGGCTTCCAACAGCTCGGTTGTCTCTATGTCCAGATGATTGCTTGGTTCATCCAGCAATAGCAATTGTGGCGGTGTTTTGCGCCCGAGTGTGCAGGCGAGGCCAACGCGCATCTGTTGGCCCCCGCTCAGCGTTCCGACCAGGCGACTTGCCGCCTTTGCGCGGAAGCCGAAGCGGGCAAGAGTGGCCTGACATTCATTCTGCGTTGCTTCTGGATCCAGACGTGTGATGTTTTGCAGAATTGTCTGGTCTGGATTGAGAAGTTGCATATCCTGATCAAGCAGGGCCATGGATACATGGAGGAACAGGGTGCCTGAGAGGGGTGTCAAATCCCCCATGATACAAGACAGCAAAGTGGATTTTCCGGTGCCATTGTTCCCTTCAATGGCAATTCTTTCAGGTCCTCTAATCTCCAGTGAAACGGATTGCAGAACAGGCCGGTCTGGTTCGAAGCCGAAATTCAGATCTTCCATATCGAGTACAGATCGATCTGCTGTTAGGCCGGTAGAAGCTATGTGTATGCTTAGAGGTTCGAGGATTTCGATTTTCTCTCGTGCTTTTTCCAGCGCTCTGTTTGCTTCTGCACACCGGTTTTGACGCAGATGGGCGTTTGCGCTGCCTGAATTCTCGCTGCGTTGTTTGGCGACATCCATCAGCATTTTTGATTGGCTGCCTGAGGCGCGAAGAATTCGCCCTTGTCTGTTCGTGCGTGCTTTACGTTCGGCAGCTTTTTGAGCGCGACGTTTGCTCTGGGCAACTTGTTGCTCTGCCTGAACATGATCATGCCGTGCGGCAGCAAGCTCCACATTCTTTTGGTGGCGATATGCGGCATAGTTGCCGCCGTAGCACCGTAGACCGAGCCCTGACAATTCGGTGATCATATCCATGTCGTTCAAAAGAAACCGGTCATGGCTTGCTACCATGAGGCCATGTGGCCAAGCTCGCAAAGCCTCAATAACCAGAGTGCGGCCTTGTTTGTCCAAATGATTGGTTGGTTCATCCAGGAATAGAATATCCGGGTCGCAAAAGAACAAGGCAGCAAGCGCCGCCCGCGTTCTTTGTCCACCAGATAGAGATGCCAATTGGCAATCTGGTGCGATATCATCCAGCCCGACACGGGCGAGAGATGCTGCCATCCTGCCCTCCAGCATCCAATCTGCTCCTGCAAAATCACTTGCTGTGGCTTCACCAGCTTCCATCTTTCGCAAGCTTGTAATCTGATCTCGCACACCGAACAGGTCTGCAATATTGTCATTTTCCGGAATACCGAGTGTCTGGGGCAGATATCCCACCTTTGCGTTACGGGAAATGCATCCGGAAGACGGTGCTATCTCTCCGGCCAACAAGCGTAAAAGGGTGGTTTTCCCGGCTCCATTGCGGCCTACAAGGCCGACATGTTCGCGGCTGAGTGAAAGATCAAGTCTGGAAAATAGCACGGTGCCATCTGGAGCTGCCCAGCGGACGTCAGAAAGTGTGATAGAAGGCATGAATAAAACTCAACTCGCAAGAATGTATCTGAAGGGTTCAGAGAGCGAGTTGGTTGTTCATCATTCTTTCCTCAATTGGGTGCAGTGCACTTAAAATACGTCATCTTATTCATCAAATCAACCGTGACCGTACGATTTCAATCGCCTCGTGTCAGTCCGCGGCGATGTCTTGAAACCGGGTCTTGGGCTGTGGTGGGAAGCTCTTATCCGTGGGGCAGGTTCTCTTGATGCGGTCTATTGGGAAGGTGCGGAAGTCGGCTTGTAGACTGTTACAGGCGGTGATGCAGCAGCGGACCAGTTGAAGGAGATATAGTGCGATGTGATCCCTGTTTGTCTCCCGCTTCCCTTGCATTCTGAGCTGGCATGGGAGGACATGCTGCATGTCCGCTTCGAGCCCAAACGGTAAATTGAATACGGTGCGACGAACGGCAGCTTTTCAGAAACTGATCTGATTTTGAGTGAAAGTGGTTTTCATGAAGACGATTGTGCCTTTATCTCATCTCGCATGAAATTGATGAAAGCTCTCACGCGAGGTTTTCGGAACGCTGACGGGAGCTGGACGCTTTGAATTGGCAATGTGCGCGACTGAAAGGACGGAAAGAGTTCGACCAGCCGACCCTTTTCAATATCATCGCCCAGAAAAACACTTGGACATATGAATATCCCCAAGCCCGCTCGTGTTGGTACCAGGCAAGCGGGCGGACTGTTAGCAATAAATGGACCGGATACAGGAACCTGTACGGTTTGCCCTTCAATCAGGAAAGGCCAACGGTTTGGGTCAGGATTATTGGCGTCTCGGATGCAAATGTGGTCAGTCAATTCGGTTGGATGTGAAGGTAAACCATGTTTTTCGAGATAGGATGGCGTAGCAACAACTTTCATATCGGTTTCGCCAAGTTTGCGAACAATCAGACTGGAATCGCTGAGGTTACCGATCCTGATTGCAATATCGAACCCACCCTTTGCGAGATCGACATAGGTGTCGGATAATTCCAGTTCGACCGTTACATTGGGATTCAGCTCGACAAAACGACTAGCGGCGCTGGCTACAGCTGTATCGCCATAGGTCAGTGGTGCGGCTATTCGCATGGTACCTTTTAGCCCGTCTGAGACATCAAACTCAGTCTCCAACTGTTCCAATTCAACCAGCACGCGACGCGCCCCTTCAAGATAACGTTCACCTTCGTGGGTCAGCGACATAGAACGGGTTGTTCGATGCAGTAGCGACATGCCGAGTTGATTTTCGAGTTGGGCAACGCGTTTGCTCACGAGCTTGTTCGAAATGCCCAAGCGCTGCCCGGCGGCAACAAATGATCCGGTTTCCACCACTGCTACGAAACTCTGCATTCCATCAATACGATCCAAGTAATTATCTCCTGATTGGCGATATATATTCCTATTTATCGCCATTTCGTGACTAAATATCAATCGCTATGTTTGGTGCAAGTTAGCGCATTGGAGACACGAACATGGCAACTTCGGACGCCCCCATTACAATTGGACAGGTCGCATTGACTGTCCGTGATCTGGACAAAACAGCGAAATTCTATGAAGACGTTATTGGTCTTGGTCTGATCAAGCGTGACGGTGAATCTGCGCTTCTCGGTGCAGAGAACATCCCGTTGTTTGAGTTGCGCCAAGACAAAAATGCGATGCCCTCCCCGAATGAGGCCGGGTTGTTTCACACAGCATTTTTGCTGCCAACAAGGCAAGACCTCGGCTCATGGTTGGTCCATGCGTCAGAGCGTGGGGTTAGACTTGAAGGTGCATCGCACCATGGTGTCAGCGAGGCACTTTACCTCAATGACCCAGAGGGCAACGGCATCGAGATTTACCGAGACTTGCCGCGCGATGAATGGGCCCGTAGTGGCAATGCCGTTCATATGACCACCCGCCCTTTGGACTTGAAGTCATTGACACAAAAGTTTGGCAACTGGACGGGTGTGCCAAAAGATACAGTTATCGGCCACGTCCATCTGCGTGTTGGTGATGTCACCGAAGCGGCGAACTTCATCACCCAGAAGATAGGAATGGTGCAAACATTCCAACTTCCCTCAGCCCGCTGGTTTGGATCAGGTGGATATCACCATCATCTGGCGGTCAACGAATGGCAGTCACAGGGCGTTGGGCGTCGGCCTGCCGGAACTACCGGATTAGCCAGTATCGAACTGTTGGCTGAACCAAATGTTCTTCCTTCGAACATCATCACCGACCCGTGGGGCACTGAATTCAAAATCATTGCAGCACAATCGCGGGCCGCATGAAAATTTCCAAAACCAAACCGACATAAGGAGATAATAGATGTCAATCAAAGAAATCGTTTTGCAAGCTGTAACCGCAATCTTCATCCACTTCGATCCCGAAGCGGCAGAGCAACTGCTTGCCAAAGATTATATCCAGCATAATCCTGCAGTCCCAACAGGTGCAGCTCCTATCCTGGGATTTATCCCTGGCCTGAAAGACAGTGGTATCAAAGTCGATATCCATCGAGTGATCACTGAGGGTGACATGGTCGTCCTGCATACTACTTACAACAATGCGCAGGCGTTCGGTGCAGACACACTGGTCGGCTTTGATATATTCCGTGTTGAGGATGGCAAGGTTGCTGAACATTGGGATAACCTTACACCACTCACACCTCCGAATCCTTCTGGCCACACACAGACAGATGGTCCAACCGAGGTTGCTGATCTGGACAGAACTGCTGAAAACAAAGCACTTGTGACTGACTTCGTGGAAACCATTTTGAAGGGTGGAGATGTGGACCGGATCACAGATTTCCTGTCGACCGAGACATATATCCAGCACAATAGCCAAATCGCTGATGGTTTGGGCGGTTTGGGCGCCGCTTTGAAAGCAATGGCCGAACAGGGCATTCAGATGATCTACAATGATGTTCATATCGTTGTAGCGGAAGGCAACATGGTCTTTACAGCATCCGAGGGAACATTCGGTGGCAAACCGACTGCCTTCTATGATCTCTTCCGGGTGGCTGATGGCAAGATCGTTGAGCACTGGGATGTGATCGCGGACATTCCAGCGGAAATGGCTCACGATAACGGCAAGTTTTAAGCGGGTATTTGATATGAGAACACTATTATTCACCCTTATGATGTTTGTAGGGG
Organism: Cohaesibacter gelatinilyticus; assembly: GCF_900215605.1. NCBI lineage: Bacteria > Pseudomonadati > Pseudomonadota > Alphaproteobacteria > Hyphomicrobiales > Cohaesibacteraceae > Cohaesibacter > Cohaesibacter gelatinilyticus. The sequence goes on along the minus strand of NZ_OBEL01000002.1, from coordinate 554,179 downwards.
GCACAGCTATGGCGCAAGATGCTGGTGTCATTGAGATTGTGACTATGAAGCTTGCAGAAGGGGTCACTGTTCAAGAGTTTAAGCCGGTCGATAAGGCCATCGAAGAGGAACATGTTTCCAAACAGCCCGGTTTCATCTCGCGCCAAGCGGCTTTCTCAGGCGGCAAATGGGCAGTCGTGGTCAGCTGGGAAAGTGCCGATGCCGCGCAAGCATCCATGGATAGCTTTGCTTCTGCACGTGCAGCCGAAAGGTTCATGAGCATGATCGACCCATCTTCCATGTTGATGACGCGCTACGAACTGGCCCGATGACAGCCTTCTAGAGCATATTCCCGAAAAGTGTGTGCGGTTTTCGGACAAGAATATGCTTGGAAACAATGACTTGGGCATCTTGAATGACCAGGTATTCATTCAAGATGCTCTAGAGTCCAAAAGCGCCCGTGGAGATCACGGGCGCTTTGTTATTTTGAAGAAATTTGATCGGCAAGAGCAGATATTCAATATTTACAAACGAAAGGCTGCAAGGGTCTGCAAAACTGACATCCCGTCTTGCTCTAAATCGCTTTGAGTTGGTCCGCGGCGATGTCTTGAAATCGGGTCTTGAAACCAGGTCTTGGGCCGCAATGAGAAACTCTCATCCGTAGGGAGGGTTCTCTTGATGCGGTCTATTGGGAAGGTGCGGGTGTCGGCTTGTAGACTGTTACAGGCGGTGATGCAGCAGCGGACCAGTTGAAGGAGATATAGTGCGGTGTGCTCCCTGTTCGTCTCCTGCGAGTAAAAAAGCGATTTTTGGCGAAAATCGGCCAAGAGAGGTTTTCCGTTCGCAATCTGCACGTTGCAGGCGTTTATCGAAAGCTGCTATTCGTTCATGACTTGGCACATGTGTGTATTCGGTGTTGACTGCATGAATTACAAGTGCAACGCACATTTTCATTACCCCAACCTAGAGTGCTGTATCATGGGAATGCTCTGCATTTAACTGCCTAGCTTCTATCTGTCCCGATACCAAAGAACACCAACGACAAGTGCCCAAACCACGTCGATAAACCAGATCAGGAGACCGAAAAAAGTTAGGAAAACCGTGACTGTGAGGACAAATGCCACGAGCATAACCAGCAACTGAAGAATGCCGGTTATTGGCTTTTTCATCATCAATGTACCGACGCCTGGTAGGACCAAATTACACAATATCTGAAGCACGGTGGTTCCTGGAAAATGGGTTCGAGCGGATGCAACGCAAACAAGAAGTGAGAGGTCATAGTGCCGCAATCAAAGACCAATTGAAAGCGGGGATTGTTCGCAGAGTAGCTGACCCAAGCCGGCTAACATCAGGTCGTTATTGAGGAATTTTTCGTATTGCTACATTTCAGCAACGGAAAACTCCATTGTCACAGAGATTTTTTTATGTAACGGTCAGCGCTTCGTGCCTACCATCGTCAGTGTCTTGCCAGGCCATCCAGACGCATTGCTTTCTAATTGGAAACTGGCAGTTCCAAAGAATTACTTGATGTCTTTTTTTGAGAGGTATTTCCATGAAGAAAACTGTGCTGTTCCTGTTTGTTACCGCATCTATGGCTCTGACCAGTGCCCCGGCATTTGCCCAGAACTATTGGGTTGTTTCAGTGAATGAGGCCGAGTCCCTTGCCAAAGGCATGGCACTCTGCAAAAGCCGAGCAAAACATCCAGATCGTTGCCGGTTTGTCAAAATGCTACGCAGCTCCGATGGCCGCTATAAAGCGGTTTACGTGGCCCATTAGACGACATGACCCTTTACAAGGGGTATCGTGAAGACCTTAGTTGCGCGTTGGTGGTTCTGAATTCAAACATCATGGCAAAGACAGGCAACCAACGCGCATTTGAGGAGGAGTCGATAGTCATTCTAGGCTAATTTTTTTGGCAAAGATGCCGACGCCACTTCTGTGAGAACTCTCTGTTGAATGGCCGCCGTGTCAAAATGGTTAGGCAATATTGCGGTGCAATGAAAGTCTGCAAGGTCCGCAAAGCTGGCTCTCGATCTCACCTTTAAATAGCTTCGAAATAGTCTGCTACGATGTCCTGAACCGGATCTAGCCTGCAATCTTCTGTGCGCCAAATTCCAAGATTTCCTTTGCAAGTTCGTAGCGATCAATTGACTTTTCTTCGATCGCAGTGAGCTTCCAGTTTGAGCCAAAAAGTAATTCAACATCAGCTATGTCGAAGAAGCGTTTCTGCTGTCCCTTCACCATATAGAAATTGGGTTGAATTTCCGTGTTGCCTGTCGCTCCGAAATTGTCATCTTTTTTAGAGTTCACTCTGACCACCATGAACCCTTCAGGTGTCAGTATCCGTGATATCTCAGAGACAATATCCTGTGTCATGCTCCAGCTGAAATAGTGCAGACACAAGCTGGCAACCACCACATCGAATGTACCTGTTTCGAAAGGCAGTTTCTTGCTGTGGTCTAGAACCAAAACCTCTTTGGCACCCTCTATTTCGGGTGGAGGTGACAGATCGCAGGCAATTACGGAACTCGCATGCTCAATAATTCTACGTGTATCAATTCCCGGTCCGCAGCCGAGCTCAAGTACGGATTTGCCATTTAGGTAATCTGCCCATTTGTCGATCCATGCAAAGTCTGATTTCATTGCTCCAACTCACCTCTGCTTCTGCAACCTGAGTGTAGGTCACAACTTTATGGTGAACAACAGTATCCGAGGAAAAGGACGTAAAGATGATCGGCACAGGCATGACGGCCGTTGTCACCAGTCTGGTCGCGTTTTTGGTCTTTATCCGATTGGTCCGGTTTGGATCCTGGCCATCTTTCCCTTCGTTCTGCCAGGGCTGGTGGCGATCTGGCATGCGAGGAAATGCTGCCTGACTGCTTCATCCTGATTTTGTGATTAGCAGCAGTTTTTCTTACCGACGCAACAGGCACGAATAGTTTCGTCTCCTCCACAACAATCGTCCATGAAAAAGCTGATCAGCGCACCAATCGCTTTGTAATCTGCACGATATGTAATTTCTCGGGCTGATCGGCTGGATGTGATCAATTCAGTCTTCGACATGTTCGAAAGATGGAATGATGCACGCGATGGGCTCGCCCCAACGGCGTTTGCAATTTCTCCGGCACATAGACCTTCAGGGCCCGCAGCCACTAACTCGCGGAGTATGCGCAGACGTGTAGCATTGGAAAGAGATGCAAAGGCCGCAAGTGTACTCTCTTCATTCATATTTCAACACCTCTTGAAATGACTTTTCCTTTGTACTATTTATATTTCAACATATCTTGAAATGTAAGGGCCAATCAATGACACTTCGTGATCTGATCAACATGATAAGTACCCTGCCAGCAGACGCACCACTTGTATGCTCAACCACAGACGGCCCGATCGGCAAAGGGTACCACGTGACTGAACTGAAACTGGCGAGTTTCAACAGCATCGATTGTGGGGCGCAAAGAGATTCATGGACAGAAACCATCCTTCAACTTCTTGATGGTCAAGGCAGAGATCATATGCCCGTCGGGAAGTTTGCAAGCATACTTGAACAAAGCGTTCGTTCTATCAAAGGCCTTGAAGACAGCCCGCTTCGGATCGAATTTTCTCACGGCAATAGGGGACTGCAGATATTTGAGCCGATGGCGCCGGAATTCGTCGATGATGCTGCCTTGCTAAAATTGCGAACCATTCAAGCGCAATGCAAACCCGCAATGAGAGGGAAGCAAACCGAAGAGACGGTATCCTGCTGCGCTCCACAGTCGCAGCTTTCCAAGGATGAGAATGATTTCGAAGCACAAGTTCCCGAACAAGGCTGTTGCGGTGGGCCAGCACCGAACGGTGTCGACGCGTGCTGCGCAAAGGATGCCGATGCAAAGGCTGCTGGCGAAGCGGGCTGTGGTTGCAACAGCAAAGCTACAGAGCCTTCGATGGAGAGTTCGCAGTCTTCTTCCAAAGGCTGTTGCAGTTAGGAGCGTCCCTTGATTGGAGAAAAACTGCTTTGAGCCTTTATGGACATTCATTCAACGCGGCCTAGGAACTGCTGGACCGCTTCCCGCTCTACTATACCCTCTTGTTGCAAAAGCAGGATGCGGTTCGACATTTTTTGAAGCGGGGCCAGATCATGGCTTACGATCAGCATGGTCAGATTGCGTTCGACATGCAGCCGTTTCAATAGCTCCACCGTCCTGTTTTGCGTGATAAGATCCAGTGCCGAAAGCGGTTCATCCAGAATAAGAAGCTTGGGTTCCGCAGCCAAGGCACGAGCAAGGGCAACACGCTGACATTGTCCGCCAGAAAGCGCATGGGGGCGACGCGCTTGCATGTCCGGTGAAATGCCAAGATCAGAAAGCAGCCCTCTTGCCTTTTGGAAACGCTCTTCTTTGGCACCGATGGAAAAACCGTTCAAGGTTTCCATGAGGGCGGCATGGGCTGTCAAATATGGACTGAGAGACTGGCTGGCATCTTGCCAGAGATATTGAATATTTTTCCGTGCATTGGCTGTTCCGGTTTCAAAGGTTTCGCCATCGAGCGCGAAGACACCCTCGTCGGGCTGCTCCAATCCAACCAGACAACGCGCCAAGGTGGATTTTCCAATCCCCGACCGGCCGATGAGGCCGACCACTTCCCCCTGTTTGATGGACAGACGAACATCTTTGAAGATATGGCGACCATGATAGGCCTTGGTCAGATTTCTCACCTCTAGCATGTTGCTTCCAGCGCTTTGGCTGCCTCTGCAAGTTGACGGGCAGCAGGGGCCGCAGATTGGTTCAACTCTGCCACAGGGCAATCCTCCACGATGGTCCCGGCTTCCATGACCAATACACGATTGGCAACTTGAGACACGGCCCGCAAATCATGGCTGATGAAGATCAGTGCCGATCCGGTCTCATCCAGCATCTCGCTCAGTGCCGCCAGAATGTCCGCCTCGGTCAAGATATCCAGTCCGGTTGTCGGCTCATCAGCGATCAGAATGGTCGGGCGCAAGATGAGCGCCATGGCGATCAGAACCCGTTGCTTCATGCCCCCTGAGAGCTGATAGGGAAACTGACCCATGACATCATGGGAGAGCTTGACCCGCTCCAGTGCCAAATTCGCGGTCTCAATGGGCGCGCCAACCTGTTTGCAGCATTCTTTCAGTTGCGGTCCAATCCGGCGACCCGGAGTCAAAGCCGAGGCTGGACTTTGGAAGATCTGAAAGATCTTTTTGCCGCGAAGGCGGCGCCAGTCACGACTGCTCGCACGGCGCATTTCAGATCCATCTAAGTCCAAGTGATCGACGCAAGCCGCAAGCGGGGGCCGCAGCAATCCGCAAAGCGCAGCTGCTGTCAGCGACTTACCCGAACCGCTGGTGCCAACCAGACCGATGCGCTCACCCTTTGTCACATCAAGGGCGATATGGTTGAGAAGGGTTCTGTCATCTGCGCATGTGACCTTGAGCCCGGAGACTGAGAGAACATTTACCATTGGAACGGCTCCCTTTTGTCCAATAGGTCCCGCAATCCTTCACCAACCAGATTGAAAGCCAGCACAGTCATGACAACAGCAATGCCGGGTGCAAGCAGCATGTGAGGTGCCTGCGCAAAGAACGGACGCGCCTCATTCAGCATCGCCCCCCATTCCGGGGTTGGCGGCTGTGCTCCGATGCCCAGAAAACTGAGCGAGGACAGCGCCAAGAGGACAGAAGCCGTTTCCAACGAGATCATCACGGCCAGAGGCGGTAAGATTTGCGGCAGGATATGACGAAAAACCAGCCGGGACCGCGATGCGCCCGCCATATGGGCAGCGCGGACAAAATCACGTTCTTTGGCAGACAACACCAAAGCCCGTATCAAGCGCGCATTGCTGGGCCACCAGGCTGCAGCCACTCCAAGAATGGAAGCTTCCAGTGATGCTCCCATGAACCCGATAACAGCAAGCGCCAGCACCAGCGTTGGGAAAGCCATGATGATGTCTGAGAGGCGCATCATGACCATATCAAGACGCGGACTGCCAAGACCAGCGATGAGCCCCCAAGGCAAGGCAATAGCCAGAATGATGCCCATGGTTTGGGCTGCTGCGCCAAGGCTGATCGGAATTGCAGCAAGAAGCCGGGCCAGCTGATCACGCCCCAAATGATCTGTTCCAAAGAGATGGGCCTTCGACGGTGGTGACAGGCGCGCAAGCAAATCCATGGCCTCTGGCTTTGGAAGGCTGAGCAGGCTCGGCACAATGGCCAAAAGACAGATGCTGGTGAGCATGAGCACGCCCAACAGGAAGCTTGTCTGGCCCGACGAGAACGCGAACCACGACAGAAGCCGACGCCTTTTTAGAGGATGGTCATACATGCTCTCAGTCACGATGCAGCCTCCGTCGCAATTGGGGATCGGCAACAACCACCACGAGATCGGCGATAAGGGACGTGGTGACAAAGACCAGTCCCATCAGAACCAGATAGCCCTGAATGACCGGATAGTCTCGCTGGCCAATGGCTTGCAATATGAGCTGCCCGAGGCCGGGCCAACCAAAGATGCTTTCAACAATCACCGCGCCGCCCAGCATCCAGCCAAGTGTCGTGGCCCAGACGGTGACGAGCGGCCCTATGATACGGGGAGCGATATGACTGATCAGGATGCCCAGAGGACTGATCCCCTTGGCAATTGCAAGGCGGACATAATCCTCACATGCTTCAGCTCTCACCCGTTCATAGACCAGCCTGCCAAGGGACGCACCAGCACCAAGACTGAGCGTCAAGGCCGGCAGGATCAGATCACTCAGGTCCCCTTCACCGACCAGCCGAGACCAGCCAAGATTGAGAATGAAAACATGGATCAAAATCAGGGCAAGCCAGAAGGAAGGAATGGAGACCAGCAATATGGTGATGGCGCGCAAAAGCGACGCCGTGAGACGGTTCCCCATGATGGCAAGAGCACCAAGGAAAAGCGAAATGACAATGGACCCGACAAGCGACGAGATTGCCAGCATCAAGGTGGCAGGCAAATAGAGGCCGATTTCCTCGATCACGCTGCGCCCGGTCGCAATGGATGTGCCAAAATCCAGTTGCACAGCCCGCCAGAGCCAGTGGATGTAACGCGCCAAAAACGGCTTGTCCAAGCCATATTCCGCCTTGATGGCAGCAATGTCTTCCGGCTTGGGCACAACGCCCATGGCGCGCAATTCCATCTGGACCGGATCACCCGGAGCCAGTGTGACAATTGCAAAAGCGACAAAAGACATGCCCAGCAGTGTTGGCAATGTCGCGCCAAATCGGTTGAGAAAAAATCTGAACATAACAAAGGCAAGGCGACCTTGCGGCCGCCCCCTCGCTCTTATTTCTCAAGGATCACATCGCCATAACCGATCCAATCGGCATATTCGGACATGGGAACCTTCACACCCGGACGGGACAGTGTGAAGTTTGGAACCAAAAGAATGGGCACGGTTGACGTATGCTCATCCACGATGGCCTTGTAAGCCTGACGCACCAGATCGATCGCTTCTTCACGTGTGGCTGCCACCCGGGATTTCTTTGCCAGTTCGTCGACATTGCCACCAGGTGCCGTGGTGTCATATCCCCACGGGCTATGGGTGGTGAAGACATTGTTGAGCAGATAGGTCGGGTCCGTATTGTTATTGGACGCATATTCCAGATACATGTCCGCCTGGCCATGATCGAAATAGCTGTCGTAATAGACGCCACTATCATCCACTTCGATGATTTCGATCTCAGCGCCTACGGCCGCAAACATCTGGTCGAGCATTTCCGGCATTGGCTTCACAGTGGAGACGTTTGGATAAGCCGCGACCAGACGCAACTTCATTTTACGCCCATCTTTCTCGCGGATGCCGTCCGAGCCCTTTTTCCAACCCGCTTCATCCAGAAGGACATTAGCCTTTTTCAGATCAAACCCGAAACCATCCGCGTGATCATCACCCAGATCGAACATCCAGCCAGGCAGGATCGTCTTGGCAGGTTTGCCTTTGCCGCCATAAAGAACCTTGGCCAGGGTGTCACGATCAATGGCCCAGGCAAGAGCCTGGCGAACCTTGATGTCGCTGGTGATATTATAAGGAGCCTTATCCAGCATGTTGAACATCAGCGCTGCATAGCGGATCGGGCGGCTTTCATGCAGAACCACAGAGCCATCCTGCGGCATGGAAAGCATCATCTGCGGGGTCACTTCGCCGATGATATCAACCTCACCATTTTGAAGTGCCAGAAGGCGCGCATTCTCATCGCTGATGAAGCGATAGGTGATCTTGTCGATCTTTGGCGCTTTGCCCCAATAATCGGGATTGCGCTTGACCGTGATCTGCTTCTTCGGCTCATAGCTTTCGAGCAGATAAGGCCCTGTACCGATTGGGTTCTTGGCCATGGTCTCAGTTGGCAGGAATAGAGATGTGCCACGATGGGTCATGTTTTCAATGACAAGGGCTGAGCCCACCTCGGAACGGAACGAAATCTGATAATCGCCCAGCTTCTTGAAGCTGTCCTGATCGAGCTGCAGGAAATCCGATTTGTTCTTGTCGTAAAGCTTGAGCGATGCAATGGCATTGTCAGCATTGAACGCACTGCCGTCGGAGAATGTCACACCATCCTGCAAGGTAACCGTGTAGGTGCCGTCTTTGAAGGCCCAATCCTTGAACAGAAGCGGAGACGGATTGAAGTTGGCATCCGGCATGACCGCCGTTTCGGCAATCTGACCTGCGGGGCGGTTGGTGGTGAAGGTGAACTTGTTGTCTGCAATGCTGTAACGGTCTGACTTGACTGCAATGGTCAGATGGGTTTCTGCAATGGCAGGAACAGCGAAAAGGGGCAGCGCACAAAGCACTGCTGCGGTCGCGCGGGCCGCAAACTGGTATTTGGTCATCGTGATGAGCCTCAAAGTGAGTTGAATTGTAAAGTGTGAGTTCAACTCGACAAAGGAGGCCCTCTGGTCAGATTGGAGTTTTGGGCGCGCCGTTTGATTGCGATTTCATGCTGAGGGAAATGCGCCCAGAATTGCCAATTGAGTTTTTTCTCCTGGAGAGAGGGTACAGCGTCCAGCACGGCTGCGCTCTGAGCAGCAAAGAATGCACAAGCCGTATCAACTGGCTCGACAGGCTCTCCATCTTCAGACGGAAGCGTGATGAGCTGAATGCCGTAGGCGGTACAAATCTCGAAGGTCAGACCGTCGGCATCATTGCTCAGCATGATGCCCGGAGGCCGTGCGAAGACGACAAACAGCAGAACAACCGTCAGAAATGTACTGATGATTTTTTTCAAAGCCGAGCCCGTTCGCACCATGGTTGCGATCTGATTGATAGTGACCGCTCCAATTAGAGGCTGCAACGAGCCGTTCAATCAACCCCAAACTTCTTAAATACACATATTGTTCAACGGAGTTTAAATTGGAAGCCTCAATTCCTCGTCGCAGTATGGGGGCATGGATTAAGCCTTGAAGGCATTCAGCGCTATGCGGTTGCCTTCACTGTCTTCGATCTCGGCCACCCAACCGCCTTCGCCAATGTCTTTTTTGGGGTAAAGAATGGCCGCTCCCGCGTTCTTTGCTTGGGCCAGTGTTTCGTCGATATCCTCTACGTCAAAATAGATGATGCATCCGGCATGAGACGGCGTATAAGCATCGCCCTTCGCCAAGGCCCCGCTGGCTGGCACCGGCTTTGCCATCTGCACGGGGAAAGAGGGCCATCTCATATCCATCAACGACCTTTCGTTTGAGGTTGAACCCAAACACGCTCTCATAGAAAGCAACAGCGCGATCCATATCGATGACCGGGATCTCAAAATAAAAGACCGGGTTCGTCATTGCTCTCTGCTCCTGCTCGTTCATGAGACCATGGCCCAAAATATATCCATCCCATAGATTGCAGGCAATTGGGGGGTATCGGATGGCATATTTCCCTTTTTGCAACAAACCTTCGGGATTGGTGGTATTAAAAGTTTGATCGCATTCTCGGCTACGACAGCTCTGTGAAATATTGGATTTTGAAATGAGTGACAGTGATTTTTATATAATTGATTTGAGCGGAAACAAGGTTCGGGTTTCGTATTTGGATTTACATCTTATACGCCGTGATCTCCTTTTGTATTTTGATGAAAATGTAGGGGAGCCAGTCCATGTTTTGATGCCTTGTAACGTCTACAAGCAAGACTATTGGAAGTTTCTATCTATTGGATATGACAAAGAAACGGCTGAATCCGTTGCATATAAAAACTTAATCGAGCGAGGATGTCTTGCGTTCATCAATGGTATGACATTGGAGATGTTGTATGAGCCAGCTTCCGGCATAAAAACATGGTTAGAACGAGAGATCAGTGCCGATGCAATCTTGCCATATATTGAAGCATATCAACCAAGTTCTCCAGTATTGAATGAAGGTAAGAAATTTCTGATAAGCACCCTGAATTTCATTGACCAACTCTCCCCTGCTGATTTTGATGAATATGGCGATATTGCAGATTTTGATTTGGTAACACAGGCAAAGTGGTTTGATGAGAATATTGTCCGAGAATATTATCGCACCATGGCCAAGGAATGGGGTTGATTACTCTAACAGACGCTAATTCCCTTAATTGATTGTGTCCTACCCTAAATCGCTTCGAAATAGTCGGCGAAGATGTCCTGAAACTGGGTTTTGGGTCGTAGTGCGAAACTCTCTTCCCTCGGGGAGGTTCTTTTGATGCGGTCTATTCGGAAGGTTCGGGTGGTGGTTCGTAGATGGTCCCAGGCGATGATGTACCAGGCGGGCCAGTTGAGGAGGATATAGTGCGGCTCGATCACGCGGGTGGTGCGTTTGTAGGCCTCTGACAGATAATCGATTTCCAGACATTGCTGTTGCAGAAAGGCGGAGGCGATGGTCTCCGACAGGGGTGCATCGGGTGTCTTGTAGAAAGAGGCGACATTCTTTGAGGCTTTGTCGCCGATCAGGATGCGTTTGCGCAACTCATTGACCTTGCTGCGTTGCTCTTGCGGGAAGGCTTGAAACAGCTTCTGGCGGATGGCTTTCAGATTGCCGGTGAGCAAGGGGGATTGCAGATTTTCCATCACCGCCAGTGCCAGGATCAGTTCCACCACTTCCTGATGGCTGAGGTTCAGCCGCTCGATCCCCCAGCGGCCATTGAGGCGGATGCCGCCGCCGCGTCCCCGGTCAGAGTCTATTGGGTAACCGGCATCGCGCAGATCAGAAAGCTCGCGCATCAGGGTGCGCTGGCTGATGCCCAATTGCTCACGCAAGTCCGTACTCGTCCAATGCTCTTCTGATCGTAGCAGACCGAGCAGGCGGGTACGTCTCTCCATTCGTTTATCAAACGATGTCTGCATCGTGATCCTTTTGCCATTTCGATGTCAGTGCCCGATTTAAAAGTCTCTCATCGAGACTTTTAGGCCGCATCACCAGCCCTCTCCCCCTCCCAACCACCCGATATGGTACCCTTGTGGGCGGTTTGGGAGGGGGAGAGGGCTAGGCCAGGACTTTTAAATCAGGCTCTCATGTTCAGATGATTTTTGATTATGCATTTTAATGTGCCAAATAATGGCATATTTATCAATATAGCTGCGGGTCAGAAGAGCCTGTGACGGGCTTGTGATAGGATCAACGAGAATTGGCACAAAGGATTTTTGATCATGAAGCATTATTTCCATCCCATGAGCAGAGGCATCACCACCAACTGGATGTTGAAGGAGCTGGATGTCCCCTGTGAGCAGGTCATCATCGATTTTGATGCAGGTGAGAATGAAGAGGCGGGCTTTCGCAGGCTCAACCCCATGGGCAAGGTGCCGGTGCTGGTGGATGGTGAGACGGTGGTGACAGAGCTGCCTGCGATCTGCGCCTATCTGGCGGATAAATATCCGGAAAAAGGCTTGGCACCGGAGGCAGGGTCTCCCCTGCGTGGGCCTTATTATCGCGCGCTCTTCTTTGCGGGCAGCACGGTCGAGCCAGCCTTTACCTTGGCCGCTGCCGGGTTTGAACACCCAAAGCCAAGCACAGCCGGGTGGGGCGATATGGCTCGTGTGATGGATAGTATCGAAGCCATGACACCGGAGAATGGCTGGATTTTGGGTGATCAGTTCAGCGCTGCTGACGTGGTCTATGGCGGGCTTTTGGATTTCTCCATGACCTTCAAACTGTTCGAACCCTCTCCCAAGGTCGCCGCCTATATCGGGCGCCTTCGCGAGCGCCCGGCCTATATCGAGACCCATCAGGCTTTTCTGGCCATTGGTGAGGGCGGCGAATAGAGGATTGACCCTGATAGAATGAAAAGAGCCTGCGCCTTGGAAAGAAGATGCAGGTTCTTATGAATCCTTTTGTCGCCTCACTCCATTGCTTCCTTGGCAGGATCATGTGGCTCGATGCGGTTTTGCTTTACCAGATGGTCTATCAGAGCCCTGACCCGCTGGGGAACAAGTCGCTTGCTTGGCATCACCAGATATAACGGCAGGTCGGGCAGGGTTCCTTCGCAGGGCAGCTCGACAAGTTCACCAGATTGCACCTCATTTTCACAAAGGGATTGTGCAAGAAGAGCAATCCCTTGCGATTGAACCGCCATCGCCTTGCTCAGCTCCTTGCTTTCTGTTTGAAGCAAGGAAGGCACGCTTTTCTTTGTCAGATCACCGCATTTGTGCGCCTGCAAGAATGGGTCAAATAGCGTGCACCCTTCGAAATTTGCCTCCATCAGCTTTGCGCCCCGTTTGGCGATATAGTCGGGGCTTGCGAAAAAGCCGAGTTTCTCCTGACCCAATTGGCGGCAAATGAGACTGTCGGTTCCCGGTGCGCGGCCGCGCAGGGCGATATCGATATTGTGATCCACAAAATCCAGAACCGCGTCAGTGACGATGATGTCGAGCTTCAACGATGGGTGAAGGTTTGAGAAGTTGCCCAGCATGCGTGCCAGGCGCGGCATGGAGAAATCGACTGGAACTGTCAGTCTTATGTGTCCGGTCAAGTCTTCTGAGCGCACAGAGCGTGCTTCCAAACTGGAGATGAGTTCGAATGCTTCGTTGTAGATCTCGAAATGATGCTGCCCGTCGCTGGTCAGCGCCACCTTGCGGGTCGTTCTGCGAAAGAGCGTGACACCAAGCCGATCCTCCAAGGCCTTTATGCGTGCGCTTACGGTGGAGGATGGCAGCGACATGCGCCTGCTGGCGGCGGCGAAGCTGCCAGCTTTGGCCACTTCGAGGAAGGTTTCGATCTGTAACAGATTCATATTATCCAGCTTTATTGGCTACTGAATTCAATATTGGCTGATTTATTCGCTTAAAGCTGACTGCTACATCTGTCAAGCAAGTGTTTAACTCAACCATGAAAGGCAGTCGGATGGATCGTCGATCATTTCTCAAAAGTGCCGGGGGTGCCATTGTTCTGGGGGGCAGTGTTGGCTCTGCCAAGGCAGGGGCAGCTTCCTCTTCCACTCCCCTGATCAAAGTGACCTGGCATGGTGCCTCAACCATGCAACTCGAATTCAATGGCCTTACCTTCCTGACCGACCCGTGTTTTGGCGAAGGGGAAGAAGCCTTTGTCATGGGCGACCCCAATGAGATGTTTGATCTTGCAAAGGGGCCCAATGTCAAACCGCATGGGCGCAGAACACCATTGCGACGTGCCAAACTGAAAGTGCCGGATCATGTCATTCTCAGTCATGCACATGAGGATCATTTCGATCAGAGGGCTGCGCGGGAATTGTCAAAGGATGTACCCTTCATCCTGCCGCCCTTTGATGTGAAGAAGATCAACGACATGGGCTTTACTGCGCTTGATCCGATGGATTGGGGCGAGGTGCGGAGCTTTGTCGTTGGCAATGGCAAGGTCGAGATCACGGCTCTGCCAGCCTTCCATTCGGAAAATCCGGAAATCGCAAAAATTCTGGGCAAGGGCAATGGCTATTGGATCACCTTCTCACAAGGGGATTGGTCACGCTCCCTCTATTGGACAGGCGATAGCTTTGGGACCAAACAGGTGGTTGAAGCGACCTCTGCCATGGGTATTCCGGATCTGATGGTTGCCCATATGGGCGGGGTTGGCACAACTGGGCCATTGGGAAAGATCAGCATGGAGGCGGAGGACCTGTTGCCTTTCGCTGCGGCCATCAAACCCGCGCAAGTCCTGGCCATTCATCACACGACCTATGATTTGTATCTTGAACCCATTGCAAAGCTGATGGCGAAAAATGAACACGGCGCGTTGCCATTGGATGTGCTATCGAGTGGTTCCACCCTTTTGCTTGAGTGAGGATGCAACTGCGCGCCCTGCAAAAACTTGAAACGGTTTGCAGGACGCGCTCTATTTCATCTGCCCTATTTGCGATATTTCCTGGCCAGGGCTTCGCCCAATTGGCTCATGCCTTTGGGCTTTTCCTTTGGGCGGTGCGAAGGCTTGTGATCGCCTCTTGGTGCGTTTCTGGGCCCACCTCTGTGATCACCTCTGGGCCCGCCTCTGCCACCGCGGGATTGCTCGCCAATTTCAGGGTTGGATTTCATGGACAGGCCAATGCGTTTGGCTTTTTCATCGACGGAGAGAACCACAACGCGGACCACCTGACCAGCTTTGACAATCTTTGACGGATCATCGACGAACTTGTCGGCCAGTTGCGAGATATGCACCAGACCATCCTGATGCACGCCGATATCGACAAAGGCACCGAAGGCGGCGACATTGGTGACCGTGCCTTCCAGTCGCATGCCGGGCAGCAGGTCCGAGATTTCGTTGACGCCTTCCTTGAAGCTGGCCGTCTTGAATTCCGGGCGTGGATCACGGCCGGGCTTTCGCAGCTCGTCCAGAATATCCTTGATGGTGGGGATGCCGAATGTATCGGTCACGAAGCGCTCGGGAGCAACCCCTTGCAGGCTGTTGGCATCGCCCATGATGTCACGCAAATCGCGGCCGCAATCGGCGACAATCTGCTTGGCGACCTTATAGGCTTCCGGATGCACGGCAGAGGCATCTAGTGGTTCCGCGCCGCCATTGATGCGCAAAAAGCCAGCACATTGCGAGAAGGCGCGGGGCCCAAGCTTTGGCACTGACTTCAGCTGCGTGCGCTTGTTGAAGACGCCATTGGCATCGCGATAATTGACGATGGATTCGGCCAAAGCCGGGCCGACGCCTGCCACATAAGACAGCAGCGCAGGGGAGGCGGTGTTCACATCGACGCCGACCGAATTCACCACATCTTCCACGGCACCGGCCAGCGCCTTGGCCAGACGGGACTGGTCCACATCATGCTGATATTGGCCAACGCCAATGGCCTTGGGGTCGATCTTAACCAGCTCGGCCAGTGGATCTTGCAGGCGGCGGGCAATGGAGACCGCACCGCGCAAGGACACATCGAGGTTGGGGAATTCGCGGGAGGCGAATTCGGACGCCGAATAGACGGACGCGCCCGCCTCGCTGACCACCACTTTGGTCGGTTTGTTGCCAGCCAGCTCTTTCAGCAGATCTCCCATCAGGGCATCGGTCTCGCGCGAGCCGGTGCCATTGCCGATGGCGACCAGTTCCACATTGTGGCGTCTGATCAGTGCGCCCAGCTCGGCCATGGTGCCTTGCACATCCTTGCGTGGAGGGAAGGGATAGACCGTGCTGGTGGCCAAAAGCTTGCCTGTTGCATCGACAATTGCCACCTTCACGCCGGTGCGAATGCCGGGGTCGAGGCCCATGGTGGTTTTCATGCCGGCGGGGGCAGCCATCAGAAGCGCCTTCAGATTGGTGACAAAGACCTCGATGGCTTCCTTCTCGGCCCGCTCGCGGACTTCGGCTGTCATTTCCGAGACCAGCCGCTTGGAGAATTTGTTTTTCCAGGTCCAGTCGACCACCTGTTCCAAAAAGCCGTTGCCTCTTGGCACTCTGTTGTCATTACTGATGGTGTTTTTGGCAAAGAGGGCAGCGTCCTCTTCGATATCAATGCCAAAGGACAGGAAGCCCGCTTCCTCGCCGCGCAGCATGGCCAGCACGCGGTGGCCGGGGGCTTTGGCCCAGCTCTCGCTATGGTCGAAATAGTCGGCGAACTTTTGCCCTTCTGATTCCTTGCCTTTCGCGACTTTTGATTTCAGCATGGCGGTACGCTTGGCAACGGGGCGCAGTTTGGCGGCGGTGTCGGGGTGTAAGGAAAAGCGCTCGGACAGGATATCGCGCACGCCGGTCAGCGCGGCTTTCACGTCGGCCACAGCTGCGCTCAGATAGGATTGTGCCAGTCCTTCCGGGTCGCGATTGGATTGTGCCAGAATGGCATCGGCCAAAGGCAGCAGGCCGTTATCGATGGCTTTCTGGGCACGGGTTTTCAGCTTCTTGCGGAAAGGTGCGTGAATGTCTTCCAGCTCTGCCTTGGTGGTGGCTTTGCGCAGGCGCTCCAGAATATCGTCGGTCAGCTTGCCTTGCTCTGCAATCGCTTTTTGCACGCTTTCGCGGCGCTTGGCAAAGTCGCGCAAATAGGTCAGCCGTTCATCAAGCTTGCGCAGCTGCACATCATCCAGGCCGCCGGTCACTTCCTTTCGATACCGCGCAATGAAAGGAATGGTGTCGCCATTATCAATCAGCTCAATCGCCGCAATCACCTGCTTTGGCTGACAGCCAATATCACCGGCAATCGAAGAAGGAATGGACGCATCCACGGCTGTATTCATCATCAATATCCTATGCTGTTAAGCCATTGATAATGCGCCATTGGGGCAGGATTTGGAAGGCGGAAGTGATGGGCCGAGCGAGTTTTGCAGAGGGTCTGAATGTAAACGATCTTTACCGAGAGCCTTCCTCTATGTTCAGCCAATAGCGTGTATATCTGAGCTCTCCGGTGCGTTTCAGCGCACCTTTCTCGACCAGATCCTTTAAATCACGCGTTGCTGTTGCCCGTGTTGTGTCGGTAATGGTGATGTAGTTCTCGGCGCTCAAACCGCCCGTGAAGCCATCTGGGCCTTCACGGAACATGCGGGCAATGGCTTTGGCTTGCCTTGGGTTCAGCTGATCGCGTAGCCGATCATAGAGGCGTGTTTTTGCCAGCAAAAACTCGATCAAGGTTTGTGAGGTTTCTTGTGCCTCAAGAATTGTTTGCGCGAAATAAACCAGCCAGTCCGTGACTGTCAGTTCCTTGTTATTGATTTCAAGGTGGCGATAATAGGCTTTGCGGTTCTTTTGAATGGTTTGTGAGAGTGCAAGCAATGTCGGCTGCTTGAGAGTTTGCGAAAGCGCCTTTTCTGCAATCGCCCTCCCAATACGGCCATTGCCATCCTCATAAGGATGAATGCAGACAAAATATAAATGAGCAAGGCCGCAGCGCGTTAGGGCGGGCAGTTTATTGCTATGATTAAACCAGTCGATAAACTGATCCATTTCTGCATTCATCTGTGCAGAAGGGGGCGCTTCAAAATGGACTTCAGGCTCATGCAAGGAACTTGAAACAACCTGCATCGGCTCTTCTTGGGTACGATAGGTGCCAATATCGCGCAGATCGCGTCGCCCCATCGTCAGCATCTTGTGCCATGCATGCAGAGCTTCATGGGATAAGGCATGATCGAAATTCTGATAGAGATCGATCATCATATCGGCAATGCCTTGCTCGGCTGGGCTTGTTTTGGTCTGTGTAGGAGCCAGGCCAAAATTGCGTCGAATAGACGATTGAACAGACTCTCTGTTAAGGAGTTCTCCCTCAATCTCGGATGTTTTCATGGCTTCGGTCGAAATGAGTTCGATCGTCAGGCCTTGCTTTTGCTCATCGTTCATATGTTTGAGCGTGCCAAGCAATATGCCCGACTGGTGCAAAAACCGCGCCTCCAACTCTTCAAGAGCGGCTTTGTCCCAGCGAAAGTGAGGCCAATCTGATTTTTGCCAATTCCACGTCATGAGTTATAGGATCCTTTTCTATAACTCATTTTATAGCATATTTATGAGCTATAGAAGCGTTTTCTATTGCTCAATGTGGGTGTTTTGACGTTCGGGTTTCGGACCTGGTTTCCGGGCACAGCTATGTAAAAAACGCGCCATGGAAATGAGCCAATTGGGTCGGCAAATAAGTAACTTTCAGATGAAATCATGTCGATGCTAATAATGGAGTGATCGTAGTCATCACTTTCACATGTTTGCTCTATTCCACCAGAATCGTCGCATACCAAGGCCACCTGTTTGTTACTCTGCAATGCAGATAGAACGTAGGATCGGAGAGTTGCAAAGGGACAAAGATTATTGTGGTCTAGCGAATTGTCCATATGGATACTTGGTCCTCTCTCGTTCCAAGTCACGCTTTGCGCCAGCAAACAAGAGCACCCCAAAAGGGCTCCTGTTGCTTTTTCGCCAAGATAATAAATAAAAGGAAACGTCTTCAAGGGTGGTGGGGTCCAGATCGCTTGCTCGATACCCAGTGATCCGTCCGGAACATCCATTGTTTCAAGAGCTCTGTGAGATCCAAGGTAAACACTCAGGCACATTTTTTCCTCACAATCTCAATTCTATCTGAGATAATTTTTGCTTGTATATGCCTTAATATGCAGTTCCCAGTTAATTTGAGGTATGCCTTGGATGTTAGGCCATCTATACCTACCCATGCATCTTGGCGCCTTTGGTGATTTTGTCGACGATCTTTTTATCGGCGCGTAGGGCTATGCCGACGGTGTTTGGCTCGTCCGGGCCATGCTGGGCGAAGACGGCGCGGTTGGCGTCGTCGTGGCCGATGGCGAACATTTCTTCGATATAGGCGGCGGTCTCGACGCCCCGACTGCGGGCGCGAGTGCGGATATTGGTCAGGACACTTGAAGTGACTGAGCCTGACCAGCCAGACGCTTAACTGACTGGCTCTGTCTCGCTTGCCGGGGTGTCATCGCTCGCTTGTTTGCGCCGGTGATAGATCTCCAGGCCCAGCGCGATGAGCGCAAGGGCCGGGGCTATGAAGGCGTAGGATAGGAGGTTGAGAATGTAGAAGGCGCTATAAATTTCAATCACGCTGTCCGGGATCGTCTGGCAATTTCTGTAAGAGAAATAATTGCTGCTGCAATCATTCTCGACCATGAGCAGGATCAGCGCGGTGACCAGATACCAGATGGATCCTGTCCGCAAGATCCAGAAGGCTGCGCGGTTCTTTGCATAAAAACTGCAGACCAGAGCGATGAGCGGCGGGACGAACAGAATAGTCAGAAAGTCGGCTTCCAAGTTTCACACTCCGGTTTCGTGTTTGCGTTCTGGATCATTCGCCAATGATGTGTCCAAGTCATGGCACAATGCCTCATGGTCTCTCTCTATCCAAAGACGCTTGCATGATGTCTGAAGCAATTTTGAGGAACGCAGTCTGGAATGAAACTCGGGTATGTTTCTGAGATATGACATCTCTTATGTCAAAAAAATTAGAAGTTTTTGATATAAATATTGCATATTGATCTGATTCTGACATAAAAATAGTAATACTTCAGAAAACGCAGTGGATTCTGACATATGGATCTCTCTCATTTCAAATCAGGTCGCCTGGAAGCGCAGCGAGACTATAAGAGTTTTCTGCCAGAACCTATCCATCACAATTGGATCATATCTGATCCTGAGATTGTTCAGCTTCTTGGGCAGTCGGACCGTGCTTTGGGAGAGTTGAATGCCTTTGCTCAACTTATCCCGGATATCGACTTCTTCGTCAAAATGTATGTCGCGAAGGAAGCCATGCAATCCAGCCGTATCGAAGGAACGCAAACCAATATTGAGGACGCCTTCAAGGGAGCGGAAGATCTTAGTCCCGAGGCTCGCGATGATTGGGGAGAGGTGCAGAATTATATTCAGGCTATCAATTATGCTATTGAGGGGTTGGAAAGGCTTCCACTATCCAATCGTCTCTTGCGAGAAACCCATGCTGTCTTGCTTCAGGGCGTAAGAGGAACGCACAAGATGCCAGGCGAGTTCCGCAAAAGCCAGAACTGGATTGGGGTCAGCCTTAAAAATGCGATCTTCGTTCCGCCTCACCATGACCATGTTGCAGATCTGATGGGCGACATGGAGCGATTTCTCAACAATCCTGATATTGTTGTTCCTCCTTTGATCAAGATTGCTATTGCGCATTACCAGTTTGAGACCATTCATCCCTTTCTGGATGGCAATGGCCGGTTGGGTCGCTTGATGATTTCTCTTTATCTCGCATCCGAAGGTCTGCTTCAGAAGCCTGCCCTCTATCTATCCGACTATTTCGAGAAGAACAAAACAGCCTACGTGGATCATCTGATGGCGGTTCGGCAAGGCAATCATATGCGGCAATGGCTGATATTTTTCTTGCATGGTGTACAGGAAACGGCCCGCTCTTCGATCAGCGTCTTCAAGGATATCCTCGCTTTGAAAGAAAGGATCGAGCGTGAGGTTCTTCCTCGTTTCAGCACACGACGTCAGGAAAATGCACAAAATCTGGTGCGATATCTCTATCAGCAACCCGTTGTGGATGTGAAGGCTGTAACAGCGCTGATTGGGGGCAGCGCGAACACGGCCTCTTCGCTCATCGCAGATTTGGCAAAACACGGCATCCTGGTTGAGATAACCGGCCAGCACCGCAATCGCCTGTTCGCCTTTAGTGACTATATCCATCTATTTGCGGCTGATCGATAAAGGAACTGATTTAAGGTATATTTCATTGCGAGGAAGAAAAAACTAGAAGGCTGCGCGGCTTTTTGCATAAAAACTGCAGACCAGAGCGATGAGCGGCGGGACGAACAGAACAATCAGAAAGTCGGCTTCCAAGTTTCACACTCCGGTTTCATACATGCGCGTGTTAGACCATCCTGCAGCGATGTGTTCAAGTTGCGACGGTGACGACTGCTGAGCAGCACGGCTGGGCTTTTTGTTTTGGTTCACTCCAAAAGGGGTGAACCACACATGGTTTCCTGAATGAAGTCTGTTGGCACCTGATCGTTGTAATTTCGTCGAGGGATCACTACATCGAATGAACATATTCAATCGTTAGTTGCTTTGACGCAAGGAACAAAGCGGAGACGCTTTTGTGACAACATTCGATCATGCATATTGTTCTGCACTTATAGATATTATATTTAGGGGTTCTGGCTATTTGCATTGGCAAATCGACTACTGATCCAGAGCCTTAACAAGAATATTATGCGTAGCAAGGACCTTTTCCGCTCCAGGGCCTAAACGGTTTGGGTTCATCAACCATATTCCGGTACTAAGAAGAGAATTACCTGTGAAATTACGTTCGATTATTGTCAGATTGCGTTCCATATCGATCAACATAAAGTGACCACCATAGCCATCGGTCCAAATGGTTTTCTTATCTTCATCAATCATCCAGACATAGCCAGACGCGGTATATCGTTTATAGGGAACCGAGCTAAGAGAAAGATCGCTCAACGGCGCGGTACTGATGTCGATCCAGCTGCGCGGGACAATCTGCCTGTTATTCCATGCACCTTTATTTGCGACCATCGCACCAATTTTGGCAAAATCACGGGCGCTCAGATACATGTAATACATGTCATGCAAGGATCCATTTGTTGGCATAAACCAAGGATCGCCCATAACGATGTTATTTGCATTAAAATCTTGCATTCCCAAGGGTTTGGCTAGGTTTTCGGTCATGAAGTGCCCAATAGATTGCCCCGTTTCCTGTATGAAAATCGTTCCCAAGGCATTGAAGTCAAAATTGTTGTAGAAAAAATATTCCCCTGGTTTGTGCTGCTCTCGTTTCGGGCGGTGCGTTAACTGTTCATCATGCTCACCTTCGGCTGGCAAATAGATTCCAGACCGCGCCATAAGCAAATCCCGGATGGTTGCGGTTTTTTCCTGATCCGTTAGTGGAGTGGCTTCATCAATAGCCAAGTCAGCCAAGGATTTATCGAGATCAATCAGGCCCTGCTCAACAGCAATGCCGTATAGCAAACTAAGAAATGCTTTGCGTGTTGAATGGCCATTCATCAACCGGTCAGTTTCTCCGCGCTCATAGAGTACCTGGCCATCTTTTACGACCATGAAGGCCATTCCTTTTGTGGTTGCACCTCCGAATTGGTGGTCGATATTTTGGATGGTTTGGGCGGCTAAAATACTCTTCTTTGGTAGGTCTTGGCCATAATCCGTATCAGGGTTCCAAACTCGAGGTAACATGGTGATTGCAAGGGCCACAGCAAGCCCCCCAAAAAATCCCCCCACTAAAATAGATTTTGCTGTCATGTCCCACCTCCGATATTTCATACTCGTTGAATGTGGGGGGCTTGCCTCCATTTTCAACTCGCCCGGTTAAATTATGTCACGGCCTGAAACCTATCTAGGGATGAACCTGCTCCACCCCAACCAGATCAATTAATGGTGGAACCACCTGCTTGAAGGTACTGGTGATATTTTTGAGATAGTTACTGCAGCTCCTGAGCCGGAACCAGTTGACGTTGAAGCTTTTCATGTCAAAATCGGGGAGCTGACACTTGAGAATGATTTTTTTAGGCGGGTCGCTTAGCAAAACCGATCTGCTGAGCGCATCGAGCTGATTGATTCCAAGTATAAAGTTTCTTTGTTCAGGCAAGCAAAGGCATTGGGTATCAGCAGAGGTATTGGTATCCGGTTCGCCCCGTGGACGTGGTGGTCTGGGACATGAAGTAAGCTCCTTATAGGGCGCAGATTGCGCACCAGTTTGAGATTAGTGGTATCTGAGTCTTGTGCACTGCGCAAAGACCGAGCCATACATGACACTTCGAGAATTTGGCTGTCGAGGGAGGTCAGCGGGTTTGGCTGGGGGCATGTCCGAAGCGGTCGCGGAAGTCGCGGGAGAAGCGGCCGAGATGGCTGTAGCCGCAATCATAGGCAATCTCGGAGACGCTGGCCCGGTTATGCCGTTGCAGGAGGTGGAAGCGTGCATTGTCGAGACGGACATTGCGCAGGAACAGCATTGGCGACATCTGCAGCTGCTCTCGAAACGCAGTTTGCAAGGTGCGGTGATGCACTTGTGCTGCCTGTGCGATGTCTTCCAGCGTGATCGTGTCATAATAATTTGCGCGAATGAATTCGACCGCACGGCGCAGATGTGTGGAGCTCACATCGGTCCGCTCTTTCAAGAGATGAGAGATATTGCTACGCTGGGTTTCCAGCATTGTCACGGCCAATTGCCGCTCCAGCGCCAGCAAGTTCAGATCCTGCGAGGTGGAGAGAATATCACCCGCTTCAATGGCGCGCGCGGCGGTCACGGACAGGGCAAGCAATCGTCGCCCGGATTGGCCTTTCAGATCCACCTTCGGGTCAAAGCGTACTGGCCCCGGCAGGGTGCCACCGATTTCCTCATAGGCTACCTGTTTCAGAAAAGCCCGATCGATCTGCACCATCAGTTTGCGACAATCGCGCTGCCAGATCATGTCCGTTGGGCGGTCCGGGTTGAGGAGCGTACCGCTCTGCGGGCTGGCATGGACTTCCTCACCACGATGGATGATTTTTGCGCCCCCTGACAGGGGCAGTTGCAGCAGATAGAAATTTTGCAATTCGCCGGGATTGATGGCGACCTCTGCCCCATATTCCAGCACATTGAGCGAGATATGCTCTCCGCGCACATGGTTATAGACCACCTTGGCATCGCGCCCCGACAGCATGGTCAATTGATGATCGCAATAGCGCTCGGCGACTGCTGCGCGTGCTTCATCCAGCTCGCGCGTCTGCAAGACATTGTGCCCTTTTAGCAATGTGTCACGGCTCACCATAGGGAAAAAACGTATAGCAAAAGAAATATATTTCAAGCTTAAAGCTTTTTGACTCGCAATCTGGATAAAGATTTCCGGGCATTTGCCCTCAGACTGTCTTCAAGCTTCAGGGTCTGGCAGTTCCGAGCCAAGCTCTCTCCCCCTCCCAACCACCTTTGATGGCACGATAACGGGTGGTTGGGAGGGGGAGAGGGCTGGTGATGCGTCTGACAGAGCGCTCTGAAGAGAAAAAAAAAGACCATAGAGAGGAGAGTTACATGGACAAGGGAATTACGCCGAGCGATGGCCATATTGGAGAGAAGGCCTGGAATGTGGTGGGGCATACCTATACGCCGAAGCTTCACAGCCCCAATGCTTTTGTCTGGCATGCCCATATCCCCGACACCACCTTTGTGCCGCCGCATATTCACCCCACACAGGATGAATGGATCAACGTTCTGAGCGGCAATCTCGAGATCGAGTTCGGCCATGACGAAGGCAATGTCACGGTCCATAAGGCCGGGCCGGGCGATCTGGTGCGCATGCCAATGGGCAAGTCTCATGGCATTTTCAACCGCTCTGGCGCTGATGCGACCTGTGTCTTTGGCGTGGCCCCGTCCCGCAAGCTCTTTGATCTGTTTGGCGCGCTGGATGGCGTGACGGATCCTGAAGAACTGGTCCGTTTGTCTGCGATGCATGAAGTGGATTTCCTGCCACCTGCACCGGACGCAGAATAAAAGGGGCCAGCATGATTAAGCGCAAAAAGGTGGCTGTCATCGGTGGCGGGGTCTCCGGCCTTGCCGCTGCCAAGGCTTTCGACGAGCGGGGGCACCGTGTCGTCGGGTTTGAGCGCAGCCATGATTTCGGAGGCGTTTGGGAGCTCAGCCGTTCCTATCCGGACGTTCAGACGCAATCGCCCAAGGATCTCTATTGCTATACCGATCATCCGATGCCGGATGATTATCCTGAATGGCCCAAGGGGCCGCAAGTGCATGCCTATCTGCACTCTTACGCCAAGAAGCATGATCTGCCTCGGTTGTTTCAGCTCAATACCAATGTCTTGTCCATGGATCGCCGTGCCGACAACCAGCCCGGCTGGACACTGACATTGGAAGCGGGCAGTCAGTGCTGGACCGAGGATTTCGACTTTGTTGTCGTCGGAACCGGGCAATTCTCGGACAAGAATATCATCAGTCATCCCGGTCAGGACGGCTTTGAAGCGGCGGGTGGCGAGGTGATGCATTCGTCCGAATATGTCGATCCGTCCGCAGTAGAAGGAAAGAGAGTTGTGGTGCTGGGCGGCTCAAAATCCGCAACGGATATTGCCGTGAATGCCGTCAATGAAGGGGCCAAATCGGTGCATTGGGTCTATCTGGAGCCGGTCTGGCGGGTGCCCTATTTCATCGGCGGGATCAACTTCAAGCATCTGCTCTATATCCGCGCGCAGGAACAGCAGTTCAATGCGTGGGGGCGAACAGCTTTTCAGAAGCTTCTGGGGGCGATCTTCAAGCCGCTTGTCTGGTTGAATTTTCGGGGTCTGGAGACCTTGCTGAAGGTTCAGCTCGGCATGAAGAAATTTGGGATGGTGCCGAAAATTCCCATTGAGAGAGATGTGTCCTGTTCCGTTCCGATTGTCACCCCTGGGCTTTATGAGGGGCTGAAGGCAGGCACGATCAAGAATATCGAAGGCACCTATGATCACTATGATGGCAAGACCATCCATATGACGGGCGGAGAAAAGGTGGAGGCGGATGTCTCGATCCTTGCGGTTGGGTGGAAGCTCGGCGTGCCTTATCTGCCGCAGGAATTCAAGGACAAGCTGATTGAAAGCGATGGGCAATATCGCGCCTACCGACTGTCGGTCAATCCTGATCTGCCGGACATGGGTTTTGTTGGCTTCAATTCCTCCTTCTGCACCGTGCTGTCTGCCGAACTAATTGCAAACTGGCTGGTGCGCTATGCGGATGGGCAATTGGCCAATCAGCCCGATGCAGCTGCGATGAATGACAATATCGAGATGATGCTGCATTGGAAGCGCCATGAGCGCCCCGCCGCGCAGATCTATGGTGGCCTATGTTCTGCGCCGTTCCATTTCAAGCATTTCGATGAGCTGCTTACAGATATGGGCGCTGGCAAAACGAAACGATCCAATCCACTGGCTGAGCAATTTGGATATCCGGATCATAAGGCCTATGGGGACTTTTTGGCGTCCTGTCCGCAATATCAGGCAGGATGAGATAATTTTTAAGGGAGGAAAGACAATGCCAGAATTAGAAGGTGGCATCACCAAAGAGGGCGAAGGAACAAAGCTGAATATCCTTGGCCAGACTTACTACACCAAGGCATGGTGCGAAACGACCTTTGCCTTTGAGACCAATTCCGAGCCTGGTCAGTTTGTGCCGGTTCACATTCATCCGACCCAGGACGAGTTCATCCTTGTGCAGGAAGGTGTGCTGGATCTGAAACTGGATGGCGTCTGGACCAAGGCCAAGGCGGGCGATCTTGTGCGCATGCCCAAGGGCGTCCCCCATGGCTATTTCAACAAGTCTGACAAACCGGCAAAAGCGCTCTTCTGGGTCTCGCCAGCGGGGAAGCTGAAAGAGCTGTTCGACGAGCTGCATGAGCTGACCGACGTTGAGGCCGTGGTGAGAATTTCTGCCGAGCATGACGTCGATTTCCTGCCGCCGGAGGCGAATGAATAGAGACACACGTAAACTATAAATAGTCCTCCCAGGACGGCGCCCCGCCATGCAGTCGGCGGGGCGTTTTTTGTTTTAGGCCCTGACCTACTCGGTAAAAGCCGAGCCATGCATGGCGTCGCAGAAATTGTGGCGGTGATGGCCTTCAACATGATGCTCCAGCACATCTTCGATGCTTATTTGGAAATCAGGCACTCAGGAAGAACCGGAAACCAGCCCGGGCACCCTTTGCGAGGCTGGCGGGAATATCTGCCTCTTCCGAGAATTCATTCCATCGGCTTGCAGCGGCTTCAACGTCTCTCAAGATCTCTTCGGTTTGGCGAGGTTTCAAATCCGCCATTTTGCCGAGCTGGAGCAAATCGTCGAGTGTGAAATCGTCGGATTTTCCGTTGATTGTCATCTGGTGAGCATTTGTCCAATCTCCTGCCGGATTGTGGGCATAGACGACGTCATAAGCTGGTGCGAGCCTCCATGTCCCGGCCTTGTCCATCAGGAAGGCGATATTCTTGACATGGTCATCCTGATTGCGGATGACCACGTTGGTGAAAGCGCGGCGCACCATTTCTTCCAGCGTGTCTCGTCCCAGTCCGAGCTGCCGGATTGTTTCCAGCGATTGTTCATAGGAATAGCCTCTTGGCAGATTGAAGTCGAAATGGCGCAGTGCTCCAAGCGAAAGCATGTGCAGTTTCTCACTCTGTCCCGTGTCTTTAGAGCCTTCCCGATCAAATCGCTGGGTCATGAAATGTGCGCGGCCACCTTCATGATGGAGGCGAGAGCGCATCATCTTGACGCCGGCCTCGGTGGCGAGGCGATAACAGGCAAATTCGAGCCGTCCGAAGCCTTGAGGGTCCGCAAGGCCATGGTCGCCGCTTTTCGCGACGCCGTCAAACTTGAAAAGCCATTGGGTATATCCCGGGCCAGCCTTGAGCTGGCCGGAATGGAAGTCCCCGGTCTCTTCGTTCCAGGCGAGGACTGCCTTGGCGCGCGCGCCACCGGCAGACGTTCCGACCCGAAGAATCTCGGCAAGGGCCTCTTGCTGGTTCTTGCCGGTCATGACGCCTGACAGTTCCTTGCGCTCATTCAGCACACGGTTTGCCAGTTCCACCAATGGGGCAATGTCTACTGGTGCACCTTCCTCGCGGCGCAGTCCTGTCGCGGGTTCGAACTCCAGCGCGCCCATGCCACGGCGCCCGGTATAGAGAAGGCGCTCGACCGGATCCATGCTGTTTGCCGGGCGCCCCAGCTCGGCAAGCCAACGGTTGATCAATGTGTTTCCGAAGCGGTCAGGAAGACTGTCTGCCAGCAATCCCGGTAAACCATGGAAGGTGCCAAAGGGAAGGGATGGAAAATCGAACGGACCAGAACGCAAGGGGAGCGTCAAGGGGGCGATCTCGATATGTGAATTCAGGAAAGATGGTTCATATTCGAATGTGCCAATCGAGCGGCGCTCGTCCCACAGGACCGCCCCGACCCGGCGGCCCCAAAGATATATATCTGCGCGTGTTGCCATTACTCACCCCAGCTCCATGGTTCCTTTGCGGGCTTTTCGGTCGAGCCAGTTCTGGCGCGCTGACGCGGGCCAATTTCGCTTCGTGGGTCCAGTGGGCTGAGACTGGCGTCCGGTAGCAGCATCTCGATGCGATCCTCGACATCGAGTGCCTGCATGATCCTCAGGAGACTGTCGATTGTGCCGCCTTTGCCCGCTTCAATGCGGGCAATTGCCCCGCGAGAGATGCCACTGCGGTCGGCCACATCTTTCTGGCGAAGATTTCGAGAGAGGCGATAGCTGGAAAGGCGCTCGCCCAGCTCCTCGGCCAATAGGCTGATTGGTTTTTTTGATGGCATTTAATGCCTCATTTTCAATGCATTAAATTGTAAATCTTATTTAATGTATCAATTTTGAAACTTAAAGTAAATTCCAAATAGTGATTCAAATATGATGCTTTACGATACTATCCGGTGATAAAGATCTATTTTCGATACGTAATTTCTTGTTTTTCCTCATTTGTTTGGGAGGGTAGGAAATATCCTGATGTGACAACTGCCTCGGTTTCTTCATGGCCGGGCAGGACCATTGAAAAGCCCTTGATGACCTGGTCTCGAAACTCGGCCAGCTCAGCCAATTCGGGGGAATGGTAGAAGGCCAGGGCGGCATCAAAGCTTTTGAGTTTATAGACGACCATGTGCGAATGGTCCGTCTTTCCTTTCAGTGCCTTGGCCGGGCTGGCAATCATGATTTCCGCACCGTATTTTTTTGCGATGGGCAAGGTCAATGGGCCCAGTTCGTCAATTCTGGTGACATCCAGAATGTTATAATGATGCAAGACATATCCAGCCATCTTGATCTCTCCGTGATCTGGTTTGAGAGCTTTCCCGTTTTCTCGCGTGGGGCTCATATATTTCCAAGAGGGGTGAGCTTTTTCAGAAGGTGTGCAAATTCGGCAGTCTCCGATTCTGTAAAGCGCTGCTCGATGGATTGGGCCAGCACACCGGCATAGACAGGCCACATGGCCTTTCTCGTTTCCTGTCCTTTTTGTGTGAGCGTGATGATGTGTCCGCGACCGTCATCTTCGACATCCTGTCGGTTGATCAGGCCTGCCTTTGCCATTCTTTCCAAAAGTCTCGACACGCCATATTGCGGCAGCAGAAGGCGCTTTCGCAGCTCGAACGGGCGGATGCCATCTTCGCCTGCCTTTTCGATTTCCAGAAGCAGATCATACCAGTGAAGCGTCGGGAGTCCCTCACTTTTCAGGGCATCTTCGATGTCGTCCAGCAATATCTTGTTGGCAGATACCAGGGAGGTCCAGACAGCGATTGTTTCAGGTTTTGGATAGGTCATGGCTCACATTATGCATATCGATGCAGCTGCATCAACCTTGACAAGGAGAGAAAATTGATCAATGTAGATGCAGTTGCATCGACATAAGGAATTCAAAATGACCCTTCATCTTACAAGCCACGCGCTTTGCCCCTATGTTCAACGGGCTTCCATCTCCATGACCGAGAAAGGGGTGGCCTTTGAGCGCACAGATATCGATCTGGCGAACAAGCCCGATTGGTTTCTTGCCATCTCTCCCTTGGGCAAGACACCGGTTTTGACCGACAATGACCAGTCGATCTTTGAATCATCGGCAATCCTGGAATATCTGGAAGAGACGCAGCCCCATCCGCTGCACCCATCAGATCCGCTATTGCGTGCGCAGCATCGGGGATGGATCGAGTTTGGCTCGTCCGTCCTCAATGACATTGCTGGCTTTTATGGCACCAAGGACAAGGATGTGTTCGAGGCCAAGGTCGAGACCTTACGGGCGAAATTCTCTCAACTTGAGACGCAATTGGGGGAGGGGCCATATTTTGAGGGAAGTGCATTCAGCCTGGTTGATGCGGTCTTTGGGCCGGTCTTTCGATATTTCGATGTGTTCGACCAGATTGGTGATTTCGGAATTTTGACAGATAAGCCGAAGGTGCAGTCCTGGCGCGCTGCGCTGACGGCACGACCCTCCGTTCAGTCTGCGGTCTCAGCTGATTATCCGGAGCTTCTCTGGGCGTTTCTTTTAAAGCGACAATCGCATCTGTCTGGTCTCATGATGGATCGTCCGGGCGGTGAGGCGGGTTTGTAAGGGCGATGCATCGAAGCGGGCACTTGGGAAGAGATCTTTGCTACAGCGTGTTCCCGAAAAATTGAAGCATTTCTCGGGAACACGTTTCAAATCATAGAGTTGAAGAACCTCTCGCGATTCAACAATTGTGAGAAGTGCTTTATGAGTCCATGTTCTAATCCGTCAGATTTTTGAGATATTCGTCGGAGAAATCAATTTTCAGCTCGACCCAAAGTGGCAGATGATCGCTTGCCCGGAATGTGCGCCATGTTGACAGATAGTATTTCTTGAGTTTGTCATCATTGGTTAGAAGCTGTGTCCATTCTGCAATCTCATCGAGTTTCTTTTGAATTTTCTCTTCTGCTTTTGACTTGGTTTCTTCAGTTCTTGCACGGGCTTTTCGCGCCTCGGCAGATTTCTTTTCGCGTTTGAAATCCTTTATTTTTACGCGTACCGATTTCAGCAATTCGGTGCGGTAGCTGTCAAAATCAGTTGCCCGGTAAATGCTGTCAAAAAACTGCAAGACCCCGTGGCTGCCATCGGTGGCGAGCTGGACCTGATTTTCCTTTGATTTGAAGGAAATCTGATCATAAAATCTGTTCTGATCCTTATTGGTCCCCTCTCGATTTCGAAAGATCGTGAAGCCTTCTTCTTCCAGGGCTTCGTCGCCGGGGCTTCCCTCGCGTTTGATATTGAAATCCCCCACAAGGATATGACTGCCGAGCTCTTTTTTGTTCACGTCCCGATCTGCCCGCTTGGACAGGAATTTCGCAACAGTTCGGATTTCCTTCACGCGGCGTTCGTATTTCGGGCCCGAATTTTCCCCGAAATAGATATGCACGGTCGTGAGAATGAACTTGAACCAACCGCTTTGAAAGGCGGCCATGAAGGGGGTGCGAGAGAATTGGCGGCGCTTTTCCTTGTCCCCTTCGCCATCAATGATTTGCATCTTGTCCGGAAGGACCAGCTCACCGGTCATTCCTCGAAAGCTGACCTTGTCTTCATCATAGATGAAGGCCAGGCGCTCCTTGTTGCCCGGGCGACCCTCCGTGACATCGGAAACAATATAGCGATAGTTCCGGCCCAGCAGTTTCATCACTTTATCGAGTGGTGCAATATCTTCGCAAAGCTCCTGCACTGCGATGATGTCAAAACGGGATATGATTTCGGCAATATAAAAGAAGTCTTCTGTGGTGCGGTGACCATTGTTGAAACGATCATCGTCAAAATTTCGGATATTCCAGGTGCCAAGCAAGAGAGTCTCGGTGACTTTGCGGTTTGGAATTTCTTCATCAAGTTGCTCACGCAGCCGGGCCAGTCCGCCAAGCGTGCGTGCTTTCATGTCCAAAGGCATTTTTCGAATGGATGGATAAAATGGCATGATCACTCCTATTCAATCAAATGTTGAAATTCTTCGTGATACACGCAGTTTACCAGAGGATGTCAGCTGCCGTACAAACTTTCTTTTGCCCTTTGCTTTCTTCTCGCAATGACTATGATTGCATGTCTTTGGGTGGCGGGTCTTGCCATCTGCCTTCAAGAATTGAGATTGGGTATCCCTGATGGAAAGTTGGGTCTTCATTGCCGTTGCGGCGGCGGCGTTTCAGACGCTTCGCTTCATGTTGCAAAAGCAGTTGAGCATGGGGACGCTATCGACCGGTGGTTCGACCTTTTCGCGCTTCTTTTATTCGGTGCCTTTCATCTGCACCCTGGCCATTGGCTATGCGCTGATCAAGGGCCATGGCGTGCCGGACTTGAGCGGTATGTTCTGGCTCTATGCCATTATCGGTGGGCTGTCGCAGATTTTGGCGACATGGTGCGTCGTGGCTTTGTTTCAGCAGCGCAATTTTGCCGTGGGCATTACCTTCAAGAAGACCGAGGTTCTGCTGACCGCTTTTGTCGGGTTGATCATTCTGGGTGACACCATCTCGCTGACCGGTTTCATTGCCATCTTTCTTGGCCTGCTTGGGGTATTAGCCCTGTCGCAAAAGCCGGGCAATGTGCATGGCTCTTTCCTGTCTGGCATTGTCAATGCGGGCAGTGGTCTGGGCATCCTGTCCGGCATCTTCTTTGCTTTTTCCGCCGTTGGTTATCGCGGGGCGACGCTGGAAATCCTCAATGCCGATCCGCTCTATCGCTCCAGCATGTCCTTGATGCTGGTGACCATCGGCCAGACGCTGGGCATGATGGTGTGGCTGAAGCTGCGCGAGCCGGGCGAGATCTTGCGGGTGGTTGCGGCGCGAAAGACGGCAGTCTGGATGGGCATCACCGGCATGGCGGGATCGCTGTGCTGGTTCACCGCTTTCACGTTGCAAAATGCCGCCTATGTCTTTGCCGTCGGCCAGATCGAGGTGATCTTCTCGCTTGTAGCTTCGGCGCTGTTCTTTCGCGAGGTCATCACCCGCAAGGAGATCACCGGCATAGCCCTGATCACCATCAGCATTCTCTGTCTGGTGGTGTTTGGGTAAGGGATGGCTTATGGCTTATGGTGCGAGGAGCTAGAGAACTCTCTCTGAAGCTCCTCACTATTGGTTATGCGCAATTAGTCTTTCTCTTTGGGCGCATATTGTGCATAAGCATCGAGCAGCATTTGGGTATATTCAACTGTGCCAGATGCATGTTCGCTGAGATCAGGCCAAGCGAAGACTGGTGGGGAAAATCGCATCTCTTCGAAAACCTCAATACCCAAGAGTTTTGCGACTGCCAATGCTGTCTCTGCTTCTTTACCTTCAGGCCAGAAATGCATATCAAATGCGAGCCGGACGTCATTCTCATCGTCAACTGTGATTTCTGCCAGTTGAGCTCCTAATCGTTCCTTTGTGTTGGTTGCATCCTCAATTAGAGCGGTTCGGATTAGCAGAGTGATCTTTTCACTATTCAGATCAAGTCTGGGCTTCATCTGCACGTAACGAACAATCGGTTCCAGTGTTTCTCTGTTTGATGCATCAATAGGTTTGACCTGTTCTCTCTTTTCATTCAGCCAGAAGGGCTTTTTGTGGATGTCTATTGGTGAGGCTCCACATCCTGGGCAGTGCCAGAGATTTTGGGCAATCTGAGGCCCCGTTATCTCTCCATCGCAATGTAGGCAATACCAGATATTGGCCTCGATGCTTGTTCCTTCGGGACCCGTAAAAATAGGATGGCGAACGTTACCCTTTGCATCCGGCATGGTTGAACGGCGAGGCCAGTCGGTGGCTATTTTTGATCGAATAGAGGAGTGATGTTCCTTACCAATCTCAAGTGCTTCTCCGACAATTTCAGGATCATTCATAGCGCTTGAGTGCTTCATGTCCTGATCAATCTCGATTATTGGAGCAGAGTTGGGATTTTCAGGTACACATATGTGCCATCCTTCTCCGTAAATATGTATGTCACCTAAACTGTCAAGGAGCTGGTAGGTCTCGCCTTTTATGCTTCCAGTGATGACTTCCTCGGCGCTGAAGAGGTTACCAAAAATCGTATCTGCATCGTCCTGTTCTGCATGGCGAATTGGAACTGTATTCTTTACAAAAGCTTCAGCAGCCAAAATG
This sequence comes from Cohaesibacter gelatinilyticus, assembly GCF_900215605.1. Lineage (NCBI taxonomy): Bacteria > Pseudomonadati > Pseudomonadota > Alphaproteobacteria > Hyphomicrobiales > Cohaesibacteraceae > Cohaesibacter > Cohaesibacter gelatinilyticus. The sequence goes on along the minus strand of NZ_OBEL01000002.1, from coordinate 520,795 downwards.
TCATCATCGCTTGGTTGCCATCCCTTTTTGCTTTCTCCGATGAGAGCGTTCCAATGTGGAAAGCCAAGCACGGCTGCTATTAAATCAATTGCTTTATGATGTGCTATCTCGTTTGCGCGAGCGTAGCTCTTGGCGAGCTTACTAAGTTTTTTTAAATGATAATTCTTTGTCATGATCCATGTCCTGATCGGATCCGACTAGGCGCCCACTGCTAACCAGACCCTACCATTGGCATGAAGTCTGTTCATTGAGTTTACAATAAATAATGCTGCTTAGCTTCGCATGGCGGGCACACAGGCCTGCATAGAGGGCCTGTGCTATTTTGATCATATCAATCTACGGTTGTCAATGCGTCAGAGATGCTAATGTTTTGTTGATTACATTTAACTGCACGACTTTCGTAGAATTTTTGAAAGCTCTATTTCGCGCTCGTTTAATGCAGGCATTAGGGCTTCGAAAGTGCTGCTATACACTCTGCCAAAGACCCAAGAGTCAAATGCTAGTTTCCGTATATATGGCCACTGGTTTCTCTTTATATAAATAGTTAGTGTCGCGTATCCGGGAGATTTTGAAGGATTGGGGAATCGGAGTTTGGCGGGAAAACCACCCTTAAAATCAAATGCTTCTGATGATCCGTCGACGGATGCTGCTAAACGAGTGGGTTTTAGGGGCTCTGAAAAGGAGTTCTCTAATCCGTTATAGTGAAAGGTCAGTGAGCTCGATGTGCAAGTGATTGAAATATCGATTCCGTCATCAGTTCTTGCATCTAAATACACCAAGCCACTTGTTGTATTTGCGTGGCGAATAATAAAGTTCGACCTGGTTTTTTCACGAATTACATTGATCTTTCTAGCCAATTTTTCATCTATTTGTAGAAGTTTGGATGAAGCATCGGAGGAATCTGTTGCAGATGCGAGAGCAAAGACTCTTATGTCGTCGATCATGGCATACACATATTGAGCTACGTAGCCAGCTAGTAATTGAGTTTCTGCGCTTTCAGCTGCTGGGTTCGTTTTCAGGTCCGGATTAAGAACCGCTTCTCTATTATAAAATTGATGAACCAGTAACTTGTCATTTGGGGTGAAGCTTCTGTTCACTCCCCCTAGGAAAGCATAGGCACATGAGCTTGCACATACTCCAGGCTTAAAACTGCTTTGAACGATGTCTTTTTGGAGATCGGTTTTGGAAAATGAGTAATTCCAAGATTTGGTTTGGCCAATTCTTGTGTTTAAATCGTGCTTCCTAATTATTGCGCCAAGCTGTAGCCCTGCAAGTACATTGCCACCCATAGAATTCAGGTGAACTTCTGTTCCTTTTCTGAATGGTGCATCTGATCGTTTTAGATTTGCCAAAAATGTTTCGAATTCACTAGGAGTGTTTGCAGTTATCTTTCCCTGTGCAGCAATCCAATTGAACGCCGACCCTGCACCAAATGTGGTATTGGACCAATGAAACTTCATTGGACCATTGTAGGTGCTTCCGTCGAATTCCTGATCTACACAAACCCAATCATTTGCATGTGTGGGACAATCTCGTTCAGCGGCAAACGAATAGTTGGTGAATAGTGATAGCGCTGCAATCAGGAGCGTTTTCTTGAGGTTTAAAGGCATGGCGTCTTCATGTCCCAAAAGCAGGTGCAAGTGAGACTTAAATATACTCTTTGAAGTCAATTATGCATTGATTTTAATTTGGTTGTATATATTGATATTACGATTTTAAATATATTTGTTTAGGTAGATGAAGCCGTCCTGTGATCAATCAAGCCTTAAAACAATTGTCTCTATGCCATGCAAGGAATGTGGGGTGGGGGCGGTCGGATTGGCGGGGTGGGACGATGGCTTTGCCGGTTTTGTTGATCAGGCTTTGGATGCTGGATGGGTCGTTCACATGGCGTGAGATGAGGATCTCGTAATCATCTCTCAGCCCGATGAGGCCACGGTCGAACATCCAGTGCACGGTGCCGGAGAGGGCGATGCCATTGCTGATGATATCCGGGCCATTGTCTTTGACCGGTTTGATATGGGCGGCTTCGACCTCGGCTCTGCCGCCGCCATTGATCAGCTGCAGGCCGGTGATGGCGCATCTCTTGTCATAGGCTTTGACGACGACCGAGCGGAACAACCGGTCCCGCACCTTGCGCTTTATCGTCTGCTCTTCGATTGTGCGAGGCTGGTCGAAAATGAAAGGCGTTTGGCCTTCTGCCATGCCCGGAAGTTCGAGTGAACCAGGCTGATCTTCTTGCTGTTCGTCGAAGCGGGGGAGATCCAGCTCTTGTTCGTCAAAGCCCCGTTCTATGATGCGGCCAAAATCTTTTGGTGAGACGGGGCGCACGGCGGACTGGGCACGGCCGGAAATCTTGCCTTGCTCATTCAAGAGACCGCGCTCGACAAGGCCATCCTCATCTTTGAAGGAGACCGGATTGACGAAGTCCATATAGCTGCCCGGCTCGATGAGGGCGAGATACATGTTTTGGGCTGTGGGGTCGGGGATGATCTTCTCGACCTTGGCAATGGCGAAATAGCCACGGGTATTTTTCACCTTGCTTGGCTCGTAATAGACAATCCAGTCATCAATGAACTTCTGCGCCCGGCTCAGATAGTTAGCCGGAAACTGATAGCGCTCAGCCGGGCTGTCGTCATAGATAGAGTCTGATCGGTGAATGAATACGCCAAATGCCATAAGCGAGCTCTATCACGCCGCAACCCGTGGCACCAGGGCGCAAAGCTGCGTCTTTGGGTTTATCAAGCGCTCAGATCACCCCTCCCACACAAACCAAGCTCCCCATCACCGCAGATGCTTGTTCAGGAAGGCTTTGACTTCTTTGATGGCGCGGGCCTCGGATGCTTTGTCATGGCCGAGGATGCCGCCGCTGGCGGCGAAGCCGTCGGGGTTTATTTGGGATCTGGTCACCTGTTTGGGGGAGCCGAATTGCGGGATGTCGAAGCCATGGGTAGCATTCTCCAGCATGATGAGGGAGACGGGGAAGTCATCCTGACGGGAGACCCGCTCCACGCGTTTGCAGACTGTGTTGTCGATCCAGCTATCCTTTGCCCCAGCGATGATCAGGATTGGCCCGCCATGGGGGCCGCGGGCGAAGGAACAGAAGGGATAGAGCGCCACACCGGCCGAGAATTTATGCGGGAAGAATTGGGCGAAGCCTTCATAATTTAAAATGGAAAGCGGGATCATGCCAAGGCGTGACCAGGACAGGATGCCGATCTTTTTGGCGTCGATCTCCGGCTTTTTTGCCAGAAAATTCAGCGCGCCAATGGCGGCAAGGGACCCTCTTTTCCAGTCAAAAGCGGGGATGGTGGCGTCGTCCGGTTCAAAGCTCGGTGGTTGGCAGCGAGAGAAGGTGAGCGTCGCAAAGCCCCAGTCATTCAGACGGTCGAGCCAGGCATCATAATAGCTGGCGTCGTGGCAGGTTCTGATCACCACAAGGGCAGGCTTTTTGTCGTTGCCGCCGGGATGTCTGTATCGGCCTTCAAAACTGCCCGGATCCAGATTTTGCGCCCCTTGTGGCAATTGTTTTTGTTGCATGGGCGTCAGCGGTGCGCGGGGTAACTCGAACCGGATGACCTCATCGACTTTTGCCATATCGGCAGAGGCGGGGAAGGAACTGAGAGCCAAAATGGCCAGCAGGCTGCCCAGCAAAGTGTAGGGCCAAGTTATGTTCTTTCTCATGTCCGATCCCTCCCAAGCAAAATGACGTAACAGTAATGAAGCCAGCATAGCACAGCTTTTGAGTGTGGCGAGTGGTGGGGCGGGTAAGAGGATCTTATTAGATCTTGTTAGTTCTTGTTAGTTCTTGTTAGTTCTTGTTAGGAATGCCATATTATAGATATGAAAACAGAACCTATGAAAACCCTTAGTGTCTCCTTGTCTCCGCAGCAGGTGGCGCGTTTGCATGATGCCGTTGAATCCGGCTCTTACGCGTCCAACAGCGAAGTGGTGCGTGATGCATTGCGCTTGTGGGAGCAACGACAAGAGCTGCGCAAAATCGAAATGACGCGTCTGAAACAAGCCTATGAGGATGGCATGGCTAGAGGTGAAGGCCGTACTGTCGATGCCGATACCTTGCTGGCAGACTTGAAGGCGGAAGCCAAAAGCCGGTGAGTGAATATTTGAGGCCGTAGCCTCATAAATGAGCTGGATTTGGCGTCAAAATGGTCTGATATGGCTAGAAAAAGAGTTAAGGATGGGCTTGTTGCCCATTCAAGCTCTTTGCCGACGCCAGGTCTTGACCATTTTGTCGTCCGAAGGATAGGGCGATTTTTTCTGCTCACCACGTCGTAAGAACTTGAAAATGAACCACATTGTCTTCGCTCTTCCTCCTTGTGAGCAGAAAAACTTGCCTCTACCAAATTCACCGCATTTATAAGGCTACGGCCTGAGCCCTCGTGCAGAGCAAGACATTCGCGACATTTGGCGCGACATTGCGCAAGATAACGAGCCAGCAGCAGATGCGCTTGTTTATCGCCTCTTCGACAAGTTCGAACTTGCTGCAGGCCAGCCCAAGATGGGGGCCCCACGGCCTGAGCTGAGCCAGACTGCTCGCCTTCTCATTGAGGGGAGCTACATCGCCATTTATGAGCCAAAGTCCTATGGGGTGTTTATTGTGGCCGTGGTCTATGGCGGGCGGAAGCCTGAAAACTGGCTGTAGGTTGAACTTCTAATCACTCATTTGTGCTCGATTTAAAAGTCTCTTGATGAGACTTTTAAGCAGCATGTCCAGTCCTCTCCCCCTCCCAACCACCCGTCATGGTACCCTCGTGGGCGGTTTGGGAGGGGGAGAGGGCTTGGCCCAGGACTTGGCCCAGGACTTCTAACCATAAGGATTATGTTTGCCATCGTCGCAGGTTTGCTCGTCGGTGCCCAGGCGTTTGGCCTTGGGCATGACCGGTTGGGCGAAGGTGAGGAAGAGCGCATCGGCCCGGTTGGGTGAGGGGATGCCGCGTTTTTTCATCTCGTCCTTTGCTTCCAGCTGCAGCTTGCCATCGGTGCGGGGTTTCAGCTCTGGTCCGATCAGGTCCTGATAGAGCACCTCGTCTTTTGGGTCTATGGCGCCGCCATCCATCAGCCATTGGCGGCCCGCCTGCCAGATTTCCATGCGCTTGTTCAAACAGCCGGGGTCGGAGCTTTCCCCGGAAAACCAGATCAGCCGCCAGTCGCGGTTCCATGTCTGGCCGATGGAATAGAGCCCCGTGCCATGGCCGCCATCGATGAAGACGGCATCGACCCCCAGCTCTTTCTCATAGCGCAGGATATGCTGGGCCATGATCACGTCATTGTCGTTTTTCTCAAAGGTGGCCAGCAGTTTGGAATAGAGCCCCTGACGGAAATAGATGACGAATTCGTCCTCACCGGTCCAGGCCGGGTCGACGCCGATGATCTTTGGCGCAAAGTCATATTGGTCGGTGCGCAGATGCACCTTGGCGGCGGCGTCCACCAGATCGGTCGAGATATATTGATGGCTGGCGCTGGATGGGAACATGCCTCTGACCCTTACCTTGGCGATGTCGCTGTCTTCGCCATATTTCTGGATGAGTTGTTTAAGGAACGTCTTGTTTGTGCCTTCGACATTGCGGCTGTCGATCTGGCGGGTGTGCCAGAATTTGCGATATTTGCGAAAGCATTCGCGAAAGCGGCCGATATTGCGCGTGGGGTTGCCAAAGGCCACCCAGATGATGACGGTCTTCTCGTCGGTCAGCGCGCCTTCGGCCACCTCCCAGATGACATCAGGGATGTTCGAGGCCTCATCCATCAAGAGCAGGATGATGTTGCCCTCGTTATGCAGTCCGGCAAAGGCCTCTGTGTTGTTCTCGGACCATGTGTTGAAATCCAGCCGCCAATTGTCCTTGTTGCTCTTGTCCTTGGATTTGATGGACAGCGAGGCATATTCGAACCAGTGGGCGGTGATCGATGATTTGAACCATTTGGTGATTTCAGGGCTGGTCTTGGTGGTCAGCTGGTCGCCGGTATTGGCCGTGACCACCACCTTGGCATTGGAATAGCAGGACATGGCCCAATTGGCGAGCATGCCCATCTGCGCCGATTTGCCGATGCCATGGCCAGACGCAATGGCGATTTGTAGCGGCTGATAGCGGGTGGTGGGGTCGGCCAGATGCTGTTTGATGCGCAGGTTCACATCGCGCTGCCAGCCGCGCACGCGCTTGTCCGCCAGCGGCCCAAGGCCCCAGTCCCAGGCAAAGTCCGCCCAGAGCTGCGGGTCAAACTCGCACGCCGCTGCCTGCTCGATCAGCTCTTCTTCGGCTGTGTTTTCAGAACCATTTTCCGGCTCGTGCTCTGGGGTGTTGCCAGATGTTTTGCCAGATGCGTTGTATGCTGGTTGGTCTGATGTTTGATCGGGTGATGGAGAAGACACAGATTTCGACTCGTTCGCTGTTGGAACCAGTCATCACCCTAACATTGCGCAGGTGCTGCATCTGTTGCGGTTTTGGCAAATGAGGGTGGGGTGGGAATGGAGGTAGTCGTGGATTTGTTCACATTTATCCAAATCCATTTCTAAAATATGAGTAATATATTCATATTAATATTGTGCCATTAAAGACTCATGTTTTAAATACGCCCGTACAAATAACAAGATAAAACGGGATTTGAGGCATGAAACAATCAGCATTGGCGCGTCTGTCGGCGCTGCTACTGGGCTCTACCATCTTGGGGGTGCCAGCATGGGCGCAAGACGTGGCAAGTGATGCAACAACCTTGCGCCCCATTATCGTGATTGGAGAGAATGGAGAAGGCTTTGACGGCGTTTTCGGGGGGGAAGGAGATATCGGCAAAACGGTGCTGAATGAGGAGGCACTGAAGATTTTGGGCGGGGCGACGGGTGATGCCAATGCTGTGCTGAAAGCCCTGCCCAATGTGCAATATGCAGATCATACCAATACCAAGGCCGGCATGACCCCGGAAAGTGTGGTCGATTTGCGTCCGCAGCAATTCTCGATTTCTGGCGGGGATTTCAATTCAAACAATTTCGTGCTTGATGGGGTCGGTATCAATGCGGTGGGTTCTGGTACGGAACAGTCGACCAGTACGCTGACTGATCGCTTCTATCCGGCCTTTGACAGCCTCTATAGCCTGCATCCGCAGACCATTTATGTGCCTGCGGCCGTTGTTGAGAAAATGGAAGTGCAGGATTCCAATGTTTCTGCCGAATATGGGGGGTTTCAAGGTGGGGTGGTCGAGTTCCAGACCCGTGCCCCCAAGCGTGAAAAATGGGGGGGATCTGTCGAATTTTCGGGCAATAACAGCGATATGGCACAGTTTATCGTTGCGACGCCAGACGGTACGAACCCGCTGAACCGCAAGCCCATCGATTTCAAGAAATATAACGCTGCGGCTTCTGTAAGCGGTCCGATCAGTCCTGATCTGGCGGTCATGTTCTCGGTGTCCAACCGTTTTGCCAGCACCTCGCGTCAGCGGGATCCGCAATATAAGCCCGATCAGGTCAATCTGAAGACCAATCATACATCGCTTCTGGCAAAGGCGGTTCTGGAAAAGGATTGGGGTCAGCTCACCTTCCAGCATATGCATGATTTCTACAACAATGATTGGGAATCCTACCGCACGCTTCATGACGGGTTGACGCTGGTTGGCAATGGCACCTCATCCAAGGTTGATTTTGACAGAACATTCGAGCAGGTCGGCCTGTTCAACAATGTGAACCTGACCATGCACGCGGCTTACAATACATCCGAAAAAGGCCGCGATGAGAAGTCGTCGACCATGGTCACGTCCTATATCAAGAAGACCTATAACGGTCATTCTTATCTGAGCCCGAGCCTGTCCGACAAATGTCAGGATGTGGCAGGGGAAGATCAATTGTCTTGCAGTTGGGGTGGCATGGGTGATTTGCTGCAGAGCGAGAAAAAAGCCGAAGCCAAGTTCAAGGCCGGTGCTGAAGTGGGCAATATCAAAGTACGTGGTGGGGCATCTGTGCGCTTCATCACTGCTGATCGTCATCGTCCCGATGATGTGAATTTTTTCACCAGCACCAAATTTAACGATGCAGGCCTTAGATCTCGTGATCAAAGTGGTGGTAATTTCACCTGCGCCGATCCCAATGATCCGCTTTGCTTTGACAATGACCAGTTCACCAGCCGTAAAACCTATCTGAGGGCATACAAGGCCCAGGTCAATCTGTTCCAGTCCGATATTTGGGGCGAGTTTGAAATCAAGACGGGTGACTTTACCCTGACCCCCGGTTTTCGCGTCAATTACAATGATTATTCCAAGAATATCGATCTGGATCCGCGTCTGAAAGCCAAGCTGGCCCTGTTTGATGATCGGGTGACCCTGAGTGCTGGCGTGAACCGCTATCATTCCAATTCCATGCTGGCTTATGCCATGGCTGATCAGCGCCCGGACGTGCTGGCCTATACCCGTGCTGTGAATGGTGGGGTAGTGAGCAACGCCCATGCGGCCGGAGGCTGGACTGCAGCGGGCACCTATACCCGCACGCAGTTCAAGGATGCGAATTTGAAAACGCCTTTTACCGATGAATTGACCGGTGGGGTGGAAATCAAGGATCCGCTTCTGGATGGGACATTCCGCCTGAGCTTGCTGGAGAGACAGGGACAGGATCAATATTCCAAAACTCAGGATTCCACCTCCAAGCTTTATAAGCTTGGCAATGATGCATCGAGCCAATATCGCTCGGCCACTGTCGAATATGCCAAGGAATGGAAGGACTTGAATCTCTTCCAAATGAACAGCTTTGGCATCAAGACGGCGCTGACCTGGTCCGAGCAGTATCGCTCGACCAATGGCTATTTTTCTGCCAAGCCGACGGATAAATTCGTCTGGTACAAGGGGCGTTCATATTCCATACGCGAATTTGATGTGGTGACCGGCAATCTGGATATTCCAGTGCGAGGATCGGTTGCCTTCCATGGCTCCTTCTTTGATGAGCGGTTGAAATTGTGGTCCAACGCCAACTTCTCCCTTGCCTATGAGGGCGTTTATGACACCAGGAAAAACAGCTCGCAAACCAACCAGTTCGGTGCGGTTGTCTCTCATGATGTGTATGACGACAAAACCCTTGGCGCGGTTGTGACCGTTGATGTCGGTGGGTCTTATGAGCTTTACAAGAAGGGGGACTTGGGTGCCGTCCTGGATTTCAAGGTCGACAATCTGTTCTCCACCAAGGGTAATTCCACCGCCAGCAACAGCTATCCCTTCAAGCAGGGCAGAACCGCCTGGCTCGGACTGAAAGCCAGCTTCTAAGCTGAACTCATAGGAGATATCAGCGGGTTCCGTTCTGATGAGTGGGGCCTGCTTTGTCGTTTCAATCCAACTCACATAGGTATCGGACCTGGCTTATGCTTTTTGTGTCGAGATATTTTCTATCAAGTCTGATGATCAGTCTTGTATCCTTGGCAGCTGAGATCTCAGCCGCCAAATCTGACACGCTTGATCTGACCGAGCTTCGTCGTCTTTATCAAGGCCCTGTCTCTGACTGGCCGAAGGCAAAGGTGGCAGACGGCGTGAATCCTCTGCCCCTCGGGGTTTTGAAACGCCTTCCACGGCCACCCAAAGGCAGCATGGGCGCAAAACGCATTATGTTAGGCAAGCGTTTGTTCGAAGATCCAATCCTGTCAGGCAGCGGGCAAATTGCCTGTCAGTCCTGTCACAATCGTGAACTGGGGTGGGGGGATGGATTGCGGTGGTCCTTCGGCGACAAGCGCCAGATGGGCAATCGCAATGCGCCATCGGTGATCACATCAGGTTATCGCAAGCATCTGTTTTGGGATGGTCGCGCAGACAGTCTGGAAAGTCAGGCGATTGGCCCACTGACCAACCCGGTGGAAATGGCGACTGATCTGGATGAGATGCTGGCTCGGTTGAATGCGCATGAGACCTATCCGAGCTTGTTTGAGGCAGCTTTTGGCAAGGAGGGTGTCGATCTGGATCAGGTGGTTGCGGCATTGGCAGATTTTCAACGCCAACTGGAGCGCTCAAGCCGGTTCGAGCGCTTTCTGAAAGGCAAGCATAAATTGCTCTCCGACCAGCAAATCCATGGCTTGCATCTGTTTCGCACCAAGGCCCGCTGCATGAATTGCCATTCCGGCCCGCTTTTGAGCGATGAGAAATTTCACAATCTCGGCCTGACATTTTTCGGTCGCAAGCTTGAAGATCGAGGGCGATATCTGGTGACCGGAATGGATGATGATCTGGGGCGGTTTCGCACGCCAAGCCTTCGCCATGTCAGCAAAACTGCGCCTTATATGCATAATGGCATCCTGCCCACTTTGCGCGGGGTCGTGAATTTTTACAATGGCGGCGGAGGTGTTGAACGCCGACCCAAAGGCATGGCGGCAGACGCCCTCTTTCCAAGACGTTCAGACCTGATTGGCAAACTGAACCTGTCAAAAAGCGAGCGTGAGGCACTGGTGGCGTTTTTGAAAGTTCTTTGAAGATGGGGAGCTGGGCAAACGTATTTTCTATTTATTAAGAGCGAATTTTGTTTTTGCAATCAAAAATTGATTTCGTGTGGTGTGCGCCGCATTGTGTGATCGGTTGATCAATGGTGCAGCAAAAGGATATCTGCCATGAATATGCCCAAGATGAAGACTGCATGGAGGGCCATGACGCTTGGTACCATGCTTTGCCTCGGTGCACCGGCCTTGGCACAAGATGATCCTGTTGATGTAACGCCCAAGAATTGCAACACGCCCATCGGTATGACATTGAAAGGCCCATTGGCCAGTATGGTTCAGCCACGCCCGGATTATGCAGCCTATATCAATAAGCATGCGACCGAGCTTGATCTTTACAAGCTGCAAAACTGGATGGACAAATCTCGCGAAGTTATCTTCGAGGCGGAATATTCGAAAACCATGTCCAAGTTGCAGGGCAAACTGAGTTTGGCCAATATGCAGCTGCTGATCAAAACCTTTGATGGCCTCTTCTCGAAAAATGATAATCCGAACAAGCAGTTGATCGACAAGGAAATTGCTGCCGATCACGCTCATTTCGTATTCATCTCAACTTACAAGAACAAGCGTAGTCTTGTGATGGAATCGAGCTACTTTGTCGGCAGATGCATCGTCACAACCCGCCTGCAAGCCCCGCTTGCTCGCTTCTCTCCCCGTCAATGGATGAGCGCGGCCAACGAGGTGGATGTCGCGTTGATGAAGTAGGGGATGCAAAGTCGTGAGTGAGACGGAATATCATGAATTTCACGAGGCTGAAGTCACTCGTTTTGAGTCCAGCCTTGATGGAAAACGAATTACGTTAGAGGCCGTTGATGTCTTCATCGATGGTGTTAACACAAAGTGCCGAATTGAAGCGCAGAATGTGAGGAAGATCTTGAGAGATGATCTGGCCGTCAATCATGTCATCCTCGAGGCGAATTCTTCTGAAATTCTGGTCGTTAGAGGTGATCGTTCGCCGTTGTTCTTGCTTGTTCAATGGGAGGATTTTCAGCAAAAGGTGAGCCACACCAGAAGCTATGAAATCTGGTGTGATGACTTTCATATAACAAACCTCGGACCTCATGTTGAAGAATAATGCTGGAGGCTTTGGTTCTTGCGAGAGGTTGAAGTGTCTGCTTTCCATGCCGGGATATTATGGGTTCAGATATTTGATGCCACAGACTGGTTGTTTGCAGGATTGTGATGAAACGCCATTCATATTTGACATGGATCTGAACTCTGAGGAAGGGCGTCTGTAAGATGGCACAAACTTTGGAAACACTTTTGTCGAACTCTAGTGATCCGATGAGTTCAGCCGCGCCTTTCTTGAGCAAAGGTTTATATGATCAAGCCGGTTCGCTGGCGGAGGAGCTAGTGGCGATGCTGTCCAAGCGAAATGGGTTCTATGCGTTTGAAGCGGCTCTGCATGTTTTTCCTTCCCATTCCACCTGCTACGAGATTGGTCTAGACGAATGGAATAGCGAAAGCTTGTGGCGCGGTGAATATGAAGTATTGCTAGGGCGATGTGTGTTCTTTGGCGAGGACATATTCGGCAATCAGTTTTGTATTAAAGACGACAAGATATGTAGCTTTGATCCTGAAACGGCGGAGTTCGAGTATTTGGCCGATGATATTGAAGGCTGGTCACAGGCCATCCTTGATGATTATGACCTGTTGACGGGCTATCCGCTTGCTAATCAATGGCAACAGCGTAACGGAGCTTTGCTGTCCGGCCAGCGCTTGCTGCCCAAAATGCCATTCGTTGCAGGAGGAGAGTTTGCATTGGAAAACTTGTATCTCGGCAATGCGGTGGAAGCTATGCGGTCCAGAGCAAATTTAGCCAATCAGATTAATAATTTACCTGATGGATCTAAAATTCAATTTTCTGTTGTCGATTAGGCTGCAGCAAATCGTGGGGCTCGTTAGTGATGTCAAAGTTCTCTATGTTTGATGACATTTTGAGCAAAATATCCAGATATATGAAGAATGCATCGGACGCTGAATATTATCTCATTATGATCTCTGCGATCATATTCCCCTTGCTCACCTTCTCCCATTTTGGCCCTGCTATTCTTTTCAAGTTTTGGGCTGCTGTAACAATCGTGATTATCGTTTTTTATTTTCCTAGGAGAAAGTGACATTCGTATTGGCTCATATATGACAGGCTGCCTCAGTGCCTTCCCTTTTTCTTTCGTTTCCACGTGAGTTGCACATTCTGGGAGTTCAGTTTATGGACTTTTTTCTAATTATTGTATTGATGTTGTTAATGTTTTTCTTCTGGAAGAACAAAACAACGATAAAAATAAATGGCAAAGAATTCAGATTGGTCCCTGATGGTTCTTTGAAGGAATTTATTAATTTCGCTTATATTTTTGCCGTAACCGTCGTCTTTCTTCTGTTGGCCGTAATTTTTCTGGTGATCTGGCGGAACGCTCACGGAGAGTAATATTGGCCGAACGCTATTGGTGTGAAGCTCGGCCTTATTGGTTTCCAAACAATAGTCCTTTAAGCACTGCTGGCGATACTTTGATCGCGAGCAGTGCTTATTGGGAATTGGCCACTGGCAGGGCAGTCAATTCCCGTCCCCCCCGGAATAGGTTTTCTTGATATCCATGTTGCCTCACGTGCAAGCCTTGGGAAGGCGGGTCAAGGCGGCTGGAATCAAGGTTTTGACTGTTTGGGGAAGGTAGAAAGGGATTTTAAGCAGATGAATACACAAAGCTACAAAGTGCTTGCACATTTCTCCAAATCGGGATCTGCTCGGATGATTGTGGCAAAGCTCATGATAAGGTGACTGCCTTCAATTAGAGGTGCGGAATGCGTTCGGATTGCGAAAAACTTTTCAATTTCAAATCTTTGATCGAGCGCCATGTCACAGAAGACGGATTGCATTTCACGGATCTGGATGGCTTTGTTCTGTTTCGTGGATCGCAGACGCATAGCGCGGCCCAGGAGCTGTATCAGCCCATGATGGTCTTTTGTGTGCAGGGACACAAGAAGCTGATGCTGGGCGAGCAAGTGGCCGATTTCAAGACCGGAACCGCCTGCGGAATTTTCCTTCCCTTGCCCGTGATCTGCGAAGTGATCGAGGCCAGCGAGGAAGCGCCTTTGCTGGGTGGCGGGCTGGTGCTAGATCCGGTTCGCCTCTCCAAGATGATGCTGAAGCTGGATCGCTTGATCGAAGGTGAGCCCAAGCGATCGGGCGATCTGGATATCTCCGCCTTGCTGGCTGGGGATTTGAGCGACAATCTAATGGAAACCTTCACGCGGTTGATCTCCTGTCTGGACAATAAAAAGGACGCGCTGGTGATTGGTGATGCGATCCTTGATGAGATTTACTATCGCTTCCTGACAGACTATCCAGATTGGGATTTGCGCTATCACCTGAGACAGAAGGGCGACTTTGCCCTGGTCTCCAAAGCCATCGCCTATATCCATGACAATCTGGACCAGATGATCAGTGTTGATCAGCTCTCTGAAGAAGCCCGCATGAGTGCCTCTGGCCTGCATAAGAAATTCAAGGACATCATTCAGCTCTCACCCTTGCAATATATCAAGCTGGTGAAGCTTAAAAAAGCCCACGACAATATCCTGAACGGTATGAGCGCGCTGGAGGCCAGCTATTCCGTCGGCTATAACAGCCCCGCCCAGTTCAGCCGCGAATATAAACGCCAATTCGGTGTTTCTCCGTCGCATCAGAAGCGCTTGAGAGCTTAGTTATCTCTCACGGCTAATCCGGCCTTTGGCCGGGCCTCCGAGGGGGCGCAGTCAAGCTGCGGTCGCTTATCAGCTCCCGACGGAAGCGCGATGCTTCCGTCGAATTCTTTTCCCTTGAGAGGTTGGCTAGGAAAAAGAATCCGCAAAAGGAAATCCTTCCTTTTGCGACGGCCGATAGGCAAGCGCAAAGCGCACCCCCGTAGGCCCAAGCGAAGCTTGGAATAGCCGTGAGGGAGAAAAATACCCCTATCTTCCTTTCTTCTTTCGCTTCCAGAAGGGTTCCATCTCGCCAGCCATGATGCAGCCATAGGGGTCGATGTAATCTTCGATTTCGGCGAGGCCGAATTTCTCGATCTGGGCGACCACTGCGTCTGCCTTCTTGTAGCTGGAAGGCAGTTCCGAGATGTCGATCTTGTTTTCAAAGAAGCGGATATCCAATCCGGCTGTCTCCGCCGCCAAGATCTCTTCTGGCGTTTTGCCTGCATTGCGGCGCTTATGCTCGGTGCGGGAATAGTTCCGCCCCGCCCCATGTGGCGAGAAGCCAAGGGCGTGGTCGGCGTCTTTTCCGCGTACCACCAGAACAGGCTCTGCCATGTTCAGCGGGATGAGCGTCAGGCCGGTGGCGTCACTTGCATAGTCATCCCAGGCCGGGGTGGCGCCTTTTCCATGATAGAAAAGACCATCCCGTTCGAAGACGAAATTATGCTCGTTCCAATAGCGCTGTTCGCTATCGGCTTTTGCTGCCTCAACAGTGGCCTGATGGATGGCGTTATGGTTGGCCTTGGTCCATTTGCGAATGAGCTGCAAGGCTTCCCAATAGGCTTTTCCATCCTCGCTATCCGCCGGGATCCAGGCATTTTGCTTCAAGGTCTGCGGCGACAGGCGCTTGCGGACCTTCTCGGCCAGGATCATGCCGATCTTGTAAAGCTGCGCGCCCGGCCCGCGAGAGCCATGATGGGTGACGATGGCCGTCTGGCCTGTGGCCCGCGATGTGCCTACAAACAGGAAATGGTTGCCGTCGCCCTGTGTTCCCAGATGTTCCTGCGCGGCACGCAGGATCTTTGGATTGCTGAGGAATTTGTTCTCGCGGAACTGATCCATCAGCTTCTGGGACATGGTGAAGCGCTTGCCATTGGCGCGGCCACCGGGGCCGAAATGGGTCACGCTCTGGGCGGCATCCAGCACCGCTTTCGGGTCGGCATCCTTGACCATGGTGATCATCACCGAGCAGCAGATATCAGCGCTATGCATGCCGGGGTGAATGGCATTGCGCGCTGCCACCACACCGCCCACTGGAATGGTGCCCAAAGGGCCAGCCGGGCAGGCATCGGGCATGATGGCTCCGGTTTCCACTGTCGGGGTGCGCATCAGCTCGCGCATATGATGCATCACGGATTCCAGATTGGCTTTCTCGTCCTCGCCGTCCGCTTCAATATTGGCATGAAACGGCTTGGCACCGGTTGGTGCCAACTCCAGCTGAGGAGGCGGAATATAAGGCGCTAGCTTTTCGCGCACGGCGGCCAAATCCAGCCCTTCTTCCAAGGCTGTCTGCCCATCACGAAGCGCAGCGCCAAAGGCTTTCCCGGGCTTATGGCCCCATTCTTTCAAGACTTCACTGGTCAATGTATTGGTTTCAAATTCGCTCACGTTACTTTCCTCACATCGGTCGGAAGTCTGGCTTTTCTCTCACGGCTATTCCAAGCTTCGCATGGGCCTCCGAGGGGCGCTTCGCGCTTGCCTATCGGCCGTCAGAAAAGGAAGGATTTCCTCTTCTGGATTCTTTTTCCTCGCTGATTTCTCAAGAGAAAAGAATTCGGCGGAAACATAGGTTTTCGCCGGGAGCTGATAAGCGACCGCAGCTTGACTGCGCACCCTCGCAGGCCGACGCGGAAGCGTCAAATGGCCGTGAGAGGTTAGAAGCCAGACTTCCATTGGGGCAAACGGATGACAAGATGAAAATTCCGCCACCGGATTTCTCCGGGCCAGATTTGAACTGGCACGGATCACATCTTCATGTGATCCCTTCTGACAAGAGGCCTCATCAGAATGCGTTTACCTGTAATCCTGTCGGCATCCCCAATTGGGTTATTTTTTGTTTTCTCTCGGTGTTTTCTCTCACGGCTATTCCTCGCTTCCGCTCGGGCCTCCGAGGGGCGCTTCGCGCTTGCCTATCGGCCGTCGCAAAAGGAAGGATTTCCTTTTGCGGATCCTTTTCCCTTGCCAATCTTTCGAGGGAAAAGAATTCGGCGAAAACATGGGTTTTCGCCGGGAGCTGATAAGCGACCGCAGCTTGACTGCGCCCCCTCGGAGGCCGACGCGCAAGCGTCGAGTAGCCGTGAGAGAAAAAGAGCTAAGGCGACAAGTTTGTTGCAAAACGTTTCCTGCTCTACCTCTGAGCTACGCTGCATCATAAGTGGCTGCAGCGGCGGGATTCGAACCCGCGACCTGGCGGTTAACAATCGATGTAGTTCTGCAGGCATTCGCCCTAACCAATTTCAAACGTTCAAATCAGGCGACAAGGTGTTGATGAGACACAAGCCAGGCGCGCCACGATCATTGATCTCCGCTTTCCTGGTCCACGATGTAGTCTCATCGGCATTCGCCCTGTGTCAGATTTGGCAAGGAAGGGCAGGCGACAAGAGAGAAGGAATGGTTTTGGATGTCCCGTTCGGGCCGAAGCCTGTTGGAGCAAAGCTCGCCCAGACTTTTGAACGCACGCCTAGAGGGGAGTTGAACCCACTGAACATCCGGTTTGGTGGCGGCAATGTAATTCCTTCAGCATTCGCCTGCTTACTTTCTTGCTTAGTCTAACGCAATTCTATCCTTTCAATTTCGCCGACCACATATTCGGCGCTTGATCTGTCCTCTGCAAAAGCAGCGATCTGTTCGAAGACGGCATCAGAGAAGCCCCCTATATTCAAGACGTCCGGGCGGGATTTGGCCTGGCTTGTCCCGTAAGGGGCAATGTCGATGCAGACCAGTTTCGCCTTCGGGTTCCGCTTCTTGAGCTTCTCCCATTCGGCCATCATGTTTGTCTTGTTGTTCGATCCCCAGCTCTGGTCGACCCAGGACTGGTTGTCCGAGACCATGATGACCAGATCCGGTGCCTTCTGCCTTTTGTTCAGCCAAGCCAATGGTGCAGAGCAGTTTGTGCCTCCTCCGGCCAGCTCGGCCAGCCTTCGTGCATTGGTCAGGATGCTATCCCGTGGTTCCAATGAAACCTCTCGCACATCGAACTCAAACGGCAAGATTTCTGCCGATTTGTTCTGGCGCAAGACCGCTGCGCTCACCAAGGCCGCGATATCGACAAAGCGCGTGGACGTGGTTGCCGTGCCGCGTGTGCCGGTGACGGGCCAGGTCATGGAGCCCGAGACATCGGGACAGACCACGACTTTGCCGTCAAAGGCAGGCACATTGGAAACCGCAATCTCCATGGCGTCATGCAAGGCCTCGCGGATTTGCCGAGGCATTTGCATGGACAGCGCCTGATAGGTCGTCATCAACTGGTAAGGAAAGGCATTGGCTTTTCTCACGCGTGTTTCATCACTCACTATCCTTGCGACATCTGCAACCACCTGCTCATCTTCAAAGGCACCATGGCGCAAGAAGGTGTTCAGGTTCATGCGGATCATGTTCCAGCTTCCGCGCCGGGCGATTGTGGCCCAATCCTTTGCTGACAGCGGCAAGCTGGTCAGCATCTGAAAGGGAACATCGGGCACCATGCGGCCTTTTGGATCTTCCTTATAGGCTACATAATCACGCACCTGTTCTGGCAGATTTTCTGCTGCACATGGTTTGCCGATCAGCCAGCGATACAGGGCTTCACGCTCTGCATTGCGTGGCTTTGGATGCACCATCTTGATCACATCAGCCAGAGATGGAGACTGGCCAACGCTCGCCTGCAGCAGCTGATAATCGCTGGCGCTGTTCAGCCATGCCTGCACCAAAGCCTTTGGCCGTGTGCCAAGAGACTTTCGCCCGGTCTGGCCAGAGCGCATGATCTGCACGAAATTGCGCAGCATTTTGCCGTTGGTCACCACCTCGCCAAAGGCGCGAGAGAGCAGAACCGGATCGCGAGATGCCAGCACGGCCAGCAGCAAAGCGGGCATGTCTTTCATCTTGCCGTTTTGGCGGGCATAGATGGCTGTCTTTGCCAGAAAGTCATCGCTGACCTTGCTTGCAGCTGTCAGCACTGCCTGCAATTCCTGCTCGGCATTCTGATAATGCAGATCACCAATCGTGCCGGTTACGGCCAATTGTGCCAGCTTGTGCCGGTCGTCATATTCATAGGCCCGGCCTCCAGCCAGATTGTGGCTGACGGTCTTGTTTGAGAAGCGTCCTTTGAATGACGCGAACAAAGATTTATGTGCCATCGGTTTGACCCTTTCTCTTTCTCTCACGGCTAATCCAAGCTTCGCTTGGGCCTCCGAGGGGCGCTTCGCGCTTGCCTATCGGCCGTCAGAAAAGGAAGGATTTCCTTTTCTGGGTTCTTTTTCCTTGTGGGATTGATGAGGCAATAGGTCCTACTACGCGAAACTCTTTCCTTGAATGTGCCTAATCCCCTTCCACGAAGATCCATTTATCTTCGGAGATGCAGGTTTTCAGCATTTCTGACAAAGGAGTGTCTGCCTTGAAATTTGCCAGAACAATAGCGGCATGATCAGGACTTAATCTGCTGTATCCGTATGGGTCTATGTACACACCGGTTTTTTCCCTCAGTACATCGAATGCAGGAGCAACGCTGTCAAATTCGGCGTCATCCAGGCAAATGGAGTAGTTTTCTGAGTGATCCAGCCATCTGAAAAGAACTGCCATAATGTGTCTCCTGCCAACTTGAACGTGCCCTCGCAGGCCGACGCGGATGCGTCGAATTGCCGTGAGAGGAAAATTATTTGGTTATGCTCAATTTCGATGAACTAAGAATGCTGCAGGAAGCGTGCCCGAAAAATAGAAAAGTGAAAAATTACTAAGATATTGATTTGTTTGATGTATAAGTAAAAATGCAAAAAGAGGTGGCAAAATTTATGATAAAAATATATCGTCTTTTATAAATTCATATCGTTTGAGTGAATTTCATGAAAAAGGCCTCTGCATTATGAGGGTTTTTGTGATCTGACGCGGAAATGTGAAGCTGAGGATCGGAACATAGGCAGGGCTTAAGCGCGTTTCCGAAAAGTTGCAGACTTTTCGGACAAGAATTCGCTCAAAGGACGAGAACCGGAAGCGAACATTGACAAAGTCAGAGGGCAAAAGGACCATCATGCAGGGGTCTTTGAAAAAGAATGTTGTGATCGGCTTCCTGGGCACCCAGCTGGATGCAGGGAAGAAGCGGCGATGGCGGCCATCGGTGGCGGTGACGCAGCATGGGCATTTTCCGGTGCATCGGCTGGAGCTGCTTCATGATCGTAAATTCTCTCGTTTGGCCTATAAGGTGAAAGAGAATATCGAAGGGGCCAGCCCGGCGACGGAGGTTCTGCTGCAAGAGGTGGATCTCAATGACCCATGGGATTTTCAGGAGGTCTATGGCGCGCTGTTCGACTTTGCCAATGGCTATGGCTTTGATGAAGAGCGCGAGGATTATTATCTGCATCTGACCACCGGCACCCATGTGGCCCAGATCTGCTGGTTCCTGCTGGCCGAATCCCGCCATGTGCCCGCCAAGCTGGTGCAGACATCGCCACCGCTACAACAGGGGGATCCGGATTACGGCTCCTATTCCATCGTTGATTTGGACTTGCGGCGCTATGATGCCTTGCAGCAGCGCTTTG
This sequence comes from Cohaesibacter gelatinilyticus, assembly GCF_900215605.1. Taxonomy (NCBI): domain Bacteria; kingdom Pseudomonadati; phylum Pseudomonadota; class Alphaproteobacteria; order Hyphomicrobiales; family Cohaesibacteraceae; genus Cohaesibacter; species Cohaesibacter gelatinilyticus. Next base: position 500,871 of record NZ_OBEL01000002.1, on the reverse strand, counting down.
ATCTGATTGCGCAGGAATATAATGCGCTTTTGAAATCGGGTATCGAAACCCGCAATGCCGCCTTTAATAGCCTGATAGAGCGTATAGAGCTGGTGGCGAGCCAATCGGATGCGCCTCTGTTGCTGATGGGGGCGACAGGCACGGGCAAGAGCGAACTGGCACAAAAGATTTATGAGCTGAAATTGCAGCGTCGCCGTGTCAAGGGCCGTATGGTGCATGTCAATTGTGCCACGCTGAAGGGCGAGCGGGCCATGTCCAGCCTGTTTGGTCATCGCCGCGGGGCGGTGGGCACGGGCAATTCCGACCGGCGTGGCCTGTTGCGTGAGGCGGATGGCGGAGTTCTGTTTCTGGACGAGATTGACGAGCTGGGACTGGATGAGCAGGCGATGATCTTGCATGCGGTCGAGACCGGGCGCTTTCTGCCCGTTGGCTCGGACCATGAAATCACCAGCCGCTTTCAGCTGATCGCTGGCACCAACCAGAATTTGGGGGCGCTGGTGGCCAAGGGTAAATTCCGCCCTGATCTTTATGCGCGGCTGAATTTATGGACCTTTGCACTGCCATCTCTGGCCGAGCGACGAGAGGATATCGAACCCAATATCGAATATGAGTTGAACCGCTGCGAGACCTTGCTTGGCACCCGCTTTGGCTTCAATGCCGATGCCTATGCCCGTTACTTGCGCTTTGCCACATCGCCTGCCACGCTGTGGCCGGGCAATTTTCGCGATCTTGGGGCCTCCATGCAGCGGCTTTGCACGCTGGCCCCGCGCGCCCGCATCACGCTGGCCGCTGTCGAGCAGGAGATCGAGACCCTGCAAGCTCATTGGGAAAGTGCCAGGCAAGATCCGGATGCAGAGCTTTTGAGTTCTGTTCTGGGGGAGGAGGCGAAGCTGCTGGACCCGTTCGACCGGGTGCAGCTTGCCTATGTCATTCGCACCTGCCAGCAAAGCCCCAGCCTCAGCGCCGCAGGCCGCAGCCTCTTTGCCGCCTCTCGTGAGAGCCGCAAAAGCAAAAATGATGCGGACCGCTTGCGCAAATATCTGGAGAAATTCGGCCTGTCCTGGGCTGAGATCAGCGAGGGGTGATATTCATCTGATCGAAGATGAAACAGGGGAAGTAGAAACCATTTGGTTAGGATGATTTCATTTGGTTGTTGGCGTATTTGCTTCAAGTGCTGATTGCAGTGTTTGATTCACACTTGCAGTGCAGTCTGACTGGCAAGAAAACAAGGGATAGGAGGTTCGCTTTCCGCCCTTGTCAGTTTCAGATATGTGATTGAGACAGTCATGAGTGAAAGTGGAATGCCACTCACGCCTTCTGAGGGGCGTGGGCGAGGAAAGAAATCCCGCCCATGGTTCAAGATATTTGTCGTGGCCTTGGTAATCTCTACCATTATTACCTTTATAATGCCGGGCTTTGCATGGGCATTGGTTTTGACCATTGTAGGGACACCGGTTGGTCTGTTTCTGCTTTTGGCACCAACCCTTCTGCTCTATCTGTTTTTGCTCTGGGCTTTGCATAAGCTTTTCAGCCAGCGCACCGACAAGAGATGGATCAGCATTTCTCTCAGTTTGGGTGTGGGGATTGGTCTGTTGGCCATTCCGCCCTATGTCAGCAATCCAAAGATCGAAGAAAAAGCCCGTCAATTGATTGCGGGTGACCATGATGACATCACCCACCCGGTTAAGGTGAAGACGATTGCTCTGCGTAAAAGTCGTTATGATCCGACCGAATGCAATGGTTTTTGTGTTTATGCGCTTTTGAGCGGGGCAGCTGAGCGGGTTTTGATGATCGAGGCGTCAGATGATGATCTTCTGGGTGATGTCTTGTCTTATCAGGATGGTGCGCAATATCGACTGGTTGAGCAGGAAAACTGTGTTTTACCAAAGAATTTGCAACGCAACTTTGTCGCGTCTCCAAAATTAGGCAAGGATAGCAAAGGGCAAACCGTCAAGCTGATTGAAGAGTTGAGGTTGCGAGCCAGCTTGGGGCAGTGTCTGGTGAAGACGGATGAGGTGGATCTGGAAGATGCGGATCTGATCGTCTCCAAAGGTAAGGGGTATTCTTCTGCAGAAGGCAGCCGCTTCAGTCTCGATTTTTTGGGTGCTCGATGGTCACATATTCGCGTGCACCAACCTGATGAAAACGGTCGCAAGCTGAAGGAGATCTATCGCTGGACAGGCGGATCCTATGAAAAAATGTTCCCTATATTGTTCATCTCACCTGGTGCGATGGAGCGGGGCCGTAAGGAGAGCGCTGGCTGGTTGCGTGGTTCCGAACTGCTTGGGGAAGGCCATGGCAGGCTGAATGACAAGGTTTGGTCGCGTTTTCTGGATGAAGTCCTGCAATTTTCCCTGCCTGCGACCGGCGAGACACCTTATGACATCATGAACCGTCAGATTGATCAGATCCTTTCGGAAAATCGAAAGCCATCAATTGCTGAATGGTCGATGATTAATCTGAAACTCAATACAAGAGTTCGAGGTGCACCTGAAGGCTTTGATGAGAAGCGGATTGAGCACATGTTGGCTATTCTTGCCAGCCCACATTTCCCGTTGCCTGCCGGTCTGGATGATATCAAAAGGATGCTGGCAAAGAGTGGAGATGAAGAGCGGCTCGCTCTCATGGTCCAGCATGTGTTTGAGCGTTTGGACAACTGGAATGAGCGGAGAATCAATATGGCGTTTGAAGAAGAGGGAACATCGCTCAGTTCTGCTCACTGGTTTCTCAGCCGTTCTCCTGATTATGCTCTTCAACCAAATTTTGATGTGATTGAAAGATGGCTATCCGATCCTGAAATGCGTGCGAAAATGCGAGGGTTTTTGCATAGGCTTCCTGAGTTTGGAGAGCCGGGGCGCACGCTGTTGATTGAGCAGTTTCGGGCCATCATTCAAACGGGAGTGATCAATAGTGAAGACGATGTAGATTGGGATCGCTATTGGCGAGCGCTTCGTGGGCTTTGCAAGGCTGGAGAGGCAGCCACGCAGTTTTTGCCGGAGCTGGAGCAGATGATCCTTGATGGAAAAGTGCCATTAGGAGATCGTAGTTTGCTACGACAGCTTATGGACACCCATATACGGTTGGGCGGCGACCCCGACATGATTTGGGGCAAAATTGAGCAAGCCAATGCGCATCGGGAAGATCTTGATGACTGGTTGCGCCGATTGGAGAAAAAACGCGCAGTCTCTGAGCGAGACTGCAATTGATGACTGGTTATGAAGGCGGACGGCCTCTCTTGGGCTGAGGTCAGTGAGGGGGTGAGGCTACAGATCGAGCGCTTCCTTTAGCCATGCGTCGATCTGTAGGGCGCTTTGCTTGGCATTTCGTTCCAGCATCAGATCATGGCCAGCATCGGGAATGGATAGATAGTCGGCGCCATAATGGTTGGCCGCGCGGCGAGATGCTGCGTCGGGGATGATGGCGTCCTCTTCTGCGCCAAGCCAGAGCATGGGCATTTGTCCTGCGGCTGGGGGTGTCCAGATAGGGGCGCGATGTTGCATCAAGACGATCTCGGATTCCGGGCCAAGCTCGGGTCTCAGCTTTTGTGCAGCCTCATCATTGCCCTTGGTGAAGAACCATTTGCGAACGGCCTGATCATTTCGAAACTGAAAGCGCCAGCCGAGAAAGGGTGAGAGACATGTGCCCAACGGATCAATCTTCATGGCATTCCAAAGGCTGTCCTTGAGGATGTCATGAGACGTCCAGGATGCGACCAGCACCATGGCCGGGAGTGGGCCGACATATTTCAGATACCATTGGGTCAGTGCGCCACCCATGCTGTGACCCATCAGGATTGGTGGCGTGTCATGGCGCTGGATCTCATCTGCCAGAAAACGAAGATAATAGGCCAATGAGCACTCTGGTACGGTCCTTTGCTCTGGAGAACGGCCATGGCCGGGCAGCGAATGGGCATGACTTTCCCAGCCACATTCGGCAAGCCAAATTTGCCAATCCCGCCAGCAGGAAGCGCTATGCCACATGCCATGTTGCATGACCAGAGCCGGACGTTTGGATGGTATGGATGGTTTGACCACGACCCGCTCGATACCGTCTTCAATGCTGTGAGACAGGGACCAGCTATCCGTTTTCTGCTGCTCAATGGTGATGGACTTGCTGCCGAGCAGCTCGTTCTTGCTGGATTGATAATCCGAGAGAGGGTCCACAGAGGATAATCGTTTGATCGTTGAAGGGCTCAGCATCTTTTTCTTTGTGACAAGTGGATAGTAAGATTGTGCGTTCCGGGTTCAAAGGAAAACGTGGCCATATGGTTTTCATTCAACAGACAGGTATGGCCACCCGGCAGATAGTCATAACATGATCTATCCGCTGGGTGGGACCTAATCGATATCAGCTTGCTCTGACCTGTTGAATGAATTTGCCGACTTCGTCTTTCAGGATGGAGGCCTGTTGGGCGAGTTCGCCCGCAGCTGATTGGACCTGGGCTGACGCGGCGCCTGCTTCCTGGGATGCGTCCGAGACCGCCCTGACATTGTCATTCACCACTTGCGTGCCCTCTGCTGCCTGATGAATGCTGTCGGCAATTTCATGGGTGGCTGCATTTTGCTCTTCCATGGCCGCTGCAATGGCCGAGGAGATTTCATCCACCTGCTGGATCACATGGCTGACCTGTTCCATGGAAAGGGTCGCTTGCTGGGTGGCGTTTTGAATGCCGGTGATTTGCTGCGCAATCTCGTCGGTTGCCTTGGCGGTTTGGCCTGCCAGATCCTTGACTTCTCCGGCGACCACGGCAAAGCCCTTGCCGGCTTCTCCGGCGCGTGCTGATTCAATGGTTGCGTTCAGGGCGAGCAGATTGGTCTGCTCTGCGATGGTGGAGATCATCTCGACCACCTCGCCGATCTTGTTGGCTGTTTCCGCCAGCAATTGCATCTGGCCGTTGGTCTCATCCACCTTGGTCACGGCATCTCTTGCCGATTGCGATGCCTGTACCACCTGCTGGCTGATCTCGGCTATGGTCGAGGTCATTTCCTCGGTGGCCGTGGCAACCGTCTGCACATTGGAAGAGGTTTGCTCGGATGCAGCAGAGGCTGCTGTGGCCTGAGAGGAGGTTTCCTCGGAGACGTCTGCCATGCTTCTGGCGGTGGTGCTCAATTCGGTCGATGCAGAGGAGACCGCATTCACGATGCCGCCGACATGGCTGTCAAAATCGTCGGCCATTTGCAGCATCATGGCATGTTTTTCTTCTTCTGCGCGCTGTTTGGCAGTGGCCTGCTCGGCCTCCAGCTCGCGGGCGCGAATGCCATTCTGCTTGAAGACCTCAACGGCCCCAGCCATCTGGCCCAATTCATCTCCACGGTTTTTGCCCGGCACATGAATGGTAAAGTCATTGCGTGCAAGTTTGTCCATGACGCTGGTCAGATCGAGAACCGGCCTGGTGATGCCGCGAGAAATGACAAAGGCTGCAATCAGGCCGAACAGAACAGCCAGTGCACCGACAATCATCATGGCATTTTCAGCATCAAGCAATGTATCGCTTACATCTTGCAGAAGAATTTTCTCGTCTTTTTGGGCAGAGGCTTCGATGGCATTGGTATTTGCCATCATCTGCGTCGCGCCATTGTCCAGAATGGTTTTGCGGATCTTGTTGCGTCTGAAGATGATTTCTGTCAGTTCGTTGAAAGATGCTTGATATTTGGGTGCGGATTTCTGGACTTTTGCCAAAAGGGCCCGGCGTGACGGATTTTCCAGGCTGGCTCCGAGATCGGTCAGTTTCTGACCCAGGGCGGCCAGCTCCTGATTGGCCCGATCCATGCTTTCCTTGCTGTTGTCGTCGAGAAATTTCATTACATACAGACGAGCAAGCAGCAAATGCTCCTGAGCCACGCCAGCAAGACTGGCGGATTCATAATCATTGGCGTCAAAGGCGCCTTCGCGGATCTGGGTGAGCCAAATGCGGATATCCATGCCGGAGACCGACAGATCCGAGTAGAGCAATTCATTACGCCGATCAAGAAGGGTAGCTATTTCCGAGAAACCCTTACCATAGTCATTCATTTGTCTGGAAACGCGGCTTAGAAGTTCCACCCGTTCGGGTTTGAAGATTTCACCTTTGGCTTGCTTTGCCAATGCATCCAGCTTTGCAAAGTTTGTTTCGAATAGGGATTTTTCCTTAGTATCAGAGGTTGCCAGAAACTCCCGTGCGGCCAGTTGTGTTTCAACGACTGAACGCTGGATAGCGGAAACCAGGCGGGAGTCACCCGCCATGTCTTCATATTTCAGAAAACTGTCATCCAGGTTTCTCAGCTCCATGATGGAAAAGAAACCAAGGCCGACCATTGTGGTCAGGACAAGTCCAAAACCCGTGTAAATTCTGGGGCCTATCTTTAATTTGGAAAAGAGAGAAGAAGATTTGGAACTAGTGAGATCTTTGGCGTTTTTGTGCGCGCCATCGATGCTTGCCCGCGTGTCCACGCTCATCGAGTTATGCGACATTTTTTAAAGAGCCTTAATTGAAAGTGAGACTGATCCGTCTCAGGGGTAGGGTGTTATATACACCCCCATTCTGTGCTCTCGTTAAGTTAACAAGGACTTACCAAAACTTGTCCAAAAGAGAAGGTGGTTTTGTATGTTCGCAATTCAAGATATTGTTTTGTCGACATTTCCCCTCACACGTGTGATCAATTTGTGCCATTTTGTCGCACCCTGCAAAAGACTATGGATTGTTACATGATGCGCTTCGTGATCCGGTATCCATCTGAATTGTCGGCGATAATTCGTCTGCTCAATGAGCCAGATTCTTCATTTTTGTCTGGAATTCTGTGTCTTCCTCGGTCACCTTGGCAAAGGCCGGACGGGTGGCGCAGCGCTGGAGCCAGCTTTGTATGGCCCCAGCCTTCGGGGCCATGACGGGGAACCAGATGAAGGGGGCGGCGATGAGGATATCGGCTGCCGAGAAATGATCGCCCAGCAGGAAAGGATGTTTGCTGAGTTGATCATTGAGGCAAGCTTCCATCTCTTCAAAGCCACGGAAGGTGGAAGTGAAAAGCTTATCTGGCTCCATGGACGACATATGCATGGTCAGCACCGGCTCGATCACGCCGCCATAATAATGCAGCCAGCTTAAGTAAGCCCCGCGCTCCTTATCGCTGATGCCGGGTGCAAGGCCAGCATCGGGGAAGAGATCATTGAGATATTGCACAATGGCACCGGACTCTCGGATCATCACGCCATCATGCTCCAGCAGCGGGACTTTGCCCTCGGTGTGGGGACTTTTCGGCGCGGATTGGCCGGGGCGGATGGAGACCAGTTCCAGCTGGACCTGATCGCGGGCGCCGAGCTCTTCCAGCAGCCAGAGAATGCGGGTGGAACGGGTTTGTGGGCAATGGTATAGACGGATCATCGGGGCCTCTTCATTTGCTTTGCGGCACCGTAGCGCGTGGCCGGGAGGGGCTCTTGGAAAAAGCCGACAAAATCACATTGGTTGAACGGGAACTGCCCATCACACGTGGCGTGGTGGTGGATGATCCAACCCGCAAACATCTGTCCATCAGGCAGTTTGTGCCCTCTCAGCCCGATCTTGTGCCATGGCTGGAGCATGTCTGGATGGTGGCTTGGGATATGCCGGACGGGCAACAGCATATGCAGCGCACGGTGCCGTTTCCGCTGTTCAATCTGGTGGTGGACCAGTGTCGGGGCTCGGCATTGTTTGGCTGTACGCGCAGCTATTTTGAATATCCCTTGCAAGGCTCCGGCTGGGTGGTTGGCTTTCGCTTCAAATCCGCTTTTCAAGGGGCCTTTCATGACGGTCCAGCGGTGGAACTGACTGATGGCTTTGCCCCCGCAACCAGCTTCCTTGCGCCAGACATCTTGCAGCCTTTGGAAGGTGTGAATGGGAGACTGCCTACGAGGGAGGATATCGCCGCCAGTTTGCGCAATTTGTGCGATGTGGCAAAGCCGGTATCCGATGTTGCCCGGCGTGTGAACCAGATGACCGCCTTCATCGAGGCGCATGGGGATCTGTTTCGTGTGGCTGATCTGGCGACAGAATTCAGCCTTACCGAGCGGACGTTGCAACGGCAATTCGAAGCCCATCTTGGCATGACGCCCAAAGCGGTGATCGAGCGCTTTCGCATCCATAACGCCCTTGCCAATTGCGCAAGCGGTGAGGAGACTTTCTCGGACCTTGCCTTGCAGCTTGGCTATTTCGACCAATCCCACTTCATCAACGCCTTCAAACGCATCGTCGGCTGCTCCCCAGCCGATTATGCCAAGCGATTGAGAGAGACGGATAGCGTGGGCTGATGACAACGAACAGTTCAATCTTACGATTGCATGCTTTGGAGATCACAAGGTCCTGTCTGACAATAAAGGAATGCTGCACAGTCCAAAGAGTTGCATCTCTTGGATAAGAAGCTCAAAATCCTTTCCGTATAAAAATGCAGGCAAGGTGGTGGGAAAGATCCCAGTCACCTTGCCTGCTCCACGTCCCCCAGGAAATCAAAATATCAATTCAACGGGATGGTCAGGCGAACCTTGCCGCCATAGGCCTGATATTTGTCGACACCAATGCCATCATGGAAGGATGACATGTTGAACAGCCAGTCATTGGCCGTCTTGATACCGAGACCTGCATCCAGACGGGCTCTCAAGCTGCCCTCTTTCAAGGCGGAATTCTGAGAGCTGTCATTGCCGGACATCTTGAAGTCCCACAAGCCCGATGCCGATACGAAAGGCGTCAGGCGCACACCATTGTCCAGTTCCGTGACCAGCGTGAATTTGGGACCAAAGCGGATTTCCCCGACGCTATAGGTCTGCCCCTCGACGCGAGAGCCATTGCTGTCGATATAGCTGTCCTGCTTCTCTTCGAAATAGGTAGCCCGCAAAAATGGATTGAAGGCAACACGGGTCATCTGATCAAGACTGCTCAAAAGGATATCACCCTCTATTTGACCGGTGGCAATCCAGCGGGTGGTATCGAAGCGATCCTTGTAGGTGCCGGTCGGAGAGATCTTGTTATTGGATTGGCCCCAGGCAATGCGGGCTTCATAAAGCAGGCTGTGACCGGGAAGACGACCGGCAATATAGGGTCCGGCCATCCAGCCCGTCCCGTCAACGGAGCTTGATCCATTTTTCTCGGAGACGGAATCATATTGTGCCATCGCTCCGACAATCAGGTTCGGATTGACAAAATAATGCGCACCAAGATAGGCAACAATCGTATCTGCCCTGGACTGATTGAGCTTGGCACGAGAGGCATAAAGCTGTGTCCAGACATCAAAGCGGTTCTGGGGTATGCCATAATCTTTGCTGTTGTCGAGAGCATCGATGTTATCCAACCCCGCATTGGCACGATTGGCCGCCTCTGGCGCTGCATAGGATGAAGCATGCGCGGCTTCCACAGACTGATCAATGGCTGCAAGCCCATTGTCATGGCCGGCTTCTGCGGCCTGTCTGGCGGCCTGAATGCGTGACAAGGAGGAGGAGAAAGCAAGATCCATACGATCTGCATTGGCAGACAATCCCAAATTCCCCAGAGGGCCGCCACCGGCAAGATTGAACCCGTCAATAAAACCGGACAGAGACGGCTGATGGTTCAGGACATGGGTGGCACGGTTCTGAATGAAGGACTGGATTTTCTGGACCGTTGCCTCATTTGAACTGCCACGCACAACGACCCGGGTTGCCGCCTGATTGTCTACATCCCCTGATTCACTTTGAGTAACACCAGCCGCGATATCAATGGTCACATCCCCATCACCGGATGGACGTATGCTAGCACCATATTCAACTGAATTTGTCGGTTCCATATCCAGAACCTCCCCATTCATGACGGTGACATCTTCAGGACGAAGAGCAGTCACAGGCTCTGAGAATCTGACTATGACCGAAAAATCTTCGCCATTATGGCTTTCCGGCGCATCAATCTGCACCGTCGGGCCCTCGGCCGGCTGTGGGGAGGATATCGGACCAGCAACTACTTCGGTATCAGTAGCTCCCTTGATTGCATATTCATAATCAACCCCTCCAAAGGTATATTTGAAGCCAAGATAGTCAGCACCCGCAAAAAGATTTGCGGTCGGATTAGGAATTGACACGCCAGTCACTGGGCCAGTGAAGCAACTGTTAATATCAGCAGAAGTCATTGCGCCTGAAAAAAAATAAGTTCTACTTCCACCGGAATAAACACTACTGCCAGCAATTTTGTCATCGAATCCTGCTTGCAGCGCAACTCGAGCGTTACCGCTGGGTGAATAATCAATCTGAACCTCACAACCACGATCACCAATTGGCTTGACCTCGCTATACGGACTCCCCCCACCAAAAGCGATGGCACTTTGGGCACTGATCGCAATTACGCCTGCGGCAACGAGGGGCAGCAACATGGCCCTTAACATCTTCATGGAAACCTGCATGTGCCCATGCCAAAAGGGCCATTTTGTCAATTTCGAGCCTGTGCTGCGCCGCGCAAAACCGTACGCTGCTGCATCAGACAAAGCTTTATGAAAGGAGAGGTAGGCCCGACCCGAAGATCTGAACCAATCGGCAAATTCTGACATGATCAACCCGCATTTCCTGATCAGCCATCATGTCGTCAGGTTCGCCCAAGGCATCCCGCACTGGAGTATTTGGCACCACGGAACAAAGCCGTTCGCTTAGCCCGCAAAATGAAGACTGCGCCATACTCTGGTCGTAAAAATACGGATGCAAACAGCGAGGAAACTTGCCGTAACATCATGATTTAGCTGTGATTCTCGATAAGAATTGTGGAATCGAAAATGGATGGAAATCGGCATGATGAACACATCTCGATGCGCCAAAAACCAATCAAATCTCGCCAAACAGCCTTTGATGGCTGTTTCATGAGCCATACTTTATGCTAATCGAAAAAGGGGGCGAATTTGCAGGATGGACCAATCAAAGATGAGTAGAAGAAGATATCAGACCGGACACGAAATCATGGTTTGTTGCGCCATTTTGGGTGTCGAGTTGGAGGTGGTTTTCAAGAAAGCAGGAATAGCCTGTGAACCAGATCGTGTGAAACAACTCACCCTCACAGCCAAACAATGTGCAGCCGCTTTCTATGCTCTGATCACCGAATATGGAAAAGAAGATTTCTATCTCAAACTGGCCGAGGGCTTTTCAAGTGTGCCTTACGGTGCGACCATGTATTCCTTCGCTGCAAGCGCCAACATAGAAGAAGGGTTGCAACGCCTGGCAAAGATCAAGGCAACCATTCAGCCGGTCAATTGGGACTTGAGACTGACGAAAAAGAATTGCCAACTTCATATCTTTGAGCTGGACCCCTTTTTCCCCATCAATGGACTGTCAGGCATTCTGTCATTTCTCTGGATCATATTGATCGGTCGAAATTATAGCTTGCAGAATATAAAGCCCCAGCGCGTGATCTTGTCGTCCCCGATCCCCTTGCATGAACAGGCCGAGGAGAAAATAGGCTGCAAGATTGAAATTGGCTCCGAAAACATATTGGAGCTGGACAAGGCAACATCGAAATTGCCGCTTCTGACCGATGGCGGCTTCATGGGCTTTGCCTATGATAAGGAAGCTGAACGCAGACTGGACACCACATTGGGAGAGAGCCAGTTTTCGGAAAGAGCTGCACAGCACATTTCTCGCTTGCTACCATCAGGACAGATAACAGCAGCACGTATTGCGCAAAATCTGACAATGAGCCAAAGAACATTTGAACGTCGGCTGAGAGAGGAAGGCACCAACTTCACAAAATTGCTGAATGAAATTCGATATGACTTGTCTATCCAATATCTATCCAGTGACACCATGTCGGTAGCGGAAATCGGTTTCATGCTGGGCTTTGAAGAGCCCAATTCCTTTATTCGTGCCTTCAAGAGATGGCATGGACTATCACCCAATCAATTCCGCAAAAGACACAAGGACAAGGTCGTGCGTCTGGAAGAAGAGGCCTGCAGCATCTATGGCACATGACAGCGTCGATTTAAGCCGGGCTGCAATGCTGTCGATATGACTTTTGCATGGTCAGGCTGGCTTGCTCCAAGGGCAACTCGGTATTCTTGCTTTTCTGCTCGGTTGGTTGGGGGAGGGGAAGCAGCAAGATAATCATTTAAGATGGCAAAGATCTATCCAATGCAATCTTCTCTGTCCAGATGGCAGAGCGGCGCAGGGGTTGGGCGTGCGTGCGGTTTTGTGTGTGATGTTCTCTAAGAGTCTGATTTAAAAGTCCTGAGCCAAGCCCTCTCCCCCTCCCAAGCCACCCGTCATGGTACCCTCGTGGGCGGTTTGGGAGGGGGAGAGGGCTGGACATGCAGCCTAAAAGTCTCATTCAGAGACTTTTAAATCGGGCACTAATGACCAGACTGTTGCTGAGTTACTTTCATGCTGGCCAGATCTTTCAGGGCTTCGGACAGATCTTCGCTGGCGCCGTGATTTGGATTGATGGCAAGAGTTGCTTCTAACTTTTCGATGGCCTTTTCCAGCAGCTTTTTGCGCTTGGTTCCCTCGTTCAGATAGGCGAGCTTGTTTAAGGCATGGCCCCAGTTGAACATGGCTTTGTCGTCGTCAGGGGCAATTTGCAAGGCATGTTTGAAATGCCGGATTGCGGCTTTTTGGTTTGCCTTGCGCTCGTCGCCTTTTTGCAGATCGGACAGCTCGCCCAATGTTGCGCCGAGATTGCAGATGGCTTGGGAATAATCGAGTTTGACCTCGATGGCGTGCTTGTATTTTTCCATCACGGCATACAGGGCTTTGATGCGCTTTTTGCCCTTTTTCATGTCGGCAAGTTTGTCCAGCACCCGCGCCCAATTGAAAAAGCCCTCATGATCCGATGGGTCGAGCCTCAGGGCTGTGTCATATTTGCGAATGGCTTTTTGCAATAGAGCCTTGCGCTTGTCGGACTTATGGAACTCTGCCAGATCTGACAATGCATCGGCCCAGTTTCGTGCCGCAATATCGTCAGCGGGGTTGAGCTTAAATGCTTTCTTGAAAGCTTTGATGGCGTTTTGCAGATAACCCTGCCGTTTCTTGCCTTCATACATGTCTGCAAGGTCGTAATATGCAATGCCCTTACTGCCCAGAATATCCGGGTCTTTCGGTTTGATATCGTATGCCGCCGCATAGAGTTTGATCGCGTTCTTCAGACTTGCTTTTTGTTTGTTTCGATCTTGCAATTCGGACAGCTTGACCAAGGCAAGACCCCAATTATAGAGGGCTCTGCGTTTGCTTGGTTTGATCGCCAATGCCGCCTTGTAATGCTTGATGGCGTGTTTCAGATGGGCTTCTCGCTCGCTTTCCTCGAAATGATCGGCCAGCTTTGCATGGGCTATGCCCAAATTATTGAGCGCATATTGATCATCAGGACGGACCTTGAGGGCTTTTTTGTATTTCTCAATGGCTAGCTGCAGGCTGGTTTGAGAGAGCGTTGGGTCCAGCTCCGCAGCCAGCTCTCCCAGCTCGGCCAATGCCATGCCCCAATTATACCAAGCGTCTCCTTCTTCAGGCTCCAAAGCCAGACCATCTTCATAGCATTTGCCAGCTTTTTCGATTGCAAGGCTGGCCTGCTCCAATGACATGTCAGCGATGCCGTCTATCAGCTTGTCCGCCTTTATGAAGCAGTCCTCGGCATGTATGTTGATCGCTTTTTTACTGCTCTTATCCTGCTTGTTCATGCCATTTCGCTTTTTTCCTGGCCAGAGAACAGATCATCCAGCGGGCCGGTTTGTTTGTAATGGATATTGTTGCAGAGATAGTGCTGCAGGCGCAGTTCGGCCCATGGGGTGGCGAGGCCAAGGCTGGCGAGGATGGCCAGCAGGTTTGTGGCCGCCAGTGCAAAGAGCGATGGGATGCGCAAGCTGGAGCTGAATTGCACATGATCCTTGAGGCTGAGATTGCACAAGACCAGATGCAGCATGCTTAGCCGGGCCATGCTGTAGCAAAGATAGAAGCCAAAGGTCAGGCTGGTCGTCATGGTCAGCATCAGTAGAGTGTTGTTTGACAAGATGAACGACAGCGAGCCTGCCAGCACGGCAAGGCCGGCAAAAGCCCAAAAACGCGGCAGGAAGAGGAACCATAAAAGCGTGGAGGCGATGATGGCTGTCTGGGGGATGATCTCGACCTTCGGGTCCAGATAAAGCACCAGCAAGCTATCGCCACCCATGGCAACAGGCAGGGCAAAGGCCAGTAAGATGGGCGCAAACATCCATGGGGCGCAAAGGGTCCAGAAGCCTTTCAACGAGATATCTGGCGTCAGTTCATTGTCGCCAATGCGCACCTGCTTCAGCTGCCATTTGGTCATCACTTGCACAACCAGCGGATAGGCGAGGCCAAGGGTGAAAAGGGTCAGCAATTGGCCGCCAAGTACATGGCGGATCATGCCCCAGCTTGAGCCTGCCCAGCGGGCGCGAATGCCATGCCAGCTGCTGTTGCGGGCGCGATAGCGCATGGCAAAGCCAACCAAAGCCAGCGCACAGGCGGTCAGAAGCAGACTGGCAGCCACACCAGCGCCGGGCTTCAGATCCGGGCTGATAAGATAGCGATAGCCGCCATTGACCAGCGCAAACAGGATCAGCCCGCCAAGCAACAGCTTGAACAGATCCTTGCCCTTGCCGTGATAGTCGAACCCCGTGCCGCCCAACTGAGTGTGGCCAAAGAGATAGCGCCGCTGCTGCACATGGGCCCATGGGCCATAGAGGCCAAGGCTGAGCAAGGTGAAGAGGGTGCCCTTCAGCCAGAGTGCATAATAGCTTTTCAGGGTGCCGGTGAAGCGTAAGGGGCGAAAGGCTTGTGTCTGGCGGGGATTGGCCTCGTTTGTGCCATCGCGTATCTCATCTGTGACCGCGATATCTTTGGTCTGTGTGGTTTTGGGAGTGCTGGATCTGTCTTTGCTGTCCTTGGCGGCATTGCTGGCAATTTCTGCTGCCCGGCTGGCGAGGCTGGCCGCTTGCATGGCATCATCTGCTGCCTGTTGGGCGAGCCTGACATCAATGCTGTCGACGGCGCGCCTGGCTGCTTCTGCCGCTGTGATGGCGGCTTCTGACGCTGCATTGGCCGCTTGGGCAGAGCGATGCGCTGCTTCCCAGGCAGAGGCGGCGGCTTCGGCTGCGGATATGGCATGATCGGTCTGTTGATCGGAAGAAGAAGGCGAGGAAGCATTGGTAGCTTCATCGAACAGGCGTTCAGATGTCATGGCACCACTGAAACTTGATTGAACTTTAGCGTGTTCCCGAAAAGTTGAAGCATTTTTCGGATAAGAACTCACTCCAAATCAGAGAATTAAAGCACTAATTGCGAGAAATGTTTTAATGAGAGAGTGATCAATCACAGGTAGTGAGTCCAGTAAAAAGCACCTTTCCGCTGCCTATATCACAAGAAAGCCTTTGGCATGGTTAGAGAGAAGTGAATGGCGGTGCAGGAACAAGCCTTGGGCGTAATGTTTATGAATTGGCGGCCTGTTGCGAAGGGGCATCTGCGCTTGAAGGGCTGAAATTGCTGACTTCGCTCTCCGGCAGGGGTTTGGAATAATAATAGCCCTGTATCAAGCGACCGCCCAACTGGGAGAGGGCTTGCATTTCGTCCTGGGTCTCGACGCCTTCGACCACGCAATCGATGTCCATGTCACGGCTGAGCGCAAGGAGTGATTTCACGATCTTGTAGCTTGCCGGATTGCTGTTGAGATCGGTCACGAAGCTTCTGTCGATCTTGATTTTTGTCAGCGGCAGCGCGTGAAGCTGGGTCAGGCTGGAAAAGCCGGTGCCAAAGTCATCCAGAGCCAGACCACAGCCAAGACCTTTCAATATTTCCACGGACCGTTTGACTTGCTCGAAGTCGTAAACCATCGCGGTTTCGGTGATTTCAAAGTCGATCCGGGAGGGGGCGACGCCGCTTTTCTCCACCAGTGCCACGATCTTCAAAAGGCTCTCCATGGAGCTGAGATCATGGGTCGAGAGATTGAAGGAAAGCCGGATATCCTCTGGCCAGCATGCCGCACAGGACAGAGCTTTTTTCAAAAGCACGGGTGTCAGGGCCTTCACCTTGCCAGAGCGTTCGGCCACGGGAATGAATTCACCGGGAGAGACGTTGCCCAAGGTAGGACTGGTCCAGCGGGCCAGAGCCTCAAAGGCGATTGTTTTTTGAAATTGTGCATCGACGATGGGTTGAAAATGGATGCTGAGTTCTTCCTCAAGATCCGCATCATTGAGTGCCTGTTCAACGCGGGTGGTCTGTTTGATTTCCAGGATGTGCTGATCTGCAAAGAGCGCAACACCCCCTCTTTGTGTCCGCTTGCGATTGCAAAGTGCATAATCCGCCCGCACATAAAGCTCCTGCGCGCTTTGGGCAAGATCGGGGAAAACGACCACACCCATGGATGCAGATATCTGGATTGTCGCTTCTGCCAGTTCGAAAGGCTCACTCAATGCCTGACAAATCTGGTGGCCCTGTCCCATCAGCTCGTCATTGTCATGGTCGTGCGGCATGATGATGGCGAATTCATCACCGCCCAGTCTGGCGATGACCGATGTCTCGTCCAAAGTGGTGGTAATGCGCTTGGCCACCTCTTGCAACAACCTGTCTCCGACGGCATGTCCATAGAGGTCATTGATGGGCTTGAAGCGATCCAGATCGATGATGCCAACCGCAAAACGGCTCTCGTCGATTTTTGCTTTTTCGATGGTCTGATTGAGCTGAGAGAAGAATCTGCGCCGATTGTTCAGCCCGGTCAGGGAATCGAGATTGGCCAATCTATGATTTTCCCGATTGGCGGCTTCCAGCTTGCTACGGGCGTCGACCGCGTCGGAAAAATGCCGGAATTGCACAAAGACAACAATCAGCAATGTGACAGCCACCAGCGCAACATCGATCGACATGGCCATGAAGGAAATGAGGCCGGTCGAAAAGAAATGCGTCACAAAGGGAACGGAAATGCCAATGGTGACGATATGAGCCGCGATTGGGACCTGTTGCAGACAGATGATGACCCCGACGCCGGTTATCGCCATGAAGAAGGCAACATTGGCCTGCATGGATGTGTCGCCATAGGGATGAAGGGCAAGAGACCAGCTGCAGAGGATGGCAACAAGAATAACGGACAGTATTTTTGTTTGCTTGAGTGCTTTATAGGCGACTTCTGCTGTCGGTATCCGGTGTCTGGAATACCACCAGCCAACCAGCCTGACAGCGCAAAGAGCAGTAAAGCCAAGCGGGATGTAAAGCCATAGCCAAGTGGGGGCTGTGCTCGAAAAGACCAGGGCAAGAGCCCAGGCATTGACGAGCAGGATCGAATACATGATCGGCATTTGGCTGGAAAGCACTCTGAATTGTGCTTTTACCAGTTCTGGATCGTTGTTATTGATGATGCTTAGAACATGCTTGATAAAGTGCAATGGCCCCGACATTCAAATAGCTTTCTTATCCAAAAAAGTTCCCGGTCAAATGCTGCTCGCCGTTACAAAAAAGACGATTTATTATATGCGGCAGACATCCTGTCACAGACTTGTTCTTATTTGGTTAAGGTGAGGCAAAATATCTTTTGTTCGTTTCTTGTGAAATTTGCAATATTTGCAAGATCTATACAGGTGAAAGGAAAGATTAACCCAAATCTCTTCTCACGTTCATTGGATTGCTTGAGAGATTCTTCCTCCATGTTTTGGTGAGAGGTGGTCAGGATAATGTGGATGCTGTTGTGGGATTTCGATTTTGTGCAAGAGTTTGATTTAAAAGTCTCATCCAGAGACTTTTAAATCAGGCACTAAGACATGTAAGAAGGGAGCTGTGGTTCATTCTGGGGTGCTGATTATTGCTCTGGTATTCATCTGTTTTCAAATTATTCGAGCTAAAAATGCGAAGTAAACTTACCCCTTTACCCAAGACAAAAAGGCGGCTTGTTCGGGTTGGATTGGTTTTTGCTGTTCTCTGTTTTGGGGTCCTTGGTTTCATGGAACTTTATGCGCCAAGCCGCCAATTGAATTTTCGGCTTGATGTAACCTTTGAAGTGGATGGCCAGCAAATTACCGGCAGTGGGGTGCAAAAATTTGTATTGAGCAAGTCCATCATGTCCTTTTTCCCCGGTATAAGTTACGACTTTGACATTTATGGCGACGCAGTAATTGTTGATCTTCCCAATAGATCGTCTGTGTATGTATTGATGAATTCTCCCAGAGATGACGGTTCTATTGATTTTGATTCTGGAAGCTACATTTTCTTTGTAAACTCAGTATGCAAGTTGGGAGAGAAAGCTGGGAAATTGGGCCCCGCAGGGTATGTGCGATTTGTCGGCAAGTTCACTGGATCTTGCGATGTTGAACCAAAAGATGTGCCTGTCATGGTGCGCTTTGAAGATGAGCTTGATCCGGCCACTGTTGAGCGAATATTTCCAGACAAGGCGGAACAGGTTTTGGGAGCGGATGTGAAGTTTATCGGTGCACGTATCACCATTACAGATGATCCTGTCACAGCCGGTATCGGGGATCGTCTAACCTGGTTATCGGAGTTCGGCTCAAGAAGCATGGTAAGCGGCCCGTCTACAACCAATCCTCCATTTGCACAAATCATAAAACATCGCCATTTTCGGGAAATTGAAAAATGACAGATACCAGTTCATTCTCTTCAGGGCTGGTCTCTATTACATCCTAACCCTCACTTCATCCGTTCCTTTGCCCGGCGCAGGCGTGCGGCGAGGTCGTCGGTCAGGGTGACGTGGATGCTGTCGCTATAGAGGGAGTGGTAGCGGGCGAGCATGTCGAGGGCGCGGAGGCGGTCGGCGCTTTTGATTTTGGCGACATGTTTGACCTCGCCCCGGGCGCGCTCGGTGGTGGTGATGTCGAGGGCTGCCACGCTGGCGGCGGTGTCATCGTCCCAATCCTTTGGCGGGATCAGATCGCCATTTTCATCAAACATGGTGCGGATGTCGGAAAAGGCTACTTGCGCGATGGCTTGCAAGGTTTTCTCGACCGAGATGTCCAGCCCCTTCGTGGACAATTCCTGCATGGTTTGTTTGGTGCGCTCGGCCAGCTCCTGCTTGATGGCAGGGTGGTTGAGCAGGCGCGGGCCGCTGGAATAGGCGGTCTTTTCGGCATAGCCCGCCCGAATGGCCGCCTGGGTGGCGTTCAGGTCTTTGGCATATTCTTCGCAGAAGCGCTTTTGCTTGTCGGTCAAAGACGTCTGCTTATCGGCCTTTTTGCGCTCTGACTTTGTCAATGCTCACCTCCGGTTCTCATGCTCTTGGTGCTCTATTTAAAAGTCCTGAGCCAAGCTCTCTCCCCCTCCCAACCGCCCACGAGGGTACCATGACGGGTGGTTGGGAGGGGGAGAGGGTCTGGTGCAGGGCACTTAGCAAAACTCATACCGCTGTGATGATCGCAACAGGGGGCCGTCCCGGCAAGCCTTAAATGCATGGTGGCTGGCAGCGAGGGACCTTTGGACCCTTTTTGACCTTTGAAAATCTTTCAACAAAAACCAAAAAGGGCGATCGGGAGGCGTGTTTATAAGGTCCTGCCCCTTATATACCTGCCTCCCGATCGACTTTTTATCTTTTATTTTTTCATTTTCAAAGGGCCGAAAGGGTCTAAAGGTCCGGTTTCTTTATATTTTTGGATTTGGCAAAAGGATCGAAAGGGTGCAAAGGGGTCAAAGGGTCCTATGCTCAAAAAGGTCGATTTGAGAGAAAATTTTTGCGCGGAAATTCTACGGGTCGGGGTTGTGTAAATCGCTCTGGACAAAAAGGGTGTAAAAGGTCTGAAAGGGTCAAAAGGGGGTAGAAGGGGTCAAAAGGGTTGTTGACATTATCACAACAAAGGATTATTGATATTGATGTGATTATCGCAATATGGAGTGTGAAATGACATTATCCGTCGATCTGGCCCTGATCCGCATGAATGAAAGCATTCACAAATCCAAGGCCTCTTGCCCGGTTTTTCTGGCCAACAGCCGCGCCGGGCGGGTGGCCGTGGCGCAGAATATGGCCAGCCTGATGGAAGCCATGAGTTCGGCCTATGCCGAGGCGATGGTGGATCTGGCCGGGCAATGCGAAAGCCTGACCGGGGCAGGGGACTTATCAGAAGCCGCGACCTTTCGTGAGCTGGTGGCGGAAGATGCCAGCGAATATCTGATCACCGCTATTCGCCAGGGTGCTGATGGATTGGAAGAGGATTTGGATGATGACCCGAATGCGGAGCATCGGCTGACTGCGAGGGATTATGGAATTGGATGCTCAGTTTAAAAGTCTCTGTAGGAGACTTTGTGAGCGAACTCTTATCCGAAAAGTCTGCAACTTTTGGGGAGCGCGCAGTAGGCGGCACGTCCAGCCCACTCCCCTCTGCATCCCACCCGATATGGTGCCCTTGAGGGCGTTTGGGAGGGGAAGTGGGCTAGACCTGGATTTTAAACATTTGAGAATGATGCTGTGAATTTCACATTTTGAGGTGGCGATGACAGGGAATGACTTGAGCGGACTGCTGGCCGGGCAGGCATTGAAGGAACTGGATTGGCGGGCGCTGGAAGACAGCGAAGATCTTGTTTCAGACTATTACGCAATTAGGGCGGAAGGGAAGAATTTCCCGACCCGTCATTGGGTCTGGATTTGCGAATTTCATGGCCAGCGGCTGGAAGCGGAAGCCGCGACGCTGGATGGAGCCAAGGCGCTGGTGGATCTGCATCGGCGAGAGATGATTGATTGTTTATTGGGTGACGGCAAAGAGCGCTTGCTCAGCCAGCCCTATTATGACGAGAATGGAAAAGAGCTATGACAGACTATCGTCAGATTGCGCCGGGTGTGGAGGTGGAGGCCATCGCCTATCCTGCGTCAAATGCCTTTGATTTCAGCCAGATACAACCGGGTGAGAGCTTTATGGTGCGTGCAGGAAATGGTAAGACAGCGCGGCAGAATCGTGACCGGGTTCTGGGTTGGGCGACGGCCTGGCTCATGCAGAATGATTGTGAGGCGCATTTTCGATCGGGCGAGCGGGAACAGGACGGGTCCTATCGCATTTATATGATTGCAGGCAAGCGGGCCTATCCGGCCAAACATGTTGAGGGAGATTGGGGATGAGCGAGCTGAACAACAGGCTGGAAGCCTTGCGGATCCTGATGGATGAAGAAGACGAGATGGGCCCTTCCGGCCGCTGGGCCGAGGCGGAGGCCATGGCGCTGTTGCTGGCTGCCTGGCGAGCGGGCAGGGTGTCATTCAAGGATGAGGGCGGGAGTTCTGATCTTAGCTTTGCCAAGATTTGGCAGGAGCATGAAGACTGGTCTTATGATGTCTTTGGCGGGCCAGATGTGAAAGGCCCCATCGGCCCCATCAAGCATCTGGGCAAGGAGCAAAAGGAGCTTCTGGAAAATCCTGATGACCCTTCCGAATATGCCGATTGCATGTTCCTGATCATGGATGCTGCCCGCCGGCAGGGGCTGGGCTTGCAAGGCCTTTTGAAAGCCATGGCAGACAAGCAACGGATTCTCTGGGCGCGAGATTATCGGGCCGATCCGAACAATCCGGACGAACCGGTGGAGCATAGGCGAAGCTAGTTTTCTGAAGCTGCTAATCTCCCCTCCCAACCACCCGATATGGTGCCCTTGAGGCACTTGGGGAGGGGATAAGATTATATCTATCAATATCTTAAAGACGACAACTGGCGCATGAGGCATGGGCTGGCAGCGATGAGCTGTGCTCTGTGCCCAAGTGCGGCTTCTTTGAAGGAACCAAACATGAGCACTTTATTTGATAAATTCATCTCGTCTGCCTCGGCGACCATTGATCATCATCGCGCGCCGATTGAGGCCTGCAAGATGAGCAAAAGCACCTATCACGAGCTGGAAGTGGAAGCTATTGATCAGGGCATGGCAGAGCCGGAGCGATCAAACATTCGCCGCAGGCATATCTATGGCATTCCCATTACCTTGGACGAAATGATGCCGCCATCTCAGGTGCATTTCATTGTCGAGGGAGAGCCACAGGCTGCTCTAGACCTCTAATTATCTTTCTATTTTGAAGTAAATGTTGTGATTTTCGCATTATCAATATTGCGGCACATCTCGATTTTAGATGAGGAACCCTCATGACTGAATTTGTTTCCACCGCCACCATGCGTAATGACAGCGGCAAGCTGGTCTATATGCGCTCCAAACGTGAAGCGTCAGACACCGATACCCAGGCCCGCAAGGCCGCCACTCGCTATTGGAATGGCATTGCCGATGCCCGTGGCTGGGAGCTGGACAGGGTCTATTGCGTGCGCCGTGGCTCTTGCGGCTTTGTCGTCTCCGAGCGCCGCATGGATCGTCGGGACTGGACCCGCTATCTGGCGCCGGAGACTCCCACCGCCCAGGTTCAGGTCTGTATAGAAGAACTGGGTGGTGAGCCCCCAACTCAGCCGCCACCCGAAACCATGACCATCAATGGCTGGATCTATCAGCGCGGCGAATTTTTGGGCGAGGTGTGAAGGAGTTATTTGTCTTCACGCTATTCCTGATCTGGCGATCAGGGCTCCAGACGGGGCGAACCATGCGGTTCGGTCACCTATCGGTTCCCGGTGAAAGCGCGATGCTGTCACCGAACTGTACCTCTTACCGGCTATTCCTCGCTTCGCTCGGGCCTGCGAGGGCACGCTTCGCGCTTGCCTATCGGCCGTCAGAAAAGCGCTATCGCTTTTCTGGGTTCTTGTCCCTCGTGGGTTTATTTCCTGTCTCGGCTATTCGCCGCTTGTGCGGCGGCCTGCGAGGCGCGCACATTCCTGTCGATACGCTTATCATCTCGCCTCGGCTCGATGGCGTATCTTGTGCGGATCCTTTTCCCAGGCCAATCTCTCAAGGATAAAAGAATTCGGCGGAAACACAGGTTTCCGCCGGGAGCCGATAGGTGACCGGGCTGCATAGCCCGCACCCCCGTAGGCCCGAGCGTGAGCGAGGATTTGCCGTGAGGGAAACAAGTTACGGAATAGCGTGAAGATGTCTCAGTGGCCGTGCCGGATGATGGTGAAGCCTTCACCCGGATGTGGGGGAACAAAATGTCTGGATAGCTGATCGAATTGCTCTTCGGTCGGGGCGAAGGGGTGGGCACCATCGGCATTGCGTGATCGTAATCTGGTTTTGCAAACCTCGTCCGGAACATCAAGATAATGCAGCTGGTGTGCAGCTCCTGTGGTCTGGATCAGATCGCGCATCCAGCTGCGCCGTTCGGTGGTATTGGCGTGGAAATCCAGCACCACCGACAGTCCGGCATTGAGCAGAGATGCAACATGGGGTCCGATGATGGATTGCAGTCTGGATGCATTGCGCACATAGTCTGATATCGATGTCATCTCATCGGCATAGAGAATGGCCAACCATTCGTCTTCGGCTATGGTGATTGTTCCGGGTTGGGAGCCAAGGAGCGCAGCCAGTGTGGATTTTCCAGAGGCGATCTTGCCGCACAGCAGATGCAAAGTCGGGGATGTGGGAGACATGAAAACTCTCATGTTTGATAAAATGCGTTTCAGACAGTCAGATATTGAGGACCCGGCCCGCCAGTCAGGCCGGGATGGTAATTCGCATGTGGCAAAGGCCACGCTGTGTCTGATGCAAGCATTTCATGGGCGATTAGTGACACGAAAACGGCCTGACTTCAATAATCTTGCAGGACCCCAGGCTCAGGGCTCATTAATTCTGCATATTCTGCGAGGATGATTTTTTGCCCCTGCTGCATGGTTGGCATGCAGCAGGGGGTGCCTCAATAGCCGATCATGTCTTCCGGCTGGAAACCATTGGCGGTGGTGGGTTTTTTGCCAAGGATGGTTTTGAGGATGTGGTTCATGGTGGCGCGGTCATTGTCAAAACCACCATGGCTTTTGCTGTCGGTGATCGTGGCACCGCGACCCGCATAATGGATGACATGGTCTTGTTTCAGGGGCAGATTTTCGGCGAAATTTTCCATGCCCAGAAGTGGCATTTTCTTGTTGTCTTCAAAGGCATTGGAGACAAGATAGAGCAGGGATTTTCTGTAAGGACCGACGCTGTCATCTTCTTCGCGCTGATCGATCAGGTTATATTGCGTCAAAGTTTTCAGGCCGCTTGCCATCCCGTTCTGGCCGATCTTGGGTTTGATATGGCTGTCAAACAGATCAATCGTGCAGGCTGGGGCCATCAGCGAACAGGACTGGAAAGGAGCCTTCAGCGGATTGATTCCATTCATGGCTTGTAGCATATGAGCCAGCAGAATGGATCCGGCACTGTGGCCGACAAAATGCACATTCAGTGGTTTCGAGCGACTGGCATTGCCCTTCAGCAACGCTTTCAGCGCCTGCCGTCCGCCACCATTGGTGTCAAAGGCGCGAGAGGCGTCGCGTTTCATTTCGTTCCAGACAGCGCGACCGGTTGGCCGTGTGACTTTTTCCAAAAAGCGATCCCAGATATCGGACAGACCGGTGACGCGGCCTTCTGCCCTTTTGTTGGCCGAGAAGATGACATCGCCAAGCGATCCCCAGAAGCCGGTCTCCCACATGAAATGGATGGGATAGATGCCGTTGCGCTTGAAGACTTCCTTCATCTTGCGCACCCGGTTGGCAGAGGATGCAGCATCATTCAGGCCGCCATGGGCATAGAGCAGCAAATGTTTGTAATCGCGTTTGGCAGTGGCGGTTTCATCGGCCAGAAAATCGGCTGTTTCCTGAATGGTGGTCATGGGAGTGGGATATTTGCCTGTTGTGACCAACTGACCATTATCCAGATGGATGATATGGCCGATAATCTCTTCGCGCCGTGGGGCGCGGATCGTCTTTGTGTCGAGAAATCCCGTGCCGGTGGTTTCGGTCTGGGCCGTGGTCAGATCAAAGGCTTCAGGCGTTGGCACAGCAAGGCGCAAAACCCATGCATCCATGACATTGGTGACCCAGTCATCGTAACGCCAGCGGGCGATGCCTGGCATGCCCCTGAATTTGCCCCAGTTCTCGCCCCATGAGTTCTGGATCAGGAAGCCTTCCTCATCATAGCCGACAATGATGAAGGCGTGGCCACCCTCAGACAGATGCGAGGGTTTGATTTCACCTTTGATGGGTTTGTTCCAGCCGCGATGCACATTGGCAGACACATAAATGACGCCGGTTTCATTCAGTGCGGCGTGATAGTCACGAATTTCGGGGTTGAGGCGATAATAGGCCCCAAGGCCGACATTGCGGGCATTCTGTGCCTGATCCTTGTTGAGATACCAATTCTGCTCGCCTGCAATATAGGGAGCCAAGCCTTCGGTGCAGACGCCATTTTGATAAAAGCCTTTCAGCGCCGCTCGAATGCTGGATCCTTCATAATCCTCGCCGGGCCATTCATCATTGATCTTGGCCATTTCATACAGCATGCGCGGGCTGGCTTGTGGTGCTTTTACCGGTGGGCTCAGACGGTCATAACGCTTGCGGTTCATGAGTGTGATGGCGCTTGCCAGTGAAAAACCGGTGCAGGAGCCTTCGTTGCCCTGATCGAGGATTGGGCTGATGGATTGATCTGGCGGATCCATGATCAGGGCAAGCTCCATCAGGGCGGGCTCATACATGCGGTCGCGCAGATCAGTGGCGTCGTTCCAGACATTGAGCACGCGGTCGCCCAATCTAGGGGCATTTTTCAATTGATTGGTGGTGGTTTCCTTTCCGGTTCCATTTTTCTTGTTCATGCCAATATGCCTTTGTAATTTTTGAAAAATTGAAAATATATGGATGGTTAAGAGAATATTAATATTACCACAATTGGTTGTGTTGATCAAAAATGCAATTTAGACATAGGTGTCTCTATTCCTCCTACCGGCGATTGCTCGGGTCTGCGAGGGCACGCACATTCCTGTCGATACGCTTGTCATCTCGCCTCGGCTCGATGGCGTATCTTGTAAGCTGCGGTCGCTTATCAGCTCCCGATGGAAGTGCGATGCTTCCGCCGAATTCTTTTATCCTTGAGAGATTCGTGAGGGAAAAGGACCCGCAAAAGGAAGTCCTTCTTTTTGCGACGGCCGATAGGCAAGCGCGAAGCGTGCCCTCGCAGGCCGCCGCGCAAGCGGTGAATAGCCGGTAAGAGGAATAAAACCCAATTATTTCAAATAAATCCGCGTTGAAAATGATCTATTCTTGGTTGGAGGTGGGGTTTACTTTGCTATTTGACTGTATAATTTGATATTTCGCAAGTATGAATTCTCTAATGTTATTTTCAAATTACTATTAATGGTTTTTAAATTCTTATGTTCATAATTTTAGATATTGGGTGGAGGATGATTGATGGCAAAATTACAAATTTACGCGAGACTTTTTTTCTTTCTGGTGGCCGGACTTTTCATGGTTTTACCTGCTTCGGCTGAACTATCCCCTGAGACAATTTCTGGCGCGACGACGGTGGATGCAACCAAGGCCAAGTCGCTGTTTGAGCAAGGCGTCAAGTTTCTTGATGTGCGCTCCAATGCCGATTTCGAGGCCGGGCGGGTACCGAGTGCCATTCATATCGAGCTGAAGAAAAAGCTGAATGAAGAGAGCATGGAAGCCCGGGTGAGCAAGGATGAGCCTGTGGTGATCTATTGCAATGGCTGGTCCTGTCTGCGTGCCAGCAAGGCGACAAGCAAGGCCATCAAGTGGGGCTATTCCAAGGTTTATTATTTCCGCGATGGTTTTCCATCCTGGCAGACCGCCAACTTTCCCATCGAGTAGACATTCCGCTGCCTTGCAGATTTCAAAAAGGGATCTCCCATGCTTTTGAGAACCAGAATTGTATGCGGCGCGGTTTGCGCTATCCTTATTCTTTCCGCCGGTTTCATCGTTGGTGAGCAACAGCTGCGCGGGGTTACGCAAAAACAGACGCTGGCTGCAAAAACCGAAAAGCAGACTGGTTTGATGAATTATGTCATCATGAGCCAGCGCCAGCTGATGTATTCCAATATTCTCAATATCACCCGCAATCTCGAAGGCCGAATGGCACTGGCCAAAAATGATACCGGTGCGGTGAAAGAGAATTACAAGACCAATTACAACCGCCTGAAAGCCAACAAGACAATCAACGGTCTGGTTGTTGCCAATGCCGCCGGGTCCGTGCTCTTTTCCAAGATGGTGAAGGGGGATGAAAGCAGCTTTGATGATGTGGTCAAGTCCAGCTTGCAAAAGCAGGAAATCGTCTATTCCGTCGCCAAGGATAAAAGCGCCAATTTGTCCGTTGTTCTGGCTTTTCCGATCTATCAGGAGCGCCGTCTGATTGGCAGTGTGGGTTTCTCGCAGGACTTTGCTGTCATCGCCGGTTTGATGAAATCAACCGATCAGTCCGAGATTCTGGTTGCCAGTACTGATGGCCAGGTGATCCATAATACGAACAAGGATTTCTTTGGTACGGTTCAGCTGGCCGACATTCGGGCGGCTATTGCCAATAATGACAAATTGTATATCGGTGGCAGGGTCTATGATGCCCTTGCCTCTCCGGTCAAAGGCATGGATGGGGAAACCATTTCCGTTGCCTATAGCCTGTCCGATATCACCCAAACCCATAATGCCGAGCAAGAGCAGGTGCTTTATATTGTGGCTTCGCTTGCTGCGGTCATCATTCTGTTTCTTGTTGGTTTTACCTCCTGGTTGCGCTGGCAGATGAAGCCACTTGCCAAATCCATCGATGTGTTGGGTGAACTTTCAAATGGCAATTATGACATCCATATCGAGGACAATCACAAGAAGGATGAAATTGGTGAGATCATCCGCGTTATCATGATTTTCCGTGAAAAACTGGAACAGGTGGAAAGCCTTCGTCAGGAGCGCCGTCAGGACGAAGAACGCGCCGCTGCCGAGCAACGCGACATGCTGAACAATATGGCTGATGAATTCGAGAATTCTGTTGGCGGGATCATTCGCTCGGTCGCGACTGCGGCGTCGCAGCTGGAGCAATCTGCCGATGTGATGCTGCTCAATGCATCCCAAACCAGTGAGCAGTCGGGATCGGTGGCCAATGCCGCCTCTCAGGCGTCTTCCAATGTGCAAACAGTTGCGGCGGCGACCGAAGAACTGGCAGCGTCCGTGAATGAAATTTCCAGCCAGATCGATCATTCCAATCAGATCTCGGAAAAAGCGGTCATGGATGCAGATGCAGCGGCGGCGAAAATTACCGGTCTGTCCAACGCTGTGCAGCGTATTGGCGATATTGTCGAGCTGATCAATGGTATCGCTTCCCAGACCAATCTGCTGGCATTGAATGCCACCATTGAGGCGGCAAGGGCAGGTGAAGCGGGCAAGGGCTTTGCGGTTGTGGCCTCGGAGGTGAAGGTGCTGGCCGACCAGACCGAGAAAGCGACCATCGAAATTACCGATCAGGTGCATTCGATCCAAAGCTCGACAACGGAATCCACTCAAGCCATCAATGACATTGCCGAGACGATCCGCTCGATGAGCGAAATCTCCGGTTCGGTCTCGCAGGCGACGGATCAGCAATCTGCGGCCACACAGGAAATCTCGCATAATGTGCAGCAGGCGTCCGATGGCACGTCGGAAGTTTCGCTGTCTATTGCAGATGTGACCAATGCGGCCAATCAGTCGACACAAGCGTCCCGCGATGTTCTGGAAGCGTCTCAAAATCTGTCCAAAGAGTCAGAAGTTCTGTCCGCAGAGCTGGAACGGTTGTTAGCGGGTATCAGAGCTGCATAGGAAGTTTTGTCTTCACGCTATTCCTGATCTTTGATCAGGGCTCCAGACGGGGCGAACCATACGGTTCGGTCGCCTATCAGCTCCCGGTGAAAGCGCTGTGCTTTCACCGAATTGTACCTCTTCCCGGCTATTCGCCGCTTGCGCGGCGGCCTGCGAGGGCACGCACATTTCTGTCGATACGCTTATCATCTCGCCTCGGCTCGATGGCGTATCTTGTAAGCTGCGGTCGCTTATCAGCTCCCGATGGAAGTGCGATGCTTCCGCCGAATTCTTTTATCCTTGAGAGATTGCTTTGGGAAAAGGACCCGCAAAAGGAAGTCCTTCTTTTTGCGACGGCCGATAGGCAAGCGCGAAGCGCATCCCCGAAAAGTTGCAGATTTTTCGGATCAGGATTCGCGTAAAAGTGCGCACCCCCGTAGGCCCTGATCGCAGATCAGGAATAGCCGTGAGGGAGTAAATTCTCGCAAAAGGAAACAAATGGATTTTACCGTTTGATATTCTCTTCTGTGATGTCCGGCGCTTGTGCACCTGTATATCAATAGCAGTCTTTTTTGATTTCCCAGCTTTGGGGTGTTTTGAAGATGTAGCAGGATCCGGCGTCGCCCAGATATAATTTGCCCTTGTCTGTTGCATCGATCTGCAAGAAATATTGTCCGTCGCGGGGCCAGTTGGAGCCCTGTATCCATGCGGGCCAGCCACCAAGCTTTATGGGATATCGGGAGCGTAGCTCATAATAGTGATCTGACGCATAGTGGCTATTGAAGAACCAGTCATCATCTGAAGCGCAGGCGACATTTGTCGGCACTTCGTCCGCCATGTCTTCCCAGCCAGGTTGTTCAAGGGCGGCGTCGCGCCAGCGGACGGGAAATGTCGGCAGTTCCGGGCTTTCCCGATAGCCAAATCCCAGGGGAACGAGGGGTGCAAGATCATCATAGCTGCGCACAGCAAAGGTGTTGCCGTTTGTGCCATCTTCCAAAGATTGGGATTGCAAATCCATCCAGATGGTGATCAGGGCAAGGCCTTCGAATTCCGGCGGTCTTTCAGGAAGCTCATCCACGCGGATTTGAAGGACAGGATGCATGGGGCGTCCGGATTGTGAGCAGATAGGGACTTCTTCGCCCTTTGCACCCAGAAAATTGCCACCCCACCAGCTTGTAGCCCGATTGTCCTTTTGTGGACGCATGCCGCCAATGTCCCCGAAAATGGCGAGTTTGGCCAATTCATCCAGACGATCACGCGCTTCCTGCAACTCCTGTTCCGTCGGTTCGGCATATGGGGTGCTCGTCGTCTGTTGTTGTGGGGCTTTGCTGCCGATGAGTGATTTCAACCATGTTCTGATCATCAAATGCTCTCACGCTTTTCAGACAAGGCTGTCTCGGTGGAAATCGGAGATCGGGCCATGTCCGGCATCCATGAGCATTTGAGCCATTTGCTCGCGGGGGAGTTTGCCCATGGCAATATCCTGTACCTCGGCTGGTGACAAGGCGGTGACCGCGACCATGCGAACGGGCGAAAGGGGTGTGTCAGGCACGAATGTCGGGCGGTTCTCGGCCTCCATGCCAAAGAGCACGCCGACATATTCATCCTGATTGAGGAAGGTTTCTGGAATGGCGCCGTCGGGAACCGGAATTTCGGATGAGACGATTTTTATCTGGTCAAGAAGTGTGGTGATGCCACCCCATTCCGCAATTTGTCTTGCGCATTGTTCGATCAGAGAAAAAGCTGCAGAGTTCTTGATGTCATCAAATGTCATGTCCTGCTGTGCCTCGACCTCGATATATATCTCCATTTCAAAGCCATTGCACTGGCTGTCTGCGTCTTCATCGAACGGATCGGACAGTCCATCGGATGCAATGATCAGGCTGTTTGATGTGCGAATGATCTTGAAGGCCTGTCGTCCGCCCGGCCAGGGAGGAGAGCCCATGAAAGCGGGGTTGATGAGATAGCTGATCACGTCACTATCGACCGTGCCGATCTTCTCCCAATAGGCTTGTATGGCGTCATGGGTTTTCTGGTAGGCCGGATCTTCGGGATCGCGCGGGGGTGTGGTTGGCTGCAGGTCTGGAGTTGGGTCCGGTTTATGGGTGTTTGCAGGTGTGGGAGTGTTGAACAGGGACTTGATCCAGTTAAACATCATTCTCTTTCTGAGTATTAAAAATGTGGCTCAATTCATAAATACAGCTCATTTATGAGTATACGGCCTAATCTGGTGATAAATGCGCGATCAGATCTTTGGCTGTCTCCTCAGAGAGGGCAATGTCATATTTGGTGGACTCTATTGCTTCGCGAATGACGGGGGAGCTGACTGTTTTCCCATCTATCTTCATGGCCATGGGCTGCCCGACTGAGTGTCGTGTGAAGCCTGACAAGGCAGCTGCGATTTCTTTTTTCAGTTCAATATGAACGATCCGGTTGCCGGATGACAGCGCTCCTGGCTTGATCGATACAATATCATTGGCGGTGATTGCTATCGGGCCGATCAACAGGTAGGGATCATTTTGAACCACAACGCATATGGGGAAATTCCCGGGATTGCGTCCTCCACCCAGATCCAGACATTGGTCTTCATACAGGTTCGATTGGATTTTGGTGCCTGTCCAGACCAGTGCACCTGCAACGCCAAGCGCCATGATGCCTGTTATCAGTTTTCTCACTGCCATCTCTTTTTTCTGTTTCGCGTGTGCTTTATATCATGTCCTAATACCAACGAGGGGGAACAATAACCCATAGGATGCTTTTCGATTGTTTGCTGACAAGGCAGCTTTCGACGGACAATGCCGGGGCATTTTCGGAAGAAAGATAACGACGTTCAGCGAGCAATCGAAAAACACCAAAGGCCGGATTTTCAAGCTTCGTGGACTGCGTCGCCGCAGCCTCGTGGTCAGTCAGACCAAGACGGCACCCGCTCCTTGTCACAAAACCTGAAAAGTTCGGTCATATGGGTCATTCTTTCCCCTCGTTGGTATAAAATGGTGATCATGGTCATGATGCCCACTGCGTCTATTCCTCGCAGCGGATCTCGATCAGCGTGCCGGTCCGTTTCAGGCTCACCGCACTGGCCTTGACCGTCAGCAGTCCGTCAGGCTCCTCATGGATGGGGCCTGATGTCGCCAACTGGCATAGCATGCTCAAGGCCTGCGCCTTGCCATTTGTCTCTCCCGTCATTCTGCCGAGTTCGGTCCATTTTTCGCGGGTATGCAGATATGTGGCGACGACTGAAAGAGCGAGGATCAAAATAAGGAGGATGGATTTGATCAGACCATTGCGGGTCAGGCGGATCATCATATGGGCCCAGCTTGTCGGGTGAGAAGATATATCAGGATTGTTCGGGGCAGACTGATGGGAGATCATGGCCAAATCTTGACTGTCAGGGTGCTTTTTCCTGTGAGCAGAAAACCTTGCCCCTTCCAACGTTATCTCATTTCTGAATCGATGTTCCGGATTTGACAGCGCAGACCATATGATTTGTTTTTTATGTGTCTGAAGGGTATCAAGGAGAGCGGATCAAATCCACCACACGCGTCAGGAAGAAGAATGTCAAAGCCTCTGATCATTGTTGCGCATCTTGCCCTGGTCTTGGCAACGCCCTATTGGATTTTCGTGGTGGTCTTCGCCCCTCTTGTCATGGGCGGGCAAGTCGTCCCTGTCATGTCCTATCTTTTGCTGGGCCTGCTCTATCTCGGGCCGGTGGCCAGTCTGATCTGTCTTGTGGTTTTGTGGGGTGCAATCTGGAAAGGCAGAAAAGACATTGCCCATGGGGCTGCATGGGGGCTTATCTTCGTGCAATTGGGAGCAGGGATCCTGGCCATTTTGTCGTGAGGCTCCATATCTCTTACCGGCTATTCGCCGCTTGCGCGGCGGCCTGCGAGGGCACGCACATTCCTGTCGATACGCTTTTCATCTCGCCACGGCTCGATGGCGTATCTTGTCGTGCGCTTGCCTATCGGCCGTCGCAAAAGGAAGGATTTCCTTTTGCGGGTTCTTTTCCCTCGCAGATCTATCAAGGAAAAAGAATTCGGCGATAGCCAAGAAATAGCCGTGAGAGGTATCAATCATGGAATAGCCGTGAGGGAGAAAATCCCCGGTAAGAGGTTCAAAACGGCAAGCTCAATCTCCCTGAGAAGGTTCCTGTATTCACGTCGCTGCCCAAGCCTGAATAGGCGCCGGTGATTGTGCTGGTGAGGCCGTTCTTCAGTTGCAATGTCAGGCCTGCATTGAGGGAGGCGGACCATTGCGTGGGTTTGATCACCGAGCCGGTGGTTGTGGTATAGGCGGCCGGGGTCTCGAAGTTCCAGATGCCATTGATGCCGACTTTGGGTTCGAGCATGGCGATGGTCTCGCTGACATTGCGCATTTGCAGGCCAAAAGTCGGGCCGAAGGACAGGACGCCCTGATTGAAACTATCGGACGGCACATAGGAGCCATCGCTTCTGACATAGCCGTGACGTTTGCCCTTGATGTAGGACAGCGTCAGGTTCGGATCGATGAAGTAACGGCGGTCGATATTGTCGCTTTCAAAGATGAAGCGCTTTTTCAGACTGCCGCCATAGGTATAGATATCGCTTTCAAAGCCACCGGTGACAAGGGTCGCGCCGTTTGAGATATCCAGATCCGAATTCACCCGCTCATAGGCAAAAACCGGGGTAAAGATCGCCCCGTAAGGGAGTTGGATTTGGGCAAAGATCGAGCCACCAAAGCCATCGCCCTTGGTGGAGGCGCTGCCATCGCTGCGATCAGACGCCTTGTGGCTATAGCGCAGCATGCTGCCGATGCCGATCTTTTCCAGCAGCTGATAGCTGGCGCCAGCACGCACCTGAATGGAGGTGCCTGTGCCTTCGTTGCCACTTCTGTTGTCGCGGGACCAGCTGACGGCGGCATCGATCCAGGCGTTGAATTTCTTGTCGCCTAGCAGACCGGGCAGGGGCTCTTCGATGTCAGTTTGCGGAATGGCAGGCTGGCTGGTGGCATCAAAGGCCATGGCCACGCGGCTGCCGATCTGCTGGCTTTGTTGTGCGGCCTTGCTTTTGCGCCAGGCACGCAGTTGGCGCAGCGTCATGCCAAAGTTGGCACTGTTGTCCGAGAAATTGAAGGATGTGAAGGGGCTTTGCGCATGGCTTGCAGGCTGGTTGAGGGCCGGATCTGCATAGAATATGCTATTGGTGTGGCCATTGTTCGCATTGCTGCCAGTGGATCGAAACAAGGCATACTGCTCGGCCAGAATATTGTCTTCCTGCCTCTTCATGTCTGCGAGCTTGTTCAGAAGTTGCAAGAGCTGCTGAAGCTTTTGGGGATGCCAGATCAGGACGTCGCTACCATACCATATTTGCAGCCTGATGAGGTCATTACTGGAAATGTCAAAGTCGTCATAGAGCCCGTTGATCCCCCATATGAGCAGATCCTCTTCCTTGAAATTCTTGACGTCCTCCTCCAGCTCGGCTTCCAGTTCTTCAAGCTGTTTTTGCGTTTCGGACTTGTCTTCGCGCAATCTGGCAAGGGCATTTTGCAGTTGCAGCCTGGGATTGTTGCGATTGTTGAAACGGCCTGTATTGCCATTCCACCAGCTGTCCGGGCCGTCATAAATCGGTGTCCAATTCTCTGTGCCCGACTGGCCGGTCCAGGTGATGAGATAATCGCGCCCCTGACCGATGGATCGTTTGATGCTGAAAGTATCGCCGTTGGTATTGGAACTTCCACTGCTGCCAGATCCACCGCCACTTCCCCCGCCGCCAGATGAACCTGCACCCACGCAATTGACCGTCGCCGTGATGCCTGCATCGGCATACATGAACAGCCTTGCCTGAGCCTGGCCAAGGGTGTTTTCCGCATAGGCGTTCACGGTGAAGGAATAGGTCAGATTGGATTGATAAACATTGATATGTGGATCCGACACGGATGATCCGATAAAGCGCAAAAGGGCGACAGTACTCAGATCATAATTTTTGGTCAGGCCGGAAATGGTTCCGCTGATCACATCGCCAGTCGTCACATTCAAGGTATTTGTGCCGACGGAAGGAGAGCCATCGCTGACAAGCGTGGTGCTCAGACCATCACAGCTTTGAAATGGCTGGGCGGATAATGGCGACAAGGATGCCATCAGCCCCAAAAGCGCACCATATAGAATGCGGTACTTGTTGCTTTGTGTGTTGCCTCTGTTTTTGATATTTTGGCTGTTGCGGCCTAACCGCGTCAGATCTGCCCCGGTCCCCATTTTACACCCCACATTTACGCTTGTTCGGGGCTGCTTTTGTGTCCCCGATTTTGCTCGGGACTCTAGGAAATCCGCCAATTTGGGAATAGCTGTCTGAATCGACAGGGTGCAACAGCTTATAAGTGTGCTAAGTTGGTTGCATCATATTCCGGGGGTATTTTTGAAGGCTGTCATGAGTGGGGAAATGAGGGAGAGTGAGATCGGCGTGGTGATGGCCGATGATCATCAGATTTTTCTGGAAGGGCTGTCGCGTTTGCTGGCGGCTGACGAGCGGCTTTGCGTGCTTGGCACCTGCAACAGCGGCGATGATCTGATCGAGCTGGCCAAAGCGCATGAACCCGATGTGGCGATCATCGATATTTCCATGCCGGGGCCGGGGCCTGCTGGCATCGTGCAGCAACTGGATGCGCTGGATATGGGCATCAAGACGCTGGCCCTGACCATGCATCTGGAGCCTTCCTTTGCGCGGGATCTGCTTTCCCATGGCATGGATGGCTATGTGGTCAAGGAAGCCGCCTTTGATGAGCTGGTGGAAGCGATCCTGACCATCCAAGGGGGCGATCAATATCTCTGCCGCACCCTGATTGATGTGCTGCCCAGCGAGAGCGCCCTGACGGATCGCGAGCGCGAATGCCTGTCCGGTGCGGCCCGTGGTCTGACCGCCAAGATGATTGCGCGGGAGCTGGATATCACCGAGCGGACCGTGCGCTTTCATTTTGCCAATGCCTGCCGCAAGTTGGGCGTGCAACGGGTGACCGAGGCCGTGGCTGCAGCGCTGAAGCAGCGCCTGATTGCTGCCTGAAGGGGAGGTGAGTTTGCGGCTTCCTTTCATGTCTCAG
This sequence comes from Cohaesibacter gelatinilyticus, assembly GCF_900215605.1. Taxonomy (NCBI): domain Bacteria; kingdom Pseudomonadati; phylum Pseudomonadota; class Alphaproteobacteria; order Hyphomicrobiales; family Cohaesibacteraceae; genus Cohaesibacter; species Cohaesibacter gelatinilyticus. Next base: position 465,274 of record NZ_OBEL01000002.1, on the reverse strand, counting down.
GTCTCAATGTCTCAGATCTCAATGTCTCTGGCCCTTCTGCTGAGTCTGTTGTTTCTGTTCTTGCCCACGGGTGGGCAGGCGCAGTCGGGTCGGTCACTCGATCTCACTCAACTTCCCGTCAAGCTGATGCTAGGGGACGATCCGGCCTATGCAGACCCTGACTTTGCCGATGATGACTGGAAGCATCATGATGTCTTTGCCATCGGCGATCGTGTTGCGCGCGATGGCGGGCTGGAAGTGCGCTTCTATTGGCAGCGGATCCATTTTGATGGGGCAGCTCTGCCCGTTCTTGCCAAGCCTGCCCTTCATATCGGTGTGCTTGTTTCGGGCAATATTCTTTATCTCAATGGGGTGGAATTTGCCCGCGTTGCCATGCAGGAAAAACCCTTTGGTGGCCTTGATGCGGGTAATGACAAAGGGATGCCCAGGGTTTTTGCCATTCCACCAAATCTCTTGAAGCAAGACGGGAAGAATGTGCTGGCCATTCGCTCGGTGCGCGGTGCGTTGAATGCTTCCATTCTGGCGGGGCCGGTTGAAATCACGGAAGAGAGCACAGCCCTTTCCCAATCGCACGGCAAGACGCTCTTTTTCGTGCTCTTTAACAGCTTGTCACTGTTCGTCTTTTTTCTTGCCTTCCTTGTCACGCTGATTGTCTGGCTGGTGAGCCGTGAGACAAACGGCCTTGGCTGGCTGGTGCTGACTTTCCTTACGTTGCAGCCGCATTTCATCTTCAATTCCAGTCTGGCCCTGTTTCTGGGCCTTTCAGTGTCGCCCGTGATTTTCCCCTTTCTGACGGCAAACCTGGCTGCATTATCGCTCGTGCCGATGCTGGAATTCTCGGCCCGGCATTTGAAGATCAAGATCAGATGGTATGGGCGTTTGCTGCAGCTGGCTCTGTTGCTGTTGCCCTTCATTCCGGAAGTCGGGTCTGATTTTCTCTTTCCCATCCGACGCCTTGACTCGCTGATCTGGCTGGTCTTTTTGTTGCTCACCTTCACGCTCATCACATGGTGGGCTGTGCGTCGCGCTCTGCAGCCGGATCGGCGGGCTTATCCCGTCATTATCGGGGCAACGGCCATCTGGATTGGGGCAGCTCTGGGTTTGGCTGGTGGCGACCAGTGGTTCTATGCCAAAACCGGGACGAGCTCGGGCGACATCACCGTCCCCCTCTTTCTCATCTCGCTGGCTTGGGCCGGGATGCAGCCTTTGTTCGAGGCACGGGCACGGCTGGCCAAGGCCCAAAGCGAGGTGATCGAAGCGCAGGAATATGAGCGCCGCCGCATTGCCTATGACATTCATGACGGGGTCGGGCAGTGGCTCTCCACCATCAAGCTGAATTTGCAAATGCTGCAAGGCCAGCACAGGGATGGATCTGTCGCGCAAGGTGTGGCCGATGTGGTCTGTCATGTGGATGCGGCCATTTCAGACACCCGCCGCATTGCCCACGATCTCTCACCCGCCATGATCGAAAAGCAAGGGCTGATTGCGGCCATGCAAAGCCATGCCGATGTTATCCGCTCCCGGGCGGGCATCAATGTGCGCATCGAGATTGAAGATGAACAAGAGAGCGGGTTTGATGCGACATCAGAGGGTCATCTTTATCGCATCTATCAGGAAGCCCTGCAAAACGCCATCAAGCATGGCCGGGCAACGGATATCCGTGTCTCCTTCTCCCGCAATGGCAACCAGTTCCGCTTCATGATCAAAGACAATGGCACGGGCTTTGACACCAATGCCCCCAGCAAAGGCTTAGGGTTAGCCTCCATGCACCGCCGCGCAGAGCTGCTGGATGCCACGCTGGATGTGAAGTCGGTGGCAGGTAAGGGCACCGAGGTGGTGGTTGCGCGGTGAGAGTTTTATCTCTCACGGCTAATCTGGCCTTTGGCCAGGCCTCCGAGAGGGCGCAGCATTTCTGTCGATACGCTTGTCATCTCGCCACGGCTCGATGGCGTATCTCGTCAGCTGCGGTCGCCTATCGGCTCCCGACGAAAACCGAGTGTTTTCGTCGAATTCTTTTATTCTTGAGAGATCTGCGAGGGAAAAGAACCCAGAAAAGGAAATCCTTCCTTTTCTGACGGCCGATAGGCAAGCGCAGTGCGCATCCCCGAAAAGTTGCAGACTTTTCGGATCAGGATTCGCGTAAAAGTGCGCACCCCCGTAGGCCCTGATCGAAGATCAGGAATAGCCGTGAGGGAGAAAATCCCCGGTAAGAGAAATAACTACCCCACCACACGCTTCTTGATACGGCTGAGGCCGACGGGGGTGATGCCCAGATAGTGGGCGAGGTCATTTTGGGTGACCAGATCGAACAGTTCGGGCCGCTCATTCAGGAGCCTGCGAAATCTGTCTTCGGCGGAAAGGCAGAGCAACTCATATTCTCGCATTTCCTTTTTCATGCCGAATTTGAGCAGGAAATCCAAAAGCTCTGCCGAGATTTCCGGGTCGCTGCGGGTGGCGTCATGAAGCGCGCTGAAGCGCAGTACGATGAGATCGCAGGGCTTCAGGCAGACAAGACTGAAAGTGCAGTGTCCGCCTGCATGCATGGCTGAAAGGCTGCCGATATTATCGCCGGGGAGCAGGAAGGATTTGATATTCTCCTTGCCATCCACGGACAGGTAATAGGCCTTCAGCAAGCCGCTTTTCACCACATAGAGCAGCTCGCTCTCATCCCCTTGCCGGAACACATGCTCGCCCGCATCCAGCGAGAGTGTTTTGCCATTCTGGGCTATGAAATCTGCAAGCTTCATCGATTTTAACCTGGGTTAATTCCAAGAATTTCAGGGATGGGTATCCAAGGGTTCCAAATAGTTTAACCCGTCAGGAACCCGGAATGAAGATCGTCAACAAGCATATTGTGATTACTGGTGGAGCGTCCGGTATCGGGCTGGAGTTGGTGAAGCAGCTCTATGGCCAGAATGCGCTCTCCGTCATTGCTCGCCCCTCCAAGCATCTGGAAGAATTGCAGGCCAATTACCCCGACATAACCATATTCGAGGCGGATCTGTCGGATCTGGACAGGGTGCGTCTGGCAGCCGATCAATTGATCAAGACGGAACAATCGATTGATATTCTGATCAACAATGCCGCCGTTCAATATGTGCCCTGTTTTCTGGATGAGGACTTTCGCCTTGAGACCATCAAGCGCGAGGTGGACATCAATTTCACCTCGGTCTGCATGCTCATCTATCTGTTGCTGCCTGCTTTGATCAAGCAAGACCCGTCCATCATTCTCAATGTCAATTCAGGCCTGGCAATTGCGCCCAAGGCCAGCTCGGCGGTTTATTGCGCCACCAAGGGCGCGCTCAATCTCTTTTCGCAATCCCTTGGCTATCAATTGGAAGCAACCAATGTGGAGGTGAAGCAAGTCTTCCTGCCGCTGGTCGATACCGCCATGACCAAGGGCAGGGGATCGGGCAAGATCTTGCCCGAGGAAGCAGCTTTTGAGATGATCCATGCTCTCTCCAAATCTGGCGGCAGCATCGATATCGGCAAGGTGAAATTCCTGCGTTTGTTGCAGCGCCTTTCGCCCGCTCTGGCATCCCAACTCATGAAAGGGGCGTGAGCATGAAACCTCTTGTCAAAGTCATGCTGATCCTTGGATCGCTTTTCTTGATGACCTTCGTGATTGGTCGGTTGCTGGGCATCCTGACGGTTGAGAATGTCAAACATTGGCTATGGTTGGCCGCACAGATCGACCCGCTCTGGCTGGCTGCCATGGTGATCATCCTGTTATGCGTCGATCTGTTCGTTGCGGTGCCGACCCTGACCATCACGCTTTTGTCCGGCTTCTTTCTGGGCTTTCCCGCCGGGGCGCTGGCTGCCTTTACCGGCATGACATTGGCGGCCTTCGGTGGTTATGTCATTTGCCGCCTTTGGGGCGAGGGCCCCGTTGCCTTTCTGGTGCGAGACGAGGCCGAGCGGCTTGAGATGAAAGAGGCCTTTCAGCGCAATGGTCCGGTGATGATCCTGCTGTCGCGCGCCGCGCCAATTGTGCCAGAAGTCACCGCCTGCATGGCGGGCGTGACCCATATGCCCCTTGGCCGCTATGCGATCCTGCATTGTCTCAGCACGCTGCCCTATGTGCTGATCGCTTCTTATGCGGGCTCCATCAGTTCGCTGGAAAATCCAAAACCCGCCATCTATGCCGCCCTGATGCTCTATGCGCTCTTATGGGGCGGCTGGTATGTCTTTCGAAGAAGAACGCGCGTGCGGGTGGAGGGGTGATTTGAAGGGACAGCGTGATGAAAAATAGGCTATATCATTATTCTCAGATCACTACTTATTTGCCGTCTGGTTCATAGAGATATGACTTCATTTTTAGACAAAGCTGTCCCGATCCTTTCCAAAGAAGATCTGGAGAAGCTTCACACAGGAAGCCTTCTTTCACGTCTCCAAAAACTGCGTGCACTTGAAGAGAGTGAAAGCTCCTCTGATTGGCTCGCTTCAGAGCTTCCATCTGCAGAAGAGTTCGTCTTATTCAAGGAAACCGATGCGTGGCGAACAGCCTATGATGATTTGAAATCCGTCTTGGATGCCCGCGAACATATCCCACGGGGAGGCAAAGAAAAGCGACGGGAGCAAGCATTCAAGAGGAAGCATCGCTAAAGGACTTTGGAGTCTACTTGCCCATCCCTCACTCCTCTGGCTTCAGATAGCAGGTGATCAGGGTCACGCTTTTTCTGATTTGCTCGATTTATTCGGCTCTCTCCAAGTCTTTTCTCTTGCGAAAGTAAGCTTCGATATGGTCTCGGACAGGAGTATCTTTGTCGCTTCGTAGATGATTGGCAATCCGGTCCATATTTTTACTGGCGTATTGATGTTTTCGGAGCAACGCATCAGCTGCCATGCGTCGCACTTTGGGAGACTTGTCGAACGCAGCTATTTCCAGTTGGATCTCGAAATCAGTCGAGACCTCTATTTGCCTCTCCCTGAAGCGGGCAAGTGCATTCCCCTTTATATTTGGGTCATACCAGCGTGCCTGACCAAGCAGAAGCGTATCCAATGCGATGGCTCTTATTATGGGTATGGCTGCAGATTGTGCGAGCTCTTGCAGATTGTGATCAAAGCCGGGTTTCTTCAAAAGCCATCTGAGAAGCCATGAAATTTGCCCCGGTCTTTGGCTTAGCAGTTCAGTGTGCAACATATTCAATACATCAGTTCGACTGAGTGTATGTTCAAAGATCTTTCGTTCGTGATTGCTCCAGCGTCTGAATTGATGACTGTAGGGCAGTAAAAAGAATGCACTCTTGCCAATAACTTGAGCGGATGTCTTTGGAAAGTATGATGATGCGTAGATGGCTGCCTCTGTACGTACCTGATCGACCCAGTCATTCATGCGATAGAGGATTGCTGCCATTTCAAATTCGGTGGCTGGCGCGCGTTTCAGCTGTTTTATTGCATCTTGTCGGACATAGCCGCTGGAATGAAACAGAAGCAACCAGAAGAGGTCTGGTTGTGCTTTCAGAAATTCTCCGGGGGATGAGAGTTTGAACTTGCGCCAGTCAGCGGGAAGTATTGGTGCGTCCCAGAAGTTTGCATTATGCCCGTAATCGACAAGGTAAAGTCTTGCAATAAGGCGAATTTCATCGGCAGTCCGTGAAATATCGGAAGCCGGGACGTCTCTTAAACTTCTTTGATAAGCTAAGATATGTTCATCTGTGACCGAGCTATCGCGTAGTGCATTTCCGATCTCGAAAATGGCCGTTTGCGCTTTGGGTGGAAAGATTGAAAACTTCCTGTGGGTATAGAGGTCACCATAGCATTTCGCGTTGCCCATCCCTCACTCCTTCGGTTCCAGATAGCAGGTGATCAGGGTCACGCTGCTTGTTCTGGTTTGGTGTCTTTTCTTATTTTTATGCCAATTTGACCAAAAAGAAAGGTGATTCATTTTGCCAAAATGCAACCGGATACAATTTTTGATTGAATGATTTTTATCTCTATCTGACGGATGCGGGCGAATAATCAATGTTCTCAACCATTTGTTCTCATTCATGAAAATTCAGCAAGAAAATCATGCCTGTGAAGTGAGATGGTTTGAGAGAATTTTTGACGATTGTTTTTTGCTGAAAAATGAAATAAGTATTTATAATTATTAGTGAAATTGTTTTCCCCGTAATTAACCGTGATTAAATTTCTGCCCCATTTGCCTTGTATGAAACAGAGTGATATGTTCTATAGAACAAAATGAGAACATAATTCTTGAATTCAATCCTGGCTCACGTTTTTTTGGAGCATCATTCATGAAAGAACTCGATCCGCAAACACCAACCGAACAGCAGCTTTACAATCTTTCGTTTCATTTGGATTGCGCCTTTGCGCACCTCAGTGAGATGCATTTTCCAACCCTTTACAAAGACCCGCAGACAAGACAGGCCTATCGATCCTTGCAGGACAGCCTTGCCGACATTCATCACGATCTCGCAGCCATAGCCGGGCCGCGTTAACAATACTTTGCTTGAGCGTCTTCTTATTTCGAAAATCGTGCCTGTTTTCGAGACCACGCTCCAGCCCCGCTACAGTCATCCCTTTCACTTTGTTTGAATAAGCTTGTCGTGATTGCTCCTTATTGACAGGCTTGCTTTTCCACTCTTCCCACTTCGCCCATCCATCAGACATTCGACCAAGCAGGGTCAAGCCAGTCATGGCTTGGCCCTTTTGGCTTTGTGACGAGGTGCATGATGATTTGCTTCGGACAAAACAGATTTGGATATAGTTCCTTGTTTCAAATCCAGCCACGATATGGTCTTGTTCAGACAGGAGAGAAAACATGATCACACGTATATATCGAGTGCGTATCAAACCTGAACTGCGCGAGGCATTCGAGCCGTTGTTCCAGACTGTGGCACGGGCTTCTGTTGCGGACTGTTCCGGATGCAAGCAAGTGACGGTTGGAGGCCCGACCTCTCTGGCTCCCGATGAATATGCCATGATCTCGGTTTGGGATAGCGTTGAAAGTCTGCAGGACTTTGCCGGGTCGGATTGGTCGGTTGCCCATATCCCGGATGGTATGGAAAAATTTGTCGATGAATGCTGGCTGCACCATTTCAATCATATGTGAGAAGCATCTCAGGTTTTGCGGAGCCATCACCGGATTTAGGTATGTCAGATTTCATCGATAGAGGGACCGGGCCGGTTGTTGTCCTCCTGCATGGTGCTGGCGTTGATAATCGCCTTTGGGATCCGCAAATATCCTCGTTTGAGACGACGCACCGCGTCATTGCGCCCAACTTGCCAGGACATGGAGGTGTTGCGGCGGTTGATAGCGTCGAGCAAATGGCGGACTGGATAGAGAGGCAACTGGCAGAGCGCGGTGTGCGCCGATATTCAGTCGTCGGGTTATCGCTTGGCGGTATGGTCGCCTTGGAACTGGCGTCTCGCAGGCCCGATGGTGTCACACATCTTGTGATGATCGAATCCGTTCCCCGTGTGAGTGATCATCCTGTTGTCCGACTCTTTGCCCGTGTCATGATCAATCTCCTCAGACTGGTTCCGCCAAAATTGCTGGTCATGCTTCCCGGGCGGCAAATGGGAGCTGAAACTGCTGGCGCAGCCGACTATATCAAAAGCGCCATCGCTCGCATGACCTCATCCAATATCCATTCTGTCATGCGTGTGGCTCTCGCTTATGATGGCCGCCCCCATCTGGCGCATTTACGGATGCCTGTGACCGTGATGATTGGTGAGAAGAACAAGGCAACGCATGACTGGGCCGCAGAGATGACCAAGGCGATCAAGCATTCAAAGCTCATTGTGATCCCGAAGGCCGGGCATATCGCCAACCGCGATGCCGCCGACTTTACCAATGATGCCCTGAGATCCGTTTTAGGTGAAAGATAGTGCTGAACCTGTCAAGGGGCAGTCAAGGTCTGGAATGCTGACAAAGCTGACTTTTGCCCGGTGATGATTTTGATACTCTTGGAAAGGGTAACCGGGAGATTGGGCGAGAAACAGGGATGCTGCTGGGCAATGCAAGCGTGAGTGATAGCTGCATGATGCAGACTCATGGCCTGTCAGGTGAATGGGTTTCACTTAACGTCAGTCACAACACATTTGATATTGGATGTATGTTTTTTGGAATGATGTTTGCAATATTCCAGAGCGGTTTTTTTAGCATTCGCGCGGCTGCTTGCCCCAAATGAATAGCCACATCCCTTTCCATTTTGATTGGAAGCAATTGCGGCGAAACCAGTCTTTCCCTTATAGGGCGTGATCTTAAGTCTCTCGATACTCCTACCAGAGCAATTGGGTCCTGCATGCGCTTGAGAAATAAGAAGACTACCTAATCCAAAAACTACGGCAAATGTAATACCTGTCCAGTCTAGCTTCTTCATGTCGCGTATCCAAATGAGATTGGTCTAAAATAATAGTCAGTATGTGATCGAAGTTATAGTTGAAGGTGGCACAGTTCTAGTTCTTTCACAAGCCTCCTCTATCTGGCCGGTTGAGCACTGCAAAAATATTGCAATCAAATGACTACTCTTGCTGCAGATATCCTATTTGAATTCGGATCTGGCCAGCTAGCTTTCCCGTGTTGCGTCCATGTTGCTTGGGATTGGAGCGGCCTGGAATGACCGGGGCGATGGCTGAGTGACGCAAGAATTTTCTCAGACTGTTTGCGTCATAACCTTCAATCAGTTAAAGGGTTTTGCAGCGCGAACCAGGAAGATTGCTGAACAATAGCCGTTGCTCACTTGTTTGGGATGCTACGATTGCAGCCCATACCCCGCTATTGGCTGCACCTGCTCGCTTTCGGTAATGAAATATGTTTGAAGAGCGGGACAAACCAGACATTCATCGAAAATGAGTGGGTGTCCGGTTTGAGATAAGACCTTGCGGGGCCGGTTGCCCGGAGATTACCGCAAGGTCAGTTCAGTATGGCTTATTGTGCGGAGAAGTGGTCTTCGCGTAGGCGCATCGTGCTGTCTTTCTGCATGACCCACAACTCATTCGTAATGACTCCGCTGGCAACATTCATACGCCATTGAGATGACACACGGGCTGATTTGGCATCCAACACCTCAAGACGTGTATTGAAATACTCCACATTGGCGGCGCCTTTGCCGATCAAATCGGTCCAAAATGCTTCGATTTGCGTGTGGCCGGTGAAGCGACCGAATGGGTCGGCCACCATCAGAGCGTCCGGTTCATAAAGTGCGGTCGCCGCAGCGGCATCGCCTGCGTTGAACGCATCCTGCCACGCCTGGCTGGCCTGCCGAGTTGCCTTGCGCACTCGCTCACGTCCTGCAATATCTTGCAACGCGGCTGACAATCCGCTCACGTCGCTGAACATTGGTAAATGGCTTGTGGTTAGGGAATAGACGAATTCGACCTCCTGAGCGCCATACATGGCCCTTTGTTGTTCGATAGGCAGCGCTCGGTCATCGGTGCACTCGATATAGTATCTCGGCACACTGCCGTAGCCAGTTTCAGTCAGGTTCAAGGTTTCGCCAAGTGGCCCTACCGGCTCGGGTACCAGATGTGGGCCTGCTGCAGAGAAGACATCCAGCGGAACATCGTGGCCGACTGCACCATGCAACGCATCTTCCTTGATTGTCACGGTTTTGCCATCCGCAGAAAACTTCAGATTGTTCAACGCCTGCGACGTGCTGACACCGGCAATTGCATCCATGAATGAGGTGTCATTGGGCAACATGAATGCGCAGACATATACCAGCGCATCAATCTTTTCAGGCCGCATCTCTGCTACTTGGCTGGCAACCACCCCTCCAAAGCTGTGCCCAACCAGGATCGTCGTCCCTTCTTGGGCATCAATCTCCTCGACAATGCGTTCCGCATAGGCTGCCAGCGTAGCGTCCGATGGATCGCTTGCATCGCTGCCATGCGCAGGGAGATCCGGCGTGGCGTATCCAGCTCCAGCTCCAAGTTCTTGGGTCAGAGACTGCCATTGCCATCCGCCCATCCAGGCGGAATGAACAAAGGTAAAATGTGTTTGATCTGCCGCCAATGCGGGAGACGATAGGGCAAGTGCGGTGACTGCTGCAGAAATCAGAGAGTTAGCTTTGCGTTTGAGCATTTTGATATTCCTTTCAATGAACTTCTCCGAAGCTAAGGCTTGTCATTCGCCCGAAAAACATATGGATTTAGTTTTATTTGTTCGATATAATCGAACAATGATAGATATGTTTTCACCGCAAATACGCACTTTTCTGGCCGTGGCTGAAGCTGGCTCCATTACTGCGGCCGCCGATCGGCTTGGTATGGCAAAATCCAGCATCAGCCATCATCTTTCGTCTCTGGAAGCGTCTCTGGGCATTTCCCTTATCCACCGGACAACCCGCCGAATGGCGCTGACCCACAAAGGTAGTCTATTGTTGGAACACACACAGGCGATGCGGTCCATCGCGGACACTGCCCTCAAACAGGTGCGCGCCAGTGAAACCGTGCCGACAGGTCCAATTAGGCTAACTGCGCCCCATGCGATGATCACGGATATCATCGCGCCAGCCATTCAACGCCTGCTTCTGCGGTATCCCGGACTGGAGCCATTCCTGATCAACGATGACAAACGCCTTGATTTGCTGGATGAGAAACTAGACATGTCGATCACGGTCGGTGAATTGCCCGATAGCGATTTTCGCGCGCAGCGGGTGGGAACATTGAACGACGTTCTCTGTGCGACACCAGACCTTTTGGAGGGTGCGGATCTGAAAGTGAGCAGTAACGCGACATCCCTGGCACTCACATTGCCTTACATTGCCCATGCCCGGCAGACAAGCATCCCTAAACATCAGCTTTATCATGTAACATCTCAACACGAGATCGAAATCACTTGTCATCCAACGGTGACAGTCAACACGGTTGAAGCCATAGCCGCTCTGACCCGGATCGGAATGGGCGTTGCCGTGTTGCCGGATTTTGTCGTAAAGGCCGATCTGCAGCACGGTCGGCTGGTGTCCGTCCTGCCAGAATACAGCTTTGCGTCCAAACCTGTTTTCGCGGTTCATCCCTATAAAGGAAAGCCGCCCAAATCGGTGCGCGAACTAATCGCTGAAATTAAAAATTCCTTCAAGTCCTGAAGCGACGGCCGCGTCTCGTAGCGCGCACCGGACATTCCTACAACATGCTGTACTTGTCAAAGTGGGTTCAATGCAATTCTTGCGTTTTAATGCTCATATGCCCCTGTCCCGAACTTTTCCCTCCGCAAACCAAAATGGTGTTGGCCATAGGCCAATGTGCCGACCATGATGGCCATAATAAGAGAGGGCCAGATGGCGGTATGCGCTGCTTTCACCTGTGTGTCAGCTGCTTCATCCAAATAGGAAAGCTCGTTTTCGGATAAGGCATTTCGAAGCCATACCCGACCATATTTCTCAAAGTCACTCTTCAGGTTCATGAGCCTGGTCCGTTACGGAATAGCAGACGGCCTGGAGCTTGTTGCCATCCGGGTCGCGAATATAGGCGGCATAATAATTTTCGCCGTAATGTGGGCGCGGACCTGGTTCTCCGGCGCAGCTTCCGCCAAGGCGCAAGGCAGATGCATGGAACGCTTTGACGGTTTCTCTGGTGTCTGCGATGAAGGCAATATGCGTTCCATTGCCCCAAGTGGCAGGCCGTCCATCTTCTGGCGGATATATATAGATCGTTGGCATGCCGTCTTTTTCATAAGCGGGCGGCTTGCCCGGTGGTTTGGGCAGACGGTCGAAACCAAGCAGGCCCAGAACTTCATCATAGAATTTTCCGGCCCGTTCGATATCGTTGGTGCCAAGCGTGATGTGACTGATTGCTGACATTGCCTATCTCCCTGTTTGTCGTGAGACTAAACCGGGAACAAATGCAATACAATGCCTTTGTTTGTTATAGTGTCGTGAACGGATTGCTGATCTGTGGTGCCTGTTTGCGGTGGCGATTTGGTTTGAAGAAATGGGATGTGGGTTTCAAACTTTGAACATCTTATGAAGCAGCGTTTAAAAAGGATTGTGTTTGTTCTGTTTGGGGTTAGTTCGCCCCGTAAATGTCCATATCCAATTGGATTCCTCTTTCTCCAAGAAGCAACATGGTTTTTGAAGAAATGGTAAGCCCTTCGTTGTAGTCTCCGAGAAAAAAGCCACCAAAGATTTCTACCTTAAACTTCTTTGACAACTCCAGCCATACAGCCATATTAGAAGTGGTTCCTTCTAATATTTCCGTGACTTGACTATCAATATCTCCGGGAGATTTTGTTTCGGCTGATATGCTCCAAGATCCGGTTCTAGCAATCAGTTGCTTGCCATTAGGAGTGTTGAATGGGGCACCCTTTTTTCTAACCGAGCTAGGTGCTTTGCCGATCAGTTCAGTGATTTTTTCTGGATCTAGCTCGTCCCCCATAATACGTAGACTTGCAGCTGTTTTATAAATTTCACCCATTTTGCAACCTTGTCGTGTAGTGGTTGCCCCCACCATATCGCTGGAGATCCATGTAGGAAAGGGGTTAAGGCAAACCTGTGCTTTCTGGCTGTTCAATTAGCTGTCTTACTTGTTTCTTGCGCAGGCCAAAATGATATTGTCCATAGCCTAATGTGCCCACCATGATGGCGACTATAAGAGACGACCAGATGGCGGCTGTGCCCTGAATCCAGAAGTTGGATGCGAGCAGGGCAAGGGTGCCCAGAACCCAGCTTGCATCTCCCAATATGAAGAAGGCGACGGCTTTGGGCTGGGCGTACCAGCGCCAGGCTGTCAGCACCAGCAGGATGGCATTGATGGCCAGAAGGGCGCCAAGGCTGGTGACGATGATGGGCGGGATGGTGCCGATGAAGGCGGCACTACCCACAGGATAGGCGAGAAACAGGCCGCCAAAGACCGCACAGGAGGCGGAATTGACAAGCAGCAGCGCTCGCAACATGGATTGCTCTTGCATTATGTCCTCGATTCTTGTCAACTAAATTGACAATAATGAAGGAGGATAGTCTTGTCAACCAATGGTACAAGATCGCCACGTACTGGTCTGGTGATGGTCGATAGTCAGGCGCTCAGGCTCAGTCAGGCAATTGCCAGATATCAGACGCGGCAGGTGGTCTGGTTGATCGAGGGATTGGCTGCGCGTGGCTTTGCCGATTTGACGCCCGCCCATGTGGCTTTCGTCTCAGTTCTGGATTGCGATGACAATTTTGCCTCTGAAGTGGCACGGCGGCTGAACCTCTCGCGGCAGGCGGTTCACAAGACGGTGCGAGAACTGTCCGCTCTTGGCTATATCGAAACGCTTGAGAACAAAGCCAAGCGCAACAGCCGGATCATTCAGATTACCGAGCATGGCGAGGAGCTGATTGCGCAGGCTCGTCAGATGTATGCCGAACTGGACCGCGAAATGCAGGCCAAATTGGGGGCATCTGAAATCGACAAGATCATTGCTTTTCTTGATGAGGAGAAAGAAGAGCAGGGCTAGGCATCAGTCACGCCTTGGTAACTTTATCAATAAGTTGCGTTCGTTCCTGCTGGTGACGTTGGAAATTTCATGCAGCTTATGATTTGTAGATCTCCTGCCTCTCTTACTGACTTCAAGGACCCAAGCCATGCCTCATCCAGCCCCAAAAGATAAGCGCGCGGTCAGTGCAGACGGAAGCATTTCTGTTTCTTATTCTGGACTAAATACTTCGAACGATCGGGGAGGCGGAGTGTTTGAGGTTATGATCGGCAAGCCGTGGGTGAATGAAGAGATTATTGGGTCACTTTTACTTACTTCCAATAGTTCCACTATGGCTAGGGATGAGGCGATGAAAGAAGGTGTAGACATTTATGATTTGTCTCTCTCCGAATCTCTGAGTTATATGTATAAATTTCAAATTAAAAATGGGTTTTTCTATAGGGTGTCTGAGTTTTTATTGGATGTAGATGATGTCGATGGCGCAGATTTGATGGTTATTGTCAAGAATATTTGTAATTTGTTGTTTTTTATTACAGACGAGGTGGGTGATTTTAAGAAAAACAGCGATTTGGATTTGCCTAGCCGCTATCCCGTTGAGATTGACTTTTCTCCTCTCATCGTTGGTTCAAAGGAAAAAAGTTCACCTGCCGAGTTTCGAGAAACCTATTTCAAGACATATCATTTTATTCGAGGCGCTTGATCTGGTGATGCTTGGCGGAGGCGAAGACCACTGGTGCTGGTTTAAGAAAATACGGGAGCCATGCACGTTGGCTCACTGACCAACTTGCTCAATCCCAAGATGGCAATCTTCGTGCTGGCGCTGTTTCCGCAATTTGTCTCCCCCGCTCGTGGACCCATTGCAACGCAGATCCTGATCTTTGCGACGCTCTTCAATCTGATCGGGCTTGGGGTGAATGGCGTGGTGATCGTGATGGCCAGCAATATCAGCCGCTTCATGTGCCCGCAAAAGTGGATGCAAAAAGCGGCCAGATATAGGCTCAGGACCCAATAATTCTGCACATTCGGCGAGCCTGATCCTTGATGATCGCTCATGAAGGATTGGAAGTGCGATCAGGCTAAGTGCGTTTCCAGCGTGACATGGACGTCCATCTCGGTATCGGGGTCGAAATCACTGAGATCCATAACCGAGAAGAAGGCCGCGCAGGCAGGTGACTCCATCTCTCGTTTGGTGACATCCAGATAATCTTCATGGCTGCGGAACTGGACGATATCCAGATAGGTTCCGTCCGGTTTTCGGACAAGTTCGCGGCGCAAGATGCTTGCCTCATGGCATACGAAATCTCGCTGGAAAATCTCTGACGCTGCGCGTAGGTCGGCCTCGCTTTTGCCCTTTGCCAGTTTGATCGGGGCCAGAATGGTGACTGGTGACATTGGTCTCTCCTGTTCAATCAAGTCACCCCACCTCTATTGCCAAATAAGACACTTTATGTCCTATTTGTTTGATGGCTCGAAGCAATGCACATGACAGATTGAAAAGGCTGGATCTTCTGGCGGCTCAGCTCAAGCAGGATGAGCTGGCCACGGTCAAGGATCTGGCCGAGCAGTTTGATGTGAGCGTGCGAACCATCACACGGGATTTGCAAGTGCTGCGGGAGCGAGGGCTTCCCATCGACGCAGATCGGGGGCGTGGTGGCGGTGTTAGGCTGGATCGGCACTGGGGTGTCGGACGTCTCAATCTCAGCTATCCCGAAGCTGTCGATTTGCTTATCAGCATTGCTGTGGCGGAACAGATGGAGTCGCCGATTTTTCTGGCAAATCTGGGCTCGATAAGACGACAACTTGTTGCGTCTTTTTCTTCCGACAAGCGTTTCAAGATTGATCGGTTGAAGGCGCGTATCCTGATCGGCCTCACATCGTCGACCTTTGTGCAGGAAAGCAGTGCTGCGCCCAAAAAGGCGGTCATCCAGTCTCTGCATCAGAGCTTTGTGACTCAGACCTGCCTGACCATTCGCTATCGCGCTGACAATGGCAAGGTCAGCGAGCGCGTCATTGAAGCGCACTATCTGTTGCTCAATTATCCTGTCTGGTATGTGCTGGCCATGGATCATCTGCGAGACGCCCCAAGGACCTTTCGCTGTGATCGCATTCTGGATGCAAGCATGACAGAGACCCGCTTTCAGCTTCTGCCCAAAGAAAGCTTTGCCCAGTCCCTGGAAGGCAATGAGTCCTTGAAATAGCAGGTTGTTCAAAGGTTTGTGCACATCTTCCCAGCATCTGATCGTAAAGAGTTGCACAATCGACGGGAAGTTACGTGCGTTTTCTGGAATTTGGTGGTGAGCCCAGGGCATGAGAGAGGGCACCATAGAGCACATTGTCTTGTTGCAATCGAGATGGCTTGATGACAGGGCGAAAGAGCGCTGGCTCATCTGCCTGATGCTGGATGATGCGTTCCATGAAGCCGGGTGCCAAGCCGACGCTGCCTCCTATGACCACGCATTCAAGCCCGAGAATGGCGGCAAGGTCGCCGCAAAGAACGGCAATAGCTCTGGCGGCTCTGTCAATTATGCCTTCAAAACGCATGTCGCCATGTGATCGGGCATCGAATGCCTTTTGGGCGCTGTTGATCTCGGCATCGATTTCTGCTGCATAATGACCAATGGCTGTGCCTGAAGCGATGGATTCGACCGTTGCCCGACGGCCCGATCCACATTCACGGTCTGCGTGGCAGCTGGACATGAAACCGCAATGGCCTGCAAGGCCGTTTTGGGAGTGTATCGGGCTACCGTCGAGTAGAAAAGCACCACCAACGCCGGTGGAAATTGTGATGAAACCGAGGGCCGGACAACCTTCGCCCGCGCCATAATGATATTCCCCCAGAACGGCGGCGACCGCGTCATTGATCACTGGCGTCTGAACCAACAGGGTGGATTTGAGAAGGCTGGCAAGAGGAATGGCTGAAACTCTGGACAATGTCTTGCTATTGACCGCATGCCAAAAACCCGCGTGATCAATACGGCCGGTGACTGCGATGCCCAGGGGATCCCTTGGTGCAAAACCGACTGCCTTGAGGAGTGATAAACTTCGGGCCATCAGTTTGGCCGGATTGCTCATACCTTCTGTCGCCATGATATGGCGAGTGATGATCTTGCCCTGCTCAAAGCGAGCCGCTGCCGTCTTGGTGCCACCCAGATCAAGTGCAAAGCCGGTGAGATCTTCAAGAGGACAGAACATCGTCGTGCTCCTCAGCTCTGGTTGCTTCGTCGATGGCTGTCTTGAACCAGCCAACAATATGCTCCACACGGGTGATTGCGCTGCCGACAGTCACGGCGTCAGCGCCAGCAATGAAGGCTTCTGCCGCCAGATCCGGGCTGTTGTAACGCCCTTCGGCCATAACAAATGCATCCAGCCTGTTAAGCGCGCTGACCAAAGCAAGATCTGGTCTGTCGCTTGCGCTTTCGGTCTTCGCCGTATAGCCCGAGAGGGTGGACCCGAGCATTTGTGCACCTTGATCCAGTGCTTGTTGAGCATCGTCAAACGTGGAGCAATCCGCCATGGCGATGCAGCCATGGGCCAATATGGCGTGAAGGACTACATCTCGGTCATCCTGTCGAGGCCGGTCCGTGGCGTCATAGGCAATGATGTCGGCCCCGGCATGGACCAGCGCCTCGACATCAGAAAGGCGTGAGGTGATCCTGACGTCGGTCCGGTCTACCTCATGTTTGACGAGGCCGATGATCGGCTTGTCCGTTGCCATACGCACGGTGGCCACATTCCTGGCCCCTTCGATGCGCAAGCCATTGGCACCACCATCGATGGCGGCCAGAGCCATGGCCACCACGATGTCGGTGCGGTCCATGGCTCCGCCTGTGACGGGCTGGCAGGAAACCACCAGACCGCCTTGCAATTGTTCCAGACTTGTCATTTTGATCAGCCTTTGCTTGCGTCCATCAGTCCATCAGTCCATCAGTTCATCAGTTCATCAGGCCTGGAAGGCCTGTTGCCAGAATTGGGAAGGTGCAGACCAGTGCCAGAACCACCAGTGGCGGAATGAGCCATGGCAGAATGGCCTTTGCCAGATGGTGATAGGGAATGTTGCCGACCTGGGCGACAACGAACAGGGACATGCCCATGGGAGGGGTCAGCGTGGAAATCATCAGATTGAGAACAACGATGATGCCAAAATGGACCGGATCGATGGCAAAACTGAGGGCCACGGGGATGAGAATGGGTACCACGATCAGAAGGATGGCCAGACTTTCGATGAAGGCTCCGAGCACGAAGATCATCAGGTTGACGGCGATCAGGAAGGTGATCGGGCTGTCGACGAAGGAAAGAAACAGCCCGGCAATCTGTTGTGGGGCCTGTTCGCGCGCAAGAACGAAGCCCATGACCGACACCCCGGCAATGATGGTGCCGATGGTTGCCGAGGTTCTGGTTGTTTCATAAATGGCGTCCCAGAAGCGCAGCAAGGTCAGTTCCTTATAGACCACCAGATCGATGAGGATGGCATAGAGTACAGTGACTGCTGCAGCTTCCGTGGGAGAGAAGAGCCCGGAGAAAATGCCGCCGACAATCACGGCAGGGGTCAGCAGGGCCGGAAAGGACTTGAGAAATAGTCGGCCAATATCGCGAAGAGAATGGACCGGATCCTTGGGGTAGTTGCGTTTCTTTGCAATCAGATAGACCATGATCATCAATGAAGCTGCGCACAGGAAGCCTGGTACGATGCCACCCAGAAACAGCTTGCCGATGGAGGTATTGGCTATCACACCATAAAGCACCATGGTGATGCTGGGAGGGACCAGCGGGCCGATCATTGAGGAGGCTGCGGTGACCGATCCTGAAAACCCGTCATCATAGCCTGCATCCCGCATGGCCTTGATTTCCATCTTGCCAAGTCCGCCGGCATCGGCCACTGCAGAGCCGGACATGCCGGAAAAGAACAGCGAGGCAAGCACATTGACATGCCCGAGGCCACCGGTGATATGGCCGACCAATGCGCGGGCAAAGCCGAACAGATGATTGGTGATGCCAGCTGAATTGAGGATGGCAGCGGCCAGAAGGAAGAGCGGTACAGCAAGCATGGGAAAGGAGTTCAGCCCATCGACCATGCGCTGGACCGCAAAGGCCATCCCCATGCCGGTATGATAGAAATAGCCGACGGATACCAGAATCATGGCAATGCCGATGGGAACCCCCACAAAGACCATTCCAAGCCAACTGAGGCATACGACAAGAAGTGTCATGACGGGTCTCCCTTGGGCTCACCTTGGGATGGATCAGCCGGTTGAGGGGAAAACAGATTGTGCCGGATGCGAGCGATGAGGCGATGGATGATGAAGACGGCAGCCACAGGGAAGGCCGCATAGAGCGCTGCATCCGTGAAATAGAGCGTCACCGATTCATTGTTCCAGGTGCGCAATACCGTCTTGTAGCCGATCCAGGTGAGATGGAACATGACACCAAGAAAGATCATGTCGGCGGCGGTGTAGAGAAGATAGTGGTGCTTGCCAAGAATCCATTCAGCAAAGAGTCCCATTCTGAGCTGGGCATTCTGTCGTTCGGCTTCACCAATGCCCAGAAAGACCATCCAGACCCAGATCCATCGGGCCAGCTCTTCGGTCCAGACGGGCGCGGGAAACGGGGCGATGCGGCCAAAGACCTGTAACAAGACAATGGTGATCAGGGCAAGGAACAGAAGCGAGGCTGCAATGCCTTCCAGACTATATTTGCCTTTGCCAAACATGGCAGCCTCCTTGATATTTGCAGGATGTGCAGCGCGACCTCTTCATTGATCGCGCCACCATTGGCGTTGACGGGAATGTCTGTGATACCGGACAGCTATGTCCCGCTTATTCGCCGATCACGTTGGCAATGCTGCCTTTGCCGAACTCGGCTTCCAGTTCATCATAATAAGGCTTCATGGCCTTGCGGAATGGCGCGGTGTCGGGGCTGGTTATGGTCAGGCCACGGCTCTTGAACTGATCGAGAAGTTCTGCCTCCGCCTTGAAGGTCAGGCCATTGGACTTTTCGCGTCCGGCCATGATGGCCTTGCTTAACCAGCCTTTTTCCTCATCGGACAGGCTGTTCCAGGTATCCAGCGAGACCTGAATGGCGCTGGAGGCGACAAAGTGACCGGTGAGTGCGATATGGCTCTGCACTTCGTAGAATTTCATGGCTTCAATGGTTGGAAGCGGGTTTTCTTCAGCATCAACCTGATTGGTCTGTAGGGCGAGATAGACTTCCTGGAAAGCGACCGGGGCAGGGGAGGCTCCGGTATTCTTTGCATAGGCGATCAGGAATGGCACGTTGGGAGTGCGCAGGCGCAGGCCCTTCATATCTTCAAGGGAATTGATTGCCCGGTTCGATGTGGTATGGCGGGTGCCATAATACCAGACATCGAGAACCTTCACATTCTGCTTCTCGAAGGCTGCGGCCATTTTCTGACCAAAGGGGCCATCGATGATCTTGAGCAAATGGTCATAGTCGGACACCACGTAAGGGGCGCCAATCAGTTTCAGCTCCGGGATGATATAACTCATGTCCGGATAACCGGTCATCACCATATCCAGTTCACCTGCCTGGACCTGGGCCACCATGGCCTTGAAATCACCGAGCTGTGCGGAAGGGAAGAGCTTGACCGACATCTTGCCGCCGGAAACTTCTTTCAGCTTTTCTTGCAGAGCGATGGCACCTTGATAAACATTGGATGCTTCGTTGTCCTGCATACCGAAAGTCAGTTCGCGTTCAGCATGGGCAGCGGTGGCGAGCAGACAGCTGGCAATCGCTCCGATAACAAGTTTCTTTAGCACCTTCATATCCTCCATTCAGGTTGTCACACCAGGCAAACGGTTCAATCCTCCAGTTGCCCGATCTCTTGATCTCCGATCTCGATTGAGGCCGGACTTTTCAGTCTTGAGCGATAGGAGCGGATAAGATGCTGGTCCATCATGTCTGAAGCGGCGACGCTGTCCCCTTCCAGAACGGCCTGATAGATGGCGCGATGTTCCTGATAGCCGGTCTGATCGTGGGCTATCTGATCCTTTACTCCCGGACGCTCGGCGACCATTCTGCTCACGAACATGTCGTGAAGCTGCAAAACTATCGGGTTGCCAAGCACAGATAGAAGTGATCGATGGAAAGCGATGTCGGTTGCCGGAAAATCTGATGTTCCGATCGCTTCAAAATTAGCGTGGAGTTCCCTGGCCAGATTGGCAATCTGAACGTTGGATGCGCGTTTGGCCGCCTCCCGCGCGGCACCGGCTTCAAGAAACTGACGAATTTGTTCCAGATGGGCACCGGTTTCCGCATCGCCCAACAGACCGCGGATGTGATCTCCGGTGGACTGCAGAATTCCTTCGAGTGAGGGTTTGGTGATCCTTGGTCGCTTGCCGGATTCCGCACTGAGAAATCCGAGCTGACGCATCTGGTTCAGCGCACTTCGTATGGTCGGACGGGATGCGTCGAATGTCTCGCATAATTCCCGTTCGGTTGGCAGAAGCGCACCCACTTCCATCTTTCCGTGCTTGATTTGATCGATCAATGTTTCGGCAATCTGATCGGCCATTCTGCGAGCATCAGGAATGTTTTCATCTTCCTTGGCCATTTCTGACTGACCTCCTTTTTTGTGCGTGATGTGACCTGTCCGGTCTAGCAGTCTTGCCGATAAGGGAAAACCAAAATTTGATCGATATTTAATTTGGTAACCTCAAAAATTAGTATTGTCAAACCAGAATATGATGTTAATGTGATTTTGAGCTTACCAATTTAGTTTTTGGTTAGTCTATTTGTGTCGATCAACAATATCCCGAAGGGTTGGCATTTCATGAAGAATCGCGAGGACGAACAGTGAAAAAAGAACTCAACGGCATGTATGTAGCCTTGATGTCCGGTTTTGATGATCACGGCGAATTGAATGCAGAGCGCCAGAACAACATCATCGACTATGCGGTTCGACAGCGGGTCAGGGGCTTGTATGTCGGGGGGAGCAGTGCCGAGTCCGGATTGATGTCAACCGATGAATTGCTGGTTCAGCAAGCCTGGGTATCGGAAAGGGCTTCGGGAAAAACCGACAAGCTGATCGCCCATGTAGGACAACCCAATCTTGCGGACTCCATCAAGCTGGTCAGACAGGCGGCAAGATTGGAATATGATGCCCTGTCGGCGTTGCCACCGCATTCCTACAGATTTTCCGATCAGGAAATTTTGTCTTATTATCAAGCGCTTGCGAAGGAAACTGATCTGCCGTTGATCGTCTATGAGGTGCCCGTTCGTACAGGTCGCGATCTTCCCATGGAACTGCTTGATGAGATCATGAAATTGCCCAATGTTACCGGCATCAAGTTCACCTCAAGCGATCTGTTCAAGCTTTCCATTTTAAAGCGGCGGCATCCTGACAAGCATTTCTATTTCGGCTTTGACGAGATCTATGCCTCGGCGGCTATCATGGGAACAGATGGTGGCATTGGTACGACTTATAATGTGCTTGGTAATCTTTATGTGGCCATTGATGATGCGATCAGAAACAGCGATCTCGTTGAAGCCAGACGCTTGCAGGTCCTGTCTCAGAGATATATCGAATTATTATTTGAGACAGGTGTTCTTCCTGGTGTCAAGTTGACTATGCAGGCCATTGGCATCGATTGTGGTCCAGTTCGAGCTCCACTAAAGTTGCTTAGTAAAGAGGCTGCACAACATTTGAAGGCGTTTGTTGCCCTCCCAGAGCTTGCAAAATGGTATGCCAATAATTGATCTGTCTAAAAGCAGACAGCTTTCCACTATAGAAAAGTGCTCATCATCTGGCTGTCGTGAACCTACCCGAGGGATATAGCTAATTTCTCAGTCTATGGTCTAATCCAGAAAGCGGGTGCGTTGTTCTGGTGTCGGGATCAGGCAGTCGGTTTTGCGGCCAAACCATTGCAGCCGGTTTCTAGCGATCAGATCGTAAAATGCATCGCGGACAGGGCGCGGAATGATGCGCAGAATGCGCAGCCAGGACCATGGTGCTTTCAGCTCGCCAAGCAGCACGAAGGTGGCATCTGATTTGGCGAAAGCTTCACCATTGCAAATGACCAGATAGGTGAGGTCCAGATCCTCTGGCGCATAGCCGAAGTTGGATGCCAATTGCTGACCGACCGTCTTGCGCGATGAGGCAAAGTGGATGGTTGGTGATGTTTCATGACTCAAGATCAGGCGTACCCAATGACTGCAGAGGATGCAGTCACTGTCGAAAATCATGGTGATGCCGGGCTTTGATGTCATGAGCTGGTTTCTATCCTGATTTAGAAATCCTGAACCGAGCCCTCTCCCCCCTGCATCCCACCCGTCATGGTACCCTCTCGGTACTTTCAGGGGCGGTTGGCAGAGGGAGAGGACTGGTGATGTGGCCTACAGCGCGTTCCCGAAAAGTTGCAGACTTTTCGGATAAGAACTCGCTCTTAAATGTCTCTACTAGAGACTTTTAAATCGGGCATTCAAGTCTTTTCCAGCGCGATGCGTAGCAAGGTATCGACATCCTTGCTCATGGCCAGCTTTGATGTCAGCACGTCGTCAAAAGCAATCCATTGGGCGTCTGAGACATCATCCTGCGCCATTGGCGTGCCGGATTTATATTGGCAAAGGACTGCCGCAAGAAGGAAATGATGTTTGATCGTGCCATCGGAATCTTTCTCGATCACATCGAAATTGGTCAGATAATCCAGCGGCTCGGCGATTACGCTTGTCTCCTCAAACAACTCACGGCTTGCGGCCTCCAATGCTGTTTCGCCCAGATCCACATGCCCGCCCGGATAGCCCCAAAGCCCGGCATCGGGCTCGTTCTTGCGTTTGACCAGCAGGACTTGATCCTCGTGTATCAAAACGGCCAAGGCGGCGAGTTTGGGGGCTTTTGTCATTGTAGTGCCAGTTTTGTTTTCTGAAGGTGAGCGGCCCAGAGCGCACAGAGCAGACCCATGGTTGAGGATAACAGCATCAGGCTTATAAGAAATTCTGCGCCATTTTCCTTTGGTATCAGGGATCCTGTCACCGCAGTCAAGAGAGCGCCACCGGCCACCACCATGGCCCCGAACAAACCGGCGGCACTGCCAGCAAGTTCTGGCCGGACGGACATGGCACCGGTATTGCTGCCGGGCAGGGTCAGGCCGTTGCCGATGCCGACAAAAATGGTGCTGCCAAAATAGGTGATGGGGGATGAAATGCCGATGGCCAAGAGAACCAGCCCAATCGTCAGTCCGGAACAGGCCACGATCCTGCCAATGATCATTAATGTCACGGTTGGCATGCGTGCTCCAAACCGGCCAGACATGAAGCCGCCAGACATGAAGCCGAGCGTTATGGAGCCGATATAAAGGCCAAGCTCGGCCGTGTTCACACCAAAGACGGACAGGGCAACGAGCGGGGCTCCGGTGAGAAAGATATAAAAGGCCCCGACAGAAAAGGTGCTGCAGAGGGAGAAAGTCCAAAAGAGCGGCTCTTTCAGCAAATCGGTGGACCGGGGCAGACCGGCAGAAGTATCCGCATCCTTGCGGACAGTTTCTCCCAGATCGATCCAGCACCACAGAACCAGCAGGAAGCCTGCGGTGGAATAGAAGATGAAGATTGCCCGCCAGCCAAAGGCGGTATCCAACACGCCACCCAGCATGGGGCCAAGCATGGGAGCCAACGCCATGGACATGCCGATATAGCCGATCAGGCTGACGGCTTGCCGCTCGGTTCGGGTATCGCGCACAATGGCCATGGACAGTGTGGAACCTGCTGTCATGCCGCCTTGAAACATGCGAAAGAGCAGAAAGGTGGCGGTGTCTTCGGCCAGGGCGCAACCGATGGAAGCACAGGTGAAGCAGGACAAAATGACAAGCAGTACCGGGCGTCGCCCAATGCGATCTGACAAGGGACCGGCGAGCAACTGGATCAGCGCGGTAATGGCCAGATAGCCCGAGATGGACCAGGTGATGGTGGCATAGTCGGTTCCCAGATCATCGGCGATGTTTGCCAGCGACGGCATGAACATATTGAGCGACAGCGGAGAAAATCCGGTCAGCAATATAAGCGTGATCAAATGGGGTGGCGTCTTGGCGGGATGCATCTTTGGAAATTCCTGAAGGGAAGAGCCAGCGTTGGAACTGGCTCTCCCATTATTGACAATTTATCTTGCCTTCTTTTACGGTGGACACAGTTTTTTGCGGGATTGAAAAGGCGGCGATAGTCGATGTTTGGGCGGTATTCTGTAATTGTTTTTTCGGCTGTTTTGCTGTCTGGTTGTGCCAGTCTGTCAAAGTCCGAATGTGAGGTCGGGGATTGGTATTCCCTTGGCAAGTCTGACGGATATAGCGGTTATTCTTCCTTTTCCCGACTGGCCAGTCATGGTGAGGCGTGCAGCAAGTATGGTATAGCGGTTGACCAGATTCAATATCAACGTGGACATGCTGAAGGATTGCTCAGCTATTGCACCTTCCCTCGTGGTGTGAGCGAGGGCCGGGCGGGGCGTCAATATGCCGGTGTGTGCGAGGGTGACCGGGATGCAGAATTCAGACGCGGTCACAGCGCTGGCATGGAATATCACAGCGTGAATTCACGCATTCAAAGCTTGCAGCGGGATATTTCCAGCGCGGAGCGCAAGCAGCGTAAAGTCGAGGCTGGATCCGTGGACTATTACAAACTGGAAGCCGAAATTCGTGCCAATAACAGAGAGATTAATCTGCTGAGTGTGCAGAAGGGCCAGATCCAGGAGAACCTGGATACACTGCTCGCCAGCTATAATTGATTCAAATGACAAGGGTTAGCTGAACATCGCCCTGTTATATGAGGCCTGGTATTATTGCGCGAAGCGCAGGCGCAAGCCATAAGACCACGGATTTACCCGTGGGTATCTATTTCGGAAGAGTTCAAAAAGAATGAAATTCAACCATATCGGCATTCCCACGACGGAAGCATTTCCCGGTGAGATACGGCTCGAAGCGCTGAAGATGACGGTCAGCGATCATAAGAATAATCCATTTGGCATTCAGTGGCAGCGCTATGATGATGATGCGCCTTATCCGGATATGGTGAAGAAGGTGGCACATGTTGCTTTTGAAGTGGATGACCTTGCCGCTTCCCTGCAGGGCCAAACAATTCTTATCGAACCAAATTCTCCCATCAAAGGCTTGGTGGTCGCCTTCATCGAGGTCAATGGTGCACCTGTCGAGTTGATGCAAGTTGATCGGGAATTATGCGAGGAAGATATTTGAAGCTTTTCCTCAGAATGCGTGTGGCTGGATGTTTTACCCGGAATTCAGAACATGGGCTCATAAATGCACCATATTTATGAGGTTGTGTTCTCTGCGAATAGCTCCGTGGCCCGTATATGCAGCCCGGCCAGTCGAAATGGAGTGTTTATCGCAGTGAATGAATGAGAATGTCATGCAGCTTCCCCCAGACCTCTCCAACTTTGTCCGTGATGCGTTGAGCAATGGGCATTCCAAAGATGATATTGCCACAAGTCTGGCGTGCTCAAACTGGACAAGTCAGGAAATTGATCAGGCTCTTGGTGCATGGTCCGTTGATGAGAAAATAGGAACCATCCCACAACCGATGCGATCGAGTGCGGCGTGGGATGCGCTCTTCTATGCTCTGCTATTCTCTGCCTTTGGCATGGTGATAGGCAATATATTGACCCTGATATTCGGGCAGATCACGCTTTGGTTACCGGAGGCTGGTGATACATATTCCAGCAATGGTCTTCGTAACCTGCGCTGGTCAATGGCGGCGCTGATCATCTTTACGCCGGCTTTTCTGTGGCTGCATCATCGTGACATGCGTGCGTCGCTTGCAAATTCGGCCAACAAATTTGGCGCGCCAAGGCGCTGGCTTTCCGCTATTGCCATTTTTGCCGCAGCCATAGCTCTGCTCTGTGATGGCATCTATCTCATCTATCGTTTTCTGGATGGTGATCTGACAGTCCGGTTCCTTTGTAAATCTGGCGCAGTTGCCCTTGTTGCCTTTGTTGTTATTCAATATTTCCGGCAGGATCGTCTGGAGGGCAAAGACCTTGCGCAGACCAGCCGGGGTGATCGCTTTCTTGCCAACTGGTTATCGCCATCCCTGGCCCTTCTGGTTCTGGGCTTGTCATTCTGGACCATTGGTGGCCCTGCGCAGGGGAGGATGGAACATCATGACAGATTGCGGATATCGGATACCCGGTCTTTGGCAAGGGATGTTGCTGACTGTCTGGCCAGTGCTGACAAGGATGTGCCTGACAGTCTGGACCCGATGACATGTGCACATAACCCGCACCGGCTTTCCGGCTATGCCTCGTCTGTGACCTATGAGCGGTTGTCGCAGAAACGCTTCCAGCTTTGCACCAATGTGGAAGTGCCAGAACGCGCCTGGACCTATGGTGGGGAGTTGAAAGGCAACCGATATTGCATTGACAGGACCATCAAATAGACAAACCTGTATGGCAAAGATCAGACCGGGTCAGAGATGGCCCGGTTTTTTGTTTTCGGGGTGGTTATTCTTTCGAACTCATGGCTTTACGCATGTAAGACTTTGAGCAGGAGATGAAGTGCGGGACCTTTCTGTCCAGTTGGATGCCATGTCCACAATGCGGATATTGTGATAGTATTGATTTGAAAACAAGCATTCGATGCGTGTTTTAAGATTTTGATCGTTTTGTCTAAAGTATTCATGTGATTTATTTGATTTATGGTTGGGTTGTGAAATGAAAAAGAAAAGCAAGAATATTGTTATTTGTTTGGATGGAACCGGAAACCAGATTGAGAAGAATCTTTCCAATGTTCTGAAATTGTATCGAACGCTTGATAAAGATGAGGAACAACTTGTTTTCTACGATCAGGGTGTTGGGACATTGGGGCATGTCTATACCTGGGGGAAGAAATATCAGCAGTTTAAAAATCTGCTGGGTCTGGCTTTCGGGCTTGGGCTCGATAAGAATGTATTGGAGGCATATGAATTCATCATAGAGAATTATGCTGAATTCAAAGATCCGAAAACCAGAGAAGTCATCCGGGACAATATCTATATTTTCGGGTTCAGTCGCGGTGCCTATACTGCCCGTGTTCTGGCTGGCCTGCTGTATGAAGTGGGGTTGCTTTCTCCCTCACAAAAGCACCTGTCCGGTGCCGCACTGACCGCCTATAAACAATCCCATGCAGATGCGGAATCAGCCGACATAAATGATGAGGGGGCTGCGGCAAACTTTCGGCGGATTGCCGGCACAAAAATCGTGTCGATCTCGTTTTTGGGTGTCTGGGATACCGTCAGTTCTGTTCTGATCCCCCGTTATCGCGGATATTTTCCACCTCTGGTTTTCGAGAAGCTTCCCCATACCAATAGAAATCCGGCGGTTCGATGTTTCAGGCATGCCATGGCGATTGATGAGCGCAGAAGAATGTTTGCGGTGGATCGTTGGGAACCCGATCAGGAGTTCAGGCCTGCACCCTTCATTTCCAATGATGATCGGCAAGATGCTTTGGAAATGTGGTTTTGCGGATATCATAGTGATGTCGGTGGCGGCAATGAGCGAACGAGCAGCGGTATATCGCAATTTTCCCTGATCTGGATGATCGGGGAAGCCCAAAAGCACGGCCTGAAGATTTCGAAAAGAATGGCGGATTATGTGACCGGTCAAAAAAAATGGTCGGCAACAACCCGTTATACCTATCCTGAGCCGAGCATTCTTGCCAAAATTCATAATTCCATGAAGGCTGCCTGGTTCTTTCCGTTGGAGATTATTCCAAAGCGGGTACACCCAAAAATGTCGCCGCACCGCAAATCCCTGTTTGGCTTCTACATTCCCTTGGGAGAGCCCAGGGTCATCGGAGAGGATGATGCGCTGCACAGTTCGGTGAAAGAAAGGATTGAAAAAGTCCCTGACTATGATCCAATAAACATGCCATGAAGGCAAGAAATGTATAAGAGGGGACTTTCTGTATGGACCAGTTTTTTGCCTATTTGCCCGGGATCCTGCTGGCTTATTCTGTTTTTCTGGTCGGTGTGTCCAGCCCCGGACCTAACATTCTGGCCATCATCGGAACATCCATGAGTGTCAGCCGTCGCTCGGGGGTGGCTCTTGCTCTCGGGGTGGCATTCGGCTCTCTGACATGGGGTACGCTCACGGCTTTGGGGCTTGCTGCGATGCTTTCGACCTACGCATCTGCATTGATGATCATCAAATGTGTCGGTGGCCTCTATCTTGTCTGGCTGGCCTATAAATCCTTTCGATCAGCTGCATGCGTACATGATCTGGAAGCTCCGGATGTCGGGCAGGAGCAGCAATCATCGCTTCGCTATGCCATGCGCGGATATGCAGTTCAAATGACCAATCCCAAGGCAGCTCTTGCCTGGGTTGCCACCATTTCTCTCGGTCTTCAGCCAGGCTCGCCTCCTTGGGTTGCCGTCGCCATCGTGCTTGGCATTTTCCTGTTGTCTGTTGCTGTTCATTGCCTGTATGCCGTGGCCTTTTCGACACCGTTCATGGTGGCGGCATACAGCCGGGCAAGGCGATATATTCAAGCCGGTTTGGGTGTGTTCTTTTCCATTGCAGGATTGAAGCTTCTGACAGACAGAAGCTAAGTGCCGCACGGTGATGACAGCCACCGGTATGATGGGCCGGTATGGCGGGAAGGCCAAATCGTCATCGCTTTGCGGACCCGGAGATCAGATCACTGGCCGTTCAAACGGCCTTTGTATTATTTTGCATTGCAGGCTATACATATAATATAGCTTGCTATATATAATATGGCAATCAACCCAAAAAACAATTTGAGACATCGCAACATCGACTGTCATTTGAAAACCCGAAGGGGAAATTCAGAATGAAATACCTGACAACCCGTGCACTGATCTTGTTTATGACTATTGCTGCTGTACCAACGCAAGCAGATGAGGCGACCCCGGGAGGTGGCTTGGCCAAAGATATCTATGGATCGATAGAGGACAATCCGAACGGCCGAGTTGATTTGGGTGAGTTCATTAATTTTGGGCGAAGCATCTTCGACTCAATGGATTCCGATGAAAGCGGTCATGTCGATTTTTCCGAATTTACCGAATGGGACTTTGGCTTCAATTTCATTGCCGAAGAAAAGGGACAAGAGCAAGCCTATAAGGCGGCACAAAAGATTATCTTTGCGTTCTGGGATCGTGACGGTGACGGCAAATTGCAGCTCAAGGAATATCATAAATCCATGAACTGGGATTTTAACCGTGCCGATCTGAATGATGATGCTTTCCTTTCCCGTAATGAATTCCTTGAAGGATATATCGTCAATGTTGCCTATCGGGCTGCGATTGCAGGTCTCTAGTGTGGTGGAGTTGAAATAGGTTCATTTATTTGCAAGTTTGGTCGCCTATTTCAATTTCTGAAACATCAATAGAAACATATGTTTGATAGTCATCTTTTTGAATCTGAAGCGAGTTCGGAGCTCGCCGCTAAATGTGACGAGCTTTGGAATCGGGTGACTAGGTGGATATGGGTTCAAAGGAATTCAGATGATGAAGAGCACATCTACAAAATATGGAACTGTCGCAGTTACCATTCACTGGATCAGCGCGCTGGTCATTTTTGTTTTGCTCGTTTCGGGATTTCGTGCAGGCTCTCTAACCAATGGAGCTGATAAGGCAGATATTCTGAGCCTTCACGTGCCGTTGGGGCTTACAATTCTACTCCTGACGGTGTTACGGGTAGCATGGTGGGTTTTGGCAGATAAAAAGCCCATCAGCCAATCCAGTGATCCGGCTTGGCAGACTTTCAGTGCAAAAGCCGTGCATGTCATCTTCTATATCGTGATCTTTGGAATGGCGGCGAGTGGTATTGGTCTGATCGCTCTTTCCGGGGCAGGGGCGGTTTTGTTTGGCGGTGGTGATGGTACCTTGCCGAATTTCCATGACTATTTGCCACGCACTCCACACGGTATCGGGGCGAGATTGATGGTCCTGCTGATTGTCGCTCATGCAGGGGCTGCGCTATATCATCACTTCATCAAGAAAGATGGTCTGATCTGGCGCATGTGGTTTGGGTCGAAGGGTTGACGGGGGAATATGATCCAAAATGGGTTTCAATATTCTGCCGATTTATGAGTCTTCAACCTAGAGTATTTTAATGAATATCCGATCATTTGGAAGTCCTAAGCCATTGTTTCCAAGTATATTCTTGTTCGAAAACCGCACGCGCTTTTCGGGGATGTGCTCCAGTGTGGTGGAATTGAAATAGGTGTTATTTATCTACAAATTCGTTCGGTGCTCGCTGCTCAATGCGACGAACTTCAGATTTGGGTGACTAATCTGGCTTGCCGGTTTGAGGAGGGACGTAAAAATCGAATTTCGTGTTCGCAAATGGATGCACGTGATCGGCTGTGACAGTCGGAAAGACTTCAAGTTCATAATGCTCTGCGGCTATCATTTTGGTCGGGCTTTTCCTTTCCAACGTAAGCTCTGCGAAACAGCCGCTATACTTTTCCGTCCTGCATTTTGAACGCAGGGATAGCGATGCATGACGCAAGAATGAACGAATTATGTATTTGTTGGAATCTCGGGTAACTTCAAGAATACCAAATCTTGCGCCCTTGCCGAGTAGATGGGTGAACTGGAAATAGGCTGACGATTCCGAAATGTTGATCAGATCCTGAATGAACATGACGCCGAAGTAATAGAGGTGGTGGGAATCCAATGTTGCGTTGATGACTGCTGGAACATCGTCGACAACAGCACACCAATCGATGTCTGATTGAGCACTTGCAGGCGTGCATCTGCTTGTGTCTCGTTCATAGGCGGCATCCAGACGGGCAGGTTTTCTCTTGGCATTCGTGAAGCGATCCAAATTTGCATCCAGCTTTTCGTAAACGGGCTTGAGCCATTCCTCTTCCAGCGCTTTTGGTTTCGCGTTATAGAGCTGCACCGAAGGTGTTGACCGAATGAAGGACACATTGTGTTCCAGCATTCTGGCTATGATTGTCTTTTTTTCTTCGGTGGTGAACTCTTTTGAGCGAGCAATATTGTGTATTGGGAAAAGAAAAAATGGTTCGCGTTTTTTCGTATTGTAGAGGTCCTGATAGCTGTGAGGACTTGCGCCAGCATCCATAAGGGACAGCATTGCGGTCGCATTTCCTCCCTCGAAACTTGCGTTGAGAAGCCCCATTTCGATGTTTCTTGCGGTCACGCGTTGCTGGGGATCAATTGTGGTGGTGAGCGCTTTGTCAAACCATGATTTGAAGTCCGGATTGTCTTTGGTGGCTTTAAAAAAATCGAATGCCGTTGTTTTCAAGGCACCTTTTATTTGGGTATCTGTCATGCCCGCTTTTGTTGCGAGGTCTATCAGTTCCATGT
The DNA here is from genome assembly GCF_900215605.1 of Cohaesibacter gelatinilyticus. Classification (NCBI taxonomy): domain Bacteria; kingdom Pseudomonadati; phylum Pseudomonadota; class Alphaproteobacteria; order Hyphomicrobiales; family Cohaesibacteraceae; genus Cohaesibacter; species Cohaesibacter gelatinilyticus. Next base: position 433,632 of record NZ_OBEL01000002.1, on the reverse strand, counting down.
CGCCTGTGGCAAACATGTTTCCAATTGCATCCGGCGTTAATGTGATGCCGCGTCTCTGAAGTTCAGCAGCTGCTCTCTCGGTGTCAGTGAGGGGAAGTATTCCACTGCCCAGAGTAATTGCAATCACCAGCACCAGCAGAGCAACAGACAAACCGATCACGTACCATTTCGCTTTGGCTAATCCGGACGCAAGCGAAGTCGTAAACTGCTCGTTGGTTTTTGTAACCCCTTCCATTGAGGCGATAGCCGTTTCCATCATGCTGATACGCGCGTCCATCATCTCGTCAACGGCGTCTGCTTTTTCCTCATGTTTCGATGTCTCCCCCAAGCCTGTCTGCTTTTCCAGCAATAATCTGTCCCAGTGCTCGTCAATCTTTGGAATTTGAGTTGGAACAAGAATGATTTTGATGGCTGCCAGGTGATCTTTTGATCGTGTCAGGTGGGGAGACTTTCGTTTGTTGCGCCAGTTGTGAAGACTGCGGGTGACTGGCTCGACCTTATCCGCACTCATTAGCCCTTGTTTGTATGCGGCGTCTGCCACGTCCCCGTTATATTCGAACTCTCCGATTTCCATGAGTTGTGTGAGCAAGTCAGCAAAGTCATCACATCTTAGAATTGATGCAATTTCTCCTTCTTTTAACAATTTCATCATTTTCATCGAAGCCATTAAGTTGCTGTAAAAATTGAATAATATTTGGAATTTGATGAAATTCCGTGCTTTTGCTTTTACAAGGCCGGGATGAATTGGCCAAGCTGATCCTGTTCGTACCGGACAGAGTAAATCCTATTCGTTCCAAAGCAAAGGATTATGAAGATGAGACTGATGCTGACTTTGATGATCGCGCTGCCGCTGGTTTGTTCAAGTGCACTCGCAGATCAGAGCAAACCTAATTCTTCAAGCAATAAGCAGAGCCAAACGACCAGATCGCAGCCCGACAATGGTGCCGTTGTGCTGGGAGGCATTGCGGCGCTTCTGCTGGCCTGGGGATTGTCGGAAGGCTACGAAAAATCACAGCAGGATGACTGCATGAAGTCCTGCAAACTCAATCGTGGACGCTGCATCGAGCTGTGTACGCGATAATTGAAACCTCAAACAAGGAGAAGTGCTATGGGATGTCCAAATTGTGGTGCGCCTGGAGGCGGAGTGTCTGGTTGTGGGTCTTGTGGGTTGGGTCGAGACCCAAATGTCGGCGGTGCGTTTAATGCAGGCCAAACAAACTTGCAAATAGAGCGTGATCGCCAGCGTAATTCCGGTGGAGGCGGTGGAGGCTGCTTCACATTGGATACGCCAATTCTGACACCCACCGGATGGCAAGCACTTGGAAAGATAGAGCCGGATCATGAGATTTTATCATATGATCCGGGGAGTGAGAGAGTGATCTCAAGGCCGGTAACTGCGGTAAGGCATTATGGATTGCGCAGGCTCTGGTTGCTCCAAACGCGTAATCATGCCAAGCCGATCAAATCCACCTGGTCTCACCCTTTCATGACGTCGAGGGGATGGAAATGGACCTGCGCCTTGCGGTTGGGTGACGAGTTTCACGAATATTCCGAGAATGGTGATATCCAACTCAATGTGATTGAGAGCATAACGCCATCTGATCACTATGAAGCAGTCTGTAATCTGATCACGTTCAAACAGCACAATTACTTCGTGCAGGGCGCACTGGTTCATAATTTCGGATATATGCGCGGCCTCCGTTCAATATTGAGCGACTTGGCATATCGCTTTCGTGACGTGTCAAAGCACGACATCGAAGCCGATCAAATGGCCAACCGAATTGCTGGCTAGATAATTCCCTAAAATCGGAACGGATACTGTCATTCATGTGATGCCCTCAAGGGTTCTCGCAAAGGAAGAAGTGCGTCCTCACGTCAGGTGCCCGTTCCGAAACATCAAGCATTAATCTGATCAAATGAGAAAGGGTCTTGAGATGAAAATATCAAATAAAACAAATAGAAAGCTCGTGAGAACAACGGCAATATGTTCAATGCTGGTCTATCTTGCCACGTTTGGGTATGCCAATTTCAGTTACGCCGGCTTCACACCCCAGTTCGATGCAGGGCAGCTTTCCGACACTCTTGTGGTCAATAACCAGGGGGTGTTTGATCAATTCGTGGAATATGCAAGCTTTGTCGGGGTTTCCGAACGCGAAATATCCCGAGCGATCTGGGAAGGCCGGTTTTCGCCTGCTCCTGCAGATGTCGAGCGTGTTTATGGTGAACTTGCCATAATGACCTTGCGCGATCTGGGGGCGACCATCAGGCCGAATGTTGAATGGTTCAATCAGGGTAATATCAAGCAACTTGCAAAAATTTTCGGCATGAAGGTCAGTGACTATCTCGCTATCAAAGATGAGAAGAACCGCCGGATTCGCCAGGGGTGGATCTCACGTTTTGGAAGCCTGCCTGACAGCTTTTTCGACTATATGGAAAAAGCCGGTAAACCAGTTTCCTCAAGAGAGGATTATCGAAAGAATGTACCTCTGCCCGCAGTCATCAGCAGCAATTTGGGCGGTTCTCCGACATCCTGGAATGAATATGCGCGCATTCGAAAAGAGGTATATCTGCCATGGTTGGCTGGTCATATGGCGGGACAGGGTTTGACAATAGAAACAGCGTCCATCGACAATAGTGTCGAGGGCATCAAGGTTGATGACTTTGCTTATCCCGAACTCATTACTGCCTTCATCAAGAAGGATGCATCCCGGTTCACGCAAAAACCGATCATCCCCCTTGCTTATGTGATGGGCATTCATGAATCTCTGAATGACCAGAGTGCTCTCTATCTGATGGAGAATCCAAGACTCTTTCTGAGAGAATTGGATCCAGGGATCGGGTCAAAAATCAGCAAGCTTCTTCTGACTGATGGTGGTGCCGTTTCTCAAACCACAAAAATGAGTTCCAATAGTATTGCAGAATTCTTTTTGAAGTTGGGACAAACCAGACGTGAAGGCGGTTCCCTCACCCAAGAGCTTCAGGCCATGAATGGCGCATTGGGTAAGCCAGCTTTGAGCCTCAAGGAGGCAAAAGAATTTGGAACACGTGACGGGCGGGCTCTGGCACTGTTATTCGATGAGGATGCTGAGGCATTTCGAGCTATCTATGGTGGTTTGATCAAGTTTGTTCGCGAGGATTTCTAATCTCATGGAAATCGCCAAACCGTTGATGAGCTTTTTGTTTGCGCTTGGCATTCTTGCGCTGCCGACTTGTCTGCCGAATGTGGTAAAAGTTGGCAGCGCATTTGCTGCGCCACCCAAGTTTGTGAAAGCCAAGCGTCCAAAATCGAAACCCGGGTCGAAGGCGAGAAAGCCTTCGAAAGCTCAAGGGAAAAGCCCCAAGCCGTCCACTGCGCTAAATATGCAAAAAAGTTTTTCGAAGGCAATAAAACCGCAAAGTCTGGTTGGACATCAAGTGCTTACAAGAGGTCCCAAGGCGTTTCAGTCTGTTGGGTCAAAAGTGGAAAGGAGGCGAGTCCGAAATGCTTTTGCCGCCGGAGCAATGTTGATAAAGCTGAACAAGCCGATTGTTGTTCATCGGCACCATCGGGATGGCGGCGGTTCAAATCCCAGTCGATGGTTCAGCCGACAAATATATATGAGCACCAAGGGTGCAGAAAAATTCCTGGCATTGCCGAGAGGCAATGATGCAACAAACCGATCTGCATATCTCATTCCTGCTGGTTCAGTGATCATTGTCGGGCGCGCTGCTTCTCAGGCTTCCAATACCAGAGTGTTCGGTCCGAATGCCACCGGCGGAGGAGAGCAAATCTATATTGTGCGCGGACGAAGGCCAATACGAATTGGAACAGCGGATTAAGATGAGACATCTTCATTTTGCTGCTTTGCCTCGTTCTTGAATGAGGCATCCTGCGAGCTAAGATATGAGCAAGTTTTTCAGCGTTTTTACCCAATGATGGGTAAAGCTGTCGTGAACTGTTGTCAGAACCAGCTTGCGGGATAATTGGATCTCTTCAGGACACATGATGTGCACGCTTTCGTCAGCATACCGTAAGATGTCGGGTTTGGGCAGCAATGTAAAACCCACTCCAGCTTTCACGCATTCCACGATCGCCTCCACATTGTTCAGGACCACAGCAGAGCTTTGTTTGCCCTTTCGCAGCTTGAACATCTGGTTGGAAATCAGTTTGCCGATACCAGTGCTTGGCATGAATTGCAGGAACGTCCTGTCGGCGATCAATGTGTCGAAGGGCACATGTTTGATACCGCTCGGTATTGCAAAAACAAGCGGCTCGTCATACAGGAGCTCATAATGCAGTTGCGCGTCGGTATTGCTCGATGCCGTTACGATTGCCGCGTCGAGTTGGCCTGACAGCACTTTTCTCTCAAGGAACTCCGAAAGCCCGGTTTCGAGAGAAAATGTTGCATCCGGTGCCAATTTGGCGGCATTTTTCAGGAAGCCGGGTATCAAACGCACACTTGCTGTCGTAACAAGCCCAATCCTGAAATGCCCGGCCAACTTGTCATCGGGATAGCAAAGCCGGACAAGTGTATCCTCAGCATATAGCAGACTGATTGCGTTCTCGGCCACGGCGCGGCCGATGGGTGTGAGTTGCGGCGGTCGATAGGATCGATCAAACAGCTTCACACCCAACTCCTCTTCCAGTGTCTTCATTTGCATGGAAACGGCGGACAGCGTCATGTTCAGGTGTTCGGCGGTCTGAGCGAACGATCCGATTTGGGCAATCCTGGCGAAGGTTCTAAGCATACGTGTCTGCATAACTTCAATATTTCTGTATATCTTCTACATTCTAATTCGATTGTCATGATGTTACTTCAACTCTACTCTCTGATCAAACAGATATGGAGAGTGTCATGGGCACGCAGACGAGTGTGGTTCTACAGCTGAGTATGGAGCAGAAACTTCTTCAGGATGCAGCAAAAAAGCTCGCAGAAACCAAGTTTCGCGACCGGGCTGCCGATACGGACCGGACCGAAGACTATCCTTGGCAAAATGTTGAAGACCTGACAAAGGCCGGATTCATGGGCATGACGATCCCGACGGAATTTGGCGGCCAAGGACTTACCTATTTCGACGCCGTACTTGTCATTGAGGAGATGGCCAAGGTCTGTGGCGTCACTGCACGGATCGTGGTTGAAGCCAATATGGGTGGTGTTGGAGCCATCATGAAATACGGTTCCAGCAAGCAGAAGAAACTGGCTTCCGCGCTTGTTCTCGCAGGAGATAAACCGGCCATCTGCATCACCGAGCCCGGAGCGGGCAGCGCGGCGACGGAGATGACCACCACGGCCGAAAAGCACGGTGATCACTATGTGCTGAATGGCACCAAACACTGGATTACCGGTGGTGGTGTGTCGAAACTCCATCTGATCTTTGCGCGCGTAATCGAGGATGGTATGCCGCAGGGTATCGCTGGCTTCATTGCAGTGCGCGGCAAGGCTGAGGGCCTGGTGATTGGGCGCCGGGAACCCGCAATGGGGTTGCGGGGTATTCCCGAAACTGAAGTCATTCTGGATGACCTGAGGGTTCCGGAAGACATGATGGTGATCCCACCCGAGGGCATCAAACGCGGATTTGCCGGTCTGATGAATGCCTATAATGGTCAGCGCGTCGGTGCCGCAACGGTCGCCCTCGGCGTGGCTCAGGGGGCTTATGAGCTGGCGCTTGACTATGCCAGAACACGCCAGCAATTCGGACGCCCGATCGCCGAATTCCAGGGACTTCAATGGATGCTGGCGGACATGTCAATCGGCCTGGCCGCAGCAAGGGCCCTGATACATCAGGCGGCACTTGGCGCGGGAACCGGTTTCCCGGACATGGCAACAGCCGCTCAAGCCAAGATTCTGGCTTCCGAAACAGCCATCAAGGTGACGAATGACGCATTGCAGATCCACGGTGCTGCGGGTTACTCGCGCAACCTGCCGCTGGAACGGATGGCGAGGGACGCCCGGATGTTCACCATTGGTGGCGGTACCGCCCAGATTCTGCGCACACAAGTTGCTGGCAGCATCCTTGGAATGAAAACGCCGCAAACACGGGACGGCCATCTCAAGGCTGAAGCCCGCGCAAAGGCAGAATAGAGACCACGATCATGACACCATCAAATCTCCGCGCAGCAGACCTTATTGCCGAGCGCTTGTATGAGGCTGGATGCCGGTTTGCATTTGGCATGCCAGGAGGAGAAGTCCTCACAATTGTCGACGCTCTGGAAAAGGCTGGTATCGAGTTCGTCCTGTGCAAACATGAAAACAACGCCGGATTCATGGCTGAAGGCACCTATCATCGCACGGGAGCTCCGGGCATTCTGGTGGCGACGGTCGGACCCGGTGTCGTCAACGGTACCAATGTGATTGCCAATGCCCATCAGGACCGCGTTCCCCTGATCGTGCTGACAGGTTGCGTCGATGCGGATGAAGCTCTGACTTATACCCATCAGGTGCTCGATCATGAAGCCGTCTTCAGGCCGATCACCAAAGCAACATTTCGTCTGACGGCCAAGGGTGCAGACATCATTGCCGACAAGGCCGTCGGGATTGCGACCGAAGGGCGATGCGGTCCTGTTCTTATCGATGTGCCGATCAGCGTTGCGGATGAGGTGCCGGGTCAGTTGCCAAGACGTCGGCGGCCTGTCGCGAGCCCGGTGCAACCCGCTTCAGGGCAGAACCTTGATCAGGCCCGGCAATGGCTTGGCGCAGCCAAACGCCCGTTGATGATCATCGGTCTGGATGCGGTGCAAGAAACGTCCGGACCGCAAATCCGGAATTTTGTTGAAAAACACAATGTTCCGTTCATTACGACCTACAAGGCCAAAGGTATCGTTCCTGAGGATCATCCCTTGTGTCTGGGCGGGGCCGGTCTGTCACCTCTGAATGACAAGACGCTTATGCCGCTGGTTCAATCTGCGGACCTGATCTTGTGTGTTGGCTATGACCCAATCGAGATGCGTACCGGGTGGCGTGAGATGTGGGACCCGTCCGAAACGGATGTAATCGATATTTCGGCTGTGCCCAACACTCACTATATGCATCAGGCTTCGCTCAATTTCATAGCAGACGCCGGGGCGACACTTGACGCCCTCACGGAGAGCGTGGCACCCATTTCGACATGGTCGGACGGTGAGGTTGTGCGGGCGAAATTGCAACTTGATGCGGATTTTCCCAAAGACGATGACTGGGGTCCCGGTGCGGTTATCGATGAATGCCGGAAATGTCTTCCCAGGGACACGATCGCTACCGTCGATTCCGGTGCCCACCGGATATTGCTGTCGCAAATGTGGACCTGTTTCGAGCCGCGCACATTGTTGCAATCCTCTGCGCTCTGCACGATGGGTTGTGCGGTGCCATTGGCCATGGGCACCGAACTTGCTGACCCCGAACGAACTGTCGTTTCGTTCTCCGGCGATGCCGGCATGTTGATGGTAGCGGGCGAGTTGTCGACGGCTGCTGAACTTGGGCTGAAGACGACCTTTGTTGTTTTTGTCGATGCGAGCTTGGCCTTGATCGAACTTAAGCAACGCCAGCGTCAGTTGGAAAATTCAGGTGTCGATTTTGATAGGCATGATTTCGAAGGTATCGGGAAGGCATTTGGCGGGAACGGCTACACGGTCAGGTCCCGTGTGGAATTGGCGTCAGCGCTGAAGAATGCTCAGGAGAGTGATCGTTTTTCGGTCATTGCAGCCCTGATTGATCGCCATGCATATGACGGACGCATTTAAGTCGGCCAGTGCGCATACTGGCGGCGTCGCTTTGTGCGCACTGGTTGCTGGCTGTTGTCTGGTGTTGGCCCCGACAATCGGTTTTCCAACGGCATTACTGGCGCTTTTGTGTGGGCTATTCTTGCAAATGGCATCTTCGGCCACTTCCCTTGAAGATGGCATCCGCTTCACTTCCGACAGCGTCTTGAAAACTGGCATCCTATTGCTTGGATGTCGGATCGCCTTTGACGATCTGATATCTCTGGGCTGGGTCCCGATGTTGATAGCTATCGTTGCGTTGGCTGCATCACTTGGCAGTGGGTTGCTTCTTGCAAAGTTGATGAATCGGCCGATGGCATTTGCTGTTCTGACCGGAACATCCGTTGGAATTTGTGGAGCAGCGGCAGCCACCACCATTTCCAGTGTCCTGCCGAAACATTCTTTTACTAACCGGAGTGGGATTAAGCACGAAGATGTGGCGTTTACCGCGATCACGGTAACTGCGTTGAGTGCACTTGGTATGCTCCTCGTGCCGCTTATCTTCAGTGTTGCCGAGGTTGGGGACGTTACCGCAGGTTATTATATCGGAGGGGTCATTCACGGTTATGGTCAGGCAATCGGCGCAGGCTATGCGCTGTCCGATCAAGCCGGATATATCACCACGATCACCAAACTGACCCGGGTGGCCCTATTGATGCCCTTGGCTGTTCTGGTGGCGGCTTTCTTCCGGTCGCATACGGAAATATCAGCGGATGAAACCCAGCCACGCAAGCAACTGGTTCCGCCATTTCTGCTCGGTTTCCTTGGGTTGGTCACAATCCAGAGTCTGGGTTTGATCCCGAATGCGTTGCAATCGATTCTAACAGCAGGATCTCAAACCTTTATCCTCATGGGCCTGGTCGCACTCGGCATGCAGACATCTTTCAGCGTGCTGCGCAGGGTAGGCCCCGACATTCTTCTGTTCGTCATTTTCCAAACCATTGTCCTCCTGATTGCCATGGCGGGGCTTCTTCTTATCGTGAGAACCTAGAAGGGAACATCATGTCCAGTATCACCGCGAATTCGACCATGAGAGCAGATCGGCTGAAAGCCGTGCGCCCCTCAATGATCCTCGGGCTGGTCCAGAAAGCCCGGCAATTGAAGGCGGATGGTCATCCAGTCATCGATCTGGGCATTGGCGAACCGGACTTTGAGACGCCGCAGCATGTCAAGGATGCGGCAATCAAGGCTATCGGTAACAACGAGACACGCTACACGATTGTGCCCGGAACGCCAGCAGTGCGCCGGGCGATCATCGAGAAGCTTGAACGCGAAAACCGGCTGATTTATCGTCAGGACGAGATCAGCGTGAGCGGCGGTGCGAAGCAGGTCATCTACAATGCCATGGCGTCAACCCTGTCGCCCGGTGATGAGGTCATCATCCCCGCGCCCTACTGGTCGTCCTATCCCGATATCGTTGCCATCGCCGAGGGTCGCCCGGTTGTGGTTGACTGCCCGCAAAGTCAGGGGTTTCTGATTTCGCCTGAACAATTGGAAAAGGCAATCACACCTCTAACAAAGTGGTTGATCCTCAATTCACCAAGCAACCCCACCGGTGGTGTCTACGGCTCGGATCACCTCGAAGCCTTGGCAGACGTCCTGCGCTGCCACCCCCATGTCCATATTCTAAGTGACGATATCTACGAGCACCTGATGTTTGATGGTCGGTGCTTTACCTCGTTGCTCAATGTCGCTCCCGATCTGAAAGACCGGACGCTGATCGTCAATGGCGTGTCCAAAGCCTTCGCGATGACCGGCTGGCGCATCGGCTATGGGGCGGGACCGGAAGACATTGTTGCGGCGATGAATGTTGTTCAGGGTCAGAGCTGCACCCATGCCTGTTCGATCTCCCAGGCAGCGGCGGCGGCGGCGCTGAGTGGCCCGGTGGATTTCTTTGTTGAACGGGCCGCACGGTTTCAGGATCGCCGCGATGGTGTCGTCGCGGCTCTGAACGCCATCGACGGGATTGACTGTCTGACGCCGGAAGGTGCGTTCTATGTCTATCCGGACTGCTCCGGCCTGATCGGCATGAGGACAGCGGCTGGTCGTGTGTTGACATCGGACACGGATATCTGCGCGTGGTTGTTGGACGAGCACCACGTCTCGGCGGTTCCAGGCGCCGCTTTTGGTTTGTCTCCCCATCTGCGGATATCCACGGCGGCCTGCACCGATGACCTTGAAACGGCTTGTGGGCGCATTGCTGCGGCTTGTGCAGAACTGGAGAATGTACAATGAGTGGGGCGCTTGATGGCCTGAAAATCCTCGATCTCAGCCGGATTCTGGCCGGACCGACTTGCACTCAGCTGCTGGGTGATCTGGGTGCCGAAATCATCAAGGTCGAAAATCCCAAGACCGGCGGTGATGACACGCGTAGCTGGGGACCGCCCTTTGTCACCGGACCGGATGGTCAGCCAACGGATATGAGCGCTTATTTCATGTGTGCCAACCGCAACAAGAAATCCGTCACCCTCGATATCGGCACGAAGGAAGGTCAGGCCGTGATCAAGCATCTGGCCGCAAAATGCGATGTTGTGATCGAGAATTTCAAACCAGGTGCCCTGAAGAAATTCGGTCTCGATCATGAGACGATGCTGCGTGACTTTCCGCATCTGGTTTATTGCTCGATTTCAGGCTTCGGCCAGACCGGTCCGAATGCGCAAAAGCCGGGCTATGACCTGATGGCACAGGGCTATGGTGGTATCATGAGCTTGACCGGCGCACCGGATGGCGAACCGATGAAGGTCGCCGTCGGTATCGCTGACGTCATGTGCGGAATGTATGCGGCGACGGGCATTCTGGCCGCGTTGCGACATCGCGACCGGACCGGCGAGGGGCAGCATATCGATATCGCACTGGTTGATAGTCAGATCGCCTGGCTGATCAATGAAGGGGTGAATTATCTGACCTCTGGCGAGCGACCACAGCGACGTGGTAACGGTCATCCTAATATTGCACCATATCAAGTCTTTGAAAGCTCCGACGGTCATGTGATCGTGGCGGTCGGGAATGACAGTCAGTTCTCCCGCTTCGCCGAATGGCTGGATCTGGCCGATTTGGCCGACAACCCGCAATATGCAACCAATCCGGCACGGCTTGAAAACCGTGCTGTGTTGACATCAGTCGTGCAAGAGCGGTTGAAGCGGCTTTCTACCGGAACTGTCATCGAAGGGCTTGAAAAGCTCGGGGTTCCCGTTGGTCCGGTGCATCGGCTCGACCAGGTCTTTTCCACTGATCAGGTTGCCGCGCGGGAGATGAAGATCTCGATGGATACAGAGAGAAGCAACAAGGGCCATGTCGAATTGATCGGCAATCCCCTCAAGCTCTCCAGAACTCCGGTCAGCTATCGTCTTCCGCCGCCGGCGGTTGGTCAACATAACGAAGAAATCTTTGGATTGCCCGATGAAACTGAATGATCCCTCGTTGCTTGAAACGCGCGGCTATGTCAACGGCACCTGGCTGTCAAAGACTGAAACCTTTCGGGTCACCGACCCGGCAAACAATGAGCAGCTTGCTCAGATCGCTGATCTGGACAGGTCCGACGTCGTGGCGGCGATCGAGGCAGCATGTGATGCTCAGGCTGGCTGGGCCCGCCGCACCGGCAAGGATCGCGCAGGGATATTGCGTAAATGGTTCAATCTGATGGTGGCCAACGCGGATGATCTGGCCACGATCGTGACAGCCGAGATGGGGAAGCCCTGGCGCGAAGCACATGCGGAAATTCTGTATGGTGCCGGATATATCGAATGGTTTGCCGAAGAAGCCAAGCGAGTCTATGGCGATGTTATCCCGGGCCATCAGCCCGACAAGCGCCTTTTCGTGTTGAAACAGCCGGTTGGTGTTGTCGGTGCGATAACGCCGTGGAACTTTCCCAACGCCATGATCGCCAGAAAGGCCGCTCCGGCGCTCGCCGTCGGGTGTACATTCCTTGTTCGTCCTGCCGAGCAAACGCCGCTCTCTGCATTGGCGATGGCGGTGCTGGCTGACAGGGCGGGGATCCCGGCCGGTGTTTTCAATGTCCTGCCAAGTTCTGATCCTGTCGGGCATGGTCAGGAGCTTTGTTCCAACCCAAAGGTGGCCAAGGTTTCGTTCACCGGATCGACCAGGGTCGGGAAGATCCTGATGCGGCAATGTTCGGATATGATAAAGAAACTCTCCCTGGAACTGGGCGGCAATGCACCTTTCATCGTTTTCAATGATGCGGATGTGGATGCGGCCGTTGAAGGTGCCATGATCGCGAAATTTCGCAACAATGGCCAAACCTGTGTTTGTGCGAACCGTTTCCTTGTCCAATCCAGGGTTTATGATGAATTTGCGCAAAAGCTCAGGGAAAAGGTTCAACGGCTAACGCCGGGAAACGGATATGACCAAGGCGTCACAATCGGTCCGATGATTGATGAAGCGGCGGTGAGGAAGGTGGAGACCCATATTATGGATGCGGTCGACAACGGTGCCAAAATCCTGGAAGGAGGCCGGAGATCTGAACTCGGGGGGACATTTTTCACCCCGACGGTTCTGACAGGCGTCACTTCTGATATGCTGATCGCAAATGAGGAAACCTTTGGTCCCGTCGCGCCACTATTCCAGTTTGAGACCGAGGCTGAAGTCATTTCCCTGGCCAACGATAGCGAGTTCGGGCTGGCGGCATATTTTTACAGCTGCGATCTATCTCGCGTCTGGCGTGTTGCCGAGGCGCTGGAATGTGGGATGGTCGGTGTCAATACCGGCTTGATTTCGACTGAGGTCGCACCATTTGGCGGTGTCAAACAATCCGGACTGGGCCGGGAAGGATCGAAATATGGTTGCGATGATTATCTGAATATCAAATATCTTTGTGTGGAGGTGTAGCGGCAACTTCCTCCACAAAAATGGCAGAGTATCGAGGCCGTTCATCCCGATGCAATTCCGCCCGATCGATCTGGCAATCCATCATTCCGCAACATAGTCACGGGCGGTTCAGGCCTTTGTGGACATGATGCAGAGAGTGAAAGGGTAATTTACAGGCGTTTGCCGCGTTTGCGAAAGTGGTAGAGAGAAACGCAAACCTGACATCAACCATTGTCGTTGTATATTTTATCACATTCCCTCTTTGGGCATGTGATTGAAGGATACTCTTACCGCACTCCCTCGATATGGGTGCAGGCCCACAATACGCGCGCTTCGTTGGGGCCCAGGCTGCGAATGCCATGCCGCATGGTGCTGTCGTAATAGGCGCAATCTCCGGTCCTGAGGATGATGGGTTCGTAATGCTCGACCTGAAGCTCGATTTCTCCGTTCAGGACGAAAAGCAATTCTTCCCCTTCGTGCTGATCCAGCTGATCCTGGCTCAACGGCCCGCTGGGTCCGATTGGAGCGATCAGGGGGATGATTTTCTTGCCTGTCAGTCCATTGCACAGCACTTCATAATTGTAGGCAATGCCATCGACAGCGCGCCCTTCACCTGATCGGGTCACCGTCAGTCGAGTGGTGTTTACCTCTTCCGTCGGGGTTTCAATCAGCTTCTCCAAACCGACACCATATCCCCGCGCCAATCTCAGCAGATTCTCAAAACTGGGAGAAACCTTGCCATTTTCGATCTTGTAAATTGTCGAAACAGCCAGTCCCGTTTTCTCGGAAACCTGCTCCAAAGTCATGCTCTCGCCAAGCCGCAAGCTTTTGACTCTGTTCCCTAATTCAGCTCGAATGCGGGTTTTTTCTTCGTCATCGAGGAATGGAGAGGTGGTTGATTTTTCTTCGTTTGGAAAGTTTTTTGTTGATTTAGCCATAATTTTTCTTATTTTACCAAAAATTCTCTTTAAGGCTTTATTTGGGACATCCAGACCATAGTATGCATGAGCAACACAAAAATAGCCAGAGGGTCGCCGTGATCGGTGCGGGGGTGATTGGTGTGACAACAGCCTATCATCTTGCACGGCAGGGCTTTCAGGTTTTGGTTCTGGACGAGGCCGATGTACCGGCAGCGATGTGCAGCCATGCAAATGCCGGGATCATCGCGGTGGGACATGCGTCAAGCTGGGCAGGGCCAGCTGCCCCTCGTCAAATGGTTCGGGCATTTTTGGGCAAGGAGCCCAGTGTCATGGTCTCGCGCTTTATGGATCCGGATTTGTGGCGTTGGGGGCTCAGCTTCTTGCGCAATTGTCGTGCAGCGGCCCATCGCAAACATTCTGATGCCATGGCGCTGTTGTCCCGTCATGGGCGCAGCGCGTTGCAAGATCTGGAAAGGGAAGCGGGGCTGATATTCGATCAGGCTCATGATGGGGTTTATTACCTTTACACTTGCCCCACGCAATTTGCAGCGCGTTTGCAGGGTGATTTCGGGGGGGACACAGGGTTCACAGCCCTTGATGCGCCGACATTGATGCAGATGGATCCGGCCTTGCAGACCTTCGACGGCAGACTGCAAGGCGGGCTGATCTCCAATGTTGACAGCAAAGGGGACTGCCAAAAATTTACCACCAGTCTGGCCAACTGGTTGAGTGATCAGGGCAATGTTACGTTTCACTTTGGTTGCAAGGTTACTGGATATGACATCAGGGGTGCGACTGTCCATGCGGTGTTGACGGATACAGGGCGTTATGCTTGCGATCATGTTGTGATTGCTGCGGGTACAGCAACGCCCAAATTGACTGCGTCTTTTGGCGTTCGCCCGTTGATCTATCCCGTCAAAGGCTATTCAGCGACATATCCAATTCTGGATGCCAGCCATATTCCCGATCGTCCGTTCATTGATGAAACCAGCTTGCTTGCGGTCACCCGGCTTGGGGATCGCTTGCGGGTCACCGCCATTGCGGAATTTGCCGGTCATGACAAAACGATCACCGCAGATCGGGTTGCTTATCTTGATCGCTATGTTGCCCGGTATTTCTCTGGTGCCGTGGATGTGGCGCAAGCTGAACATTGGGCGGGCTTGCGTCCAACCACCCCAAGTGGTCGACCCTATCTGGGACGCCTGCGCAAGACTGCCAACGTCTGGCTCAATGCCGGTCACGGTCAACTGGGCTGGACCATGGCCGTGGGTGCTGGTGAGGTCTTGGCCGCGATGATTGCTGGCAAACCCAATTCTGGTGCGCAGGTCTCTGAAACTGCACGCTGGCTGACCATTCCATAGAAATCCGGAAAAAGAAGATAGATATGATAGTTCTTGACCTTGATGCGACGCGGGCTGCGTTGCCCTACAAAGACCTGATCAATGCGTTGGAAGAGGGGTTTCAGGGTGATTATGATGCTCCTTTGCGTCATCACCACTATCTTCGGAATGAGGGGACCGAAGACGACGTCTTGCTGCTGATGCCTGCATGGCGCAGTGAAGGCTATGGCGGGATCAAACTGGTCAATGTTGTGCCGGGTAATGCCAAGCGAGGCCGCGCGGCGCTTTCATCCAGTTATGTTCTGTTTGATCGTGAAACTGGTGAACACCTGCTGATTGCTGATGGGGGAGAGCTGACGGCGCGCCGGACAGCGGCAGCTTCGGCCCTTGCGGCTCGCCGGTTGGCTCGCCCTGACAGTGCCACTCACCTGATCGTTGGGGCTGGCCGTGTCGGGTTCAATCTGGCCCTTGCCTATCGCGAAGTTCTGCCGATCACACGCACGCTTGTGTCTGATATCAACCCTGACAATGCCGCACGCATGGTTGCATCTTTGGCCGAGGAAGGCATTGCCGCCGAAGTGGCCGATAATGTGCAGTCCGCCTCTGCCGAGGCTGATGTGATTTCCTGCGCCACATTGGCCCGCACTCCTGTGTTGCTGGGGGACTGGTTGCGCCCCGGTCACCATGTGGATCTGATTGGCAGCTTTACCCCCGAGATGCGCGAAGTGGATGATACAGCGGTGACCCGCGCGTCGGTCTATGTCGATACCCATGATGCACTGGTGGAAAGCGGTGACATCAAAACACCGCTTGAAAGTGGTGTGCTGAAAGAAAATGACATTCTGGCGACGTTGAAAGAGCTGTGTGACAGTGGTGATCATCCTCGCCAGTCCATTGATGAAATCACCCTGTTCAAAGGGGTGGGAACTGCCATCGAGGATTTGTCAGCCGCCATTCTGGCCCTGAAATCCACGTCTTGAACGTAAGACCCGGTTGTGTTCAGCCGGGTCTTTGCTTTTGCCCCAAAGAAAAAGAGCGGTTGCACCGTTCACATAAGCTCATACGGAGAGAGGAACAACCATGTCACTACAACAAACCGAGGCACATCCGCCGATTGGGCTCGCCCTGATCCCGATTGTGCTCACGTTGGCGCTGCTGGGCGTCCAGATTTTCCATTTTGGCGACTTTACCCCCCATATCCCACTGGCTATCGGGATCGCTTTGACCACCCTTGTCGGGCTGATGACCGGTCTGAAATGGGAGGAAATTGAAAAAGGCGCGTTTCACGTGATTGCCGTGTCCTTCCCAGCCGTGTCCGTGCTGTTGCTGGTTGGCATGATTGTGGGCACATGGATTGCCGCAGGTACCGTTCCGACATTGATCTATTATGGCTTGGCATTGTTGTCGCCGGAGATGTTTCTGGCTGCAGGCATGGTCTTGTGCTCTATCGTATCCCTGGCGTTGGGAACCTCCTGGGGGACCGTTGGTACTGTGGGGCTGGCCTTGATGGGTATTGGCGAAGGTTTCGGCATTCCCACCTATTGGACCGCTGCTGCCGTTGTGTCTGGCGCGTTCTTTGGTGACAAGATCTCGCCTTTGTCAGACACCACAAATCTGGCCCCGGCCGTGACCGATACCAAGCTGTTCGATCATATCCGCAACATGCTGCCGACAACAATTCCGGCCATGCTGATTGCTCTGGTGATCTATTTCATTGTCGGCTTCAATCTGGGTGATGGTGTGCCATCATTCGAGCGGATCGAGGCGTTCAGAGCAGCTCTTGAAAGCTCGTTCGACCTGTCGCCCTGGCTGATGCTGCCAGCGCTTTTGGTTGTGGTGCTGGCCGTGATGAAAATGCCGGCAATCCCTTCGCTGTTCATTGGCGTGGTTCTGGCATCCCTGATGGCGATCTTTGTTCAGGGTGCATCAATCCACGACATCTTTACCTACGCCAACTATGGTTACAAGGTTGAGACCGGCGTGGAGGCTATGGACAAGCTGATGAATCGTGGTGGAATTCAATCCATGATGTGGACCATCTCGCTGATCCTGATTGCTCTCGGATTTGGTGGTGCTTTGGAGCGGACCGGTTGTCTTGCATCCATCATTTCGGTGCTGACCAAACGGGTGAAAAGCTTTGCTGGCGTGCAAACTTCGGCAATCCTGACATCGGTTGCGACCAACACTGTTGCTGGCGACCCTTACCTGTCCATCGCGCTGCCGGGTCGAATGTTCCGCACGGTCTATGACCGCATCGGCTATTCCCGTCTGAACCTTGCGCGTGCCACGGAAGAGGGCGGCACAATCATTTCGCCGCTTATTCCGTGGAATGCAGGCGGCGCCTTTGTGATTACCGCCCTTGGCCTGTCGATTGGTGATGGCAACCTTGAAAACCTGCTTTACATCCCGCTGGCATTTGCTTGTTGGTTGGCACCGGTGATTGGCATTTTCTATGCCTGGGTTGGATGGTTCTCACCCAAGGCCGAAGAAGCAGAAGCGCCATCAGGTGAAGCAGCCGACGCATAATTTGCTGAAATATGTACCGCCCTGTTCCTGGAACAGGGCGGTCCTTCATCTACATCTGGCCAAGCGTGATCTTGATGCCAGCGAAAATCGAATGGTTGTTATATTCAAACCCTCTCGGCCCGATGCCGGAACCGTCATTCATTGTGGTCATGCAATCACCAACGATGTCGAGATAGGTATATTTGCCAAAAAGAGATATTCGTTGGGTGACGTCCACGCTGATGCCGCCAATTAAAATGACTGAATCTGAAATGCAGCTATCACTGGACGCACTTGAACTTTGCTCTGATCACTTGCCCGCGCTTGCGGTTCTCGACCAGTTGCATGGTCATGCGCAAGGTTGAGCCTTGTTGCTCGAGATCAAGCTCGAAGCCCTCTGTCGTCTTGCTGCCTGCCCATCTGCCCCAGCCTGTTGCCACCGAATTGTCGCCGTCCACCCATTGCAGCTCGGCAAACCAGCCATTACTGGCCTTGACGCCATAGGTCTGGATTTGGCGGAGAGATTTGATAGTGATAAAGCAATTGTTGCATTGACCGGCATTGGAGCTTGTTTGCTTGTATTTCTTGCAGAATTCCGCCTGTGCAGTGCTTGAGAGCGACGCCATGGCCATCACCATGGTCGCGGCAAATATGGATAGTTTTGTCCGTCGCATTGTGGTCTCCTTGAGTTCGGTGGAAGCAGAAATGGCAAGCAATCGATCAGCCGCGTACGGAGCGGCAGGAGCGTTTTCCATTTTTCTGTTTTGCAGCTCTATAGATGGCGTCAAACGCTCCCTTTTTCAGGTCGCGACCTCCCGTATTGCGAGATCCTCCGGCACCGGTCCACATATGATCGGCATGGCGTCTTGGGAAAGTTGCAATTCTGAAGCCGCCGCCACCCCGATGCTTGCATCCGCTGAATGTCACATATCGTGAGGGGTTCATGCAGCGCCCGTTATGTTGCACAGTGGGTTCGCGACAGGTCACAGCCTTTCGAACACAATCCGTGCCGTCCGCATTGGGCACCAAAGGCGCAATACATTGCAGAACAATCTTTGGCATCTGTGCATTGGCAGGAGTAGGTGACAGCGCACACATGCTTGCGACACAAGCCATAGCAGCCAAGGTCAGCTTTTCAAAATGCGTTAAAAATGGTGCGGAACTCAGTCTCATCAGTCTCTCCCAACTACAAAATACATGCTGCGCCATCTCCGTGAGGGCTGTTGAATTATTCAAAGCAATTGTCGACACCCGCCGGATGCTCGAGCGTGGCTGACCGCCCCTTTGAAAAGAGCGTGAAGCGGCCATTGGTATATTGAGATCCGGACCCGGATACGACCTCTTCAAGGCGCTTCTTTGGTGATCCATCAATGCTGAAAATCGCGTGGCCGTTGCCTTTATTCACGTAAGTGACGACCAATGGAATGCCTTCCGCACAGCTGTAACGAACGGTCCTGTTACGATTGGCTCGGACTTTGTTTCCGGTTTTCCTGATAGCACCCGCCCGCGCGGAGGCTCCCGTGATGCGATAGAGCACCCGCGCCGGACCACTGCCTTCTGCATAGAAGATCTGCCCTGCTTTCAGGTCCAGACTCAGGAACACATTACGGGAGGCATCATGAAGTCTGACCACGCGCTTGCCACGACGAATTTCCCGAAAATGGAAATTGACCCGCCCTCGTGCATCGGCCTCCTGCCATTGGCCATTGCCAACATGGGTAAAGCTGCCCCCTGAATGCCGCACCTTGGCAACATTGAAACCATTGACTCTGGATCGCACGGAGGACTGCTTCACTTTCAGCCTTGGTCCATCACAGGTGCGAAAGATGGTCTGATGGGGCTTGCTCGAACACATGATCCCACCCCACTGAAACCCTCTCCGGCCATTGCGATAGCGGATCTCAAACCACTCATAGCCATTCATCATGGAACCGGTGCCATTGAGGATGACGATTGGATCACCCTCGCGCAGACTGCCGACCTGTCGAAAGCCCATCCCCGGACCAGAGCGCACCTTGCCACCATAGGAATATCCCGATTGCGGGAAGTCGATATCGGGCGAGGCGAAAGCAGGCGTAGCGAGAGCCAGCAAACCTGCCAAGAGAGAAGAGAAAAGAAGCCGCATCAATGTTCTCCGAGAAAAGTGGCTAGAGTGCTTTGAAACAGGACGCTTTGAAACAGTGCGCGTTGAAGAGAAACCGCTCAGCGATTTGCATCACAAGGCATGGCGCTAAGGACGCATCTTGTTCCAATTTTGCCGCCATCGGATAATTTCAACCGAGTGCATCGCATCTTTCTGTTTTTTGCAAAGCCCGCGCTTGCAAAAGCTTTTCCGTATTTCCTTGAAACATTCCTGCGCCATTTCCGTTCGGCTCGACGTTTTGCCCGCACTTCCTGGTTTTTCCTAATGAATGCCAGGGATTGCCCCACCACTGCAAAATTCTCACCAACGCAATGGGCCTTGGCCTCCACGTTGGGAAGGATGAGCAACGCCGCTGCAACAATTGCTGTCTGTATGGCTCGATAGGTCATGAAATCTCCCTGATCCAATATTCATCACGCAGCTCAACGACTTACCGCTGCGAAAGCGCAATTGAAACCGGATTGAATTTCTAAATTTGGTTGTTTGAAAGAGAAGTAGAAAGCAATTGTTGCAGAAATATTTGCAAATCCTGCAATTCAAATATTTTGTAAATATGTCGCTTTACCCGTCACACTGATCCAATATATTTCAAATATAGAATTCAGTGCCCGATTTAAAAAGTCTCTGGATGAGACTTTGAGGTTGCATGTCCAGCCCTCTCCCCCTCCCAAACCGCCCACGAGGATACCATGACGGGTGGATTGGGAGGGGGAGAGGGCTTGGCTCAGGACTTTCAAATCAGGCTCTAAAGCACACTGGCAGCAGACAGGCTTTTAGGGGACTTTCATGAATATAATACCGACATTCGGCAATCTGTTCTTCGACGAAGACTTTCTGAATGGTCACTTCGCCGATGGAACCTCTGTCAGCTTCACCAAAACGGAATCTGGTCTTCTGAAATACATGACGGCAAACCCCAATCGTGTGCTGACCCGCAACCAGCTACTGGATGCGATCAGCGGCAATGGTGCCGACAAGCTGGATCGGTCCATCGATTTTGTCATCAATCGCCTGAGGCGCAAACTCAAGGACGATGCAAAGGACGCAACCTATATCGCCACACGCTATGGCGAGGGCTATATCTGGCTGACCCAGCCGAACCAGCCCACCATCCAGCTGGAGGGCGTGCATGCCATCGTCGGTCCATGTCTGGGGCTTGATCATGTTGGCGATATGGGGGCAAATGCGCTTGCCTTTGCAAAGGCATTTCATGGGGTATTTGCCAAATGTTTCAGCTCCGACCTGTCCGTCATATTCGAGCCCGACTGCCCCAAATATGCCACACTGGGCAAGGATGCCCCGAAGATCGGCATCGAACTGTCCTTCCTGACACAAAAAGGCCAGTTGGAATGCGTTATCCGGGGTGTCAGCATCCTGTCCGGCCGCACGCTTTTTGCCGGACGCCATATCGTCGCGGCACCCGACAAAAGCCTCTCCTCTCATCCGGAGGATCTGGCCAAGGAAGCATCGGACCAGATTTGGAACAGCCAGGCATTGGAGCCGGATGACGCAGTCCCGCTCACCGTCAGCATGATCAATGCAGGCACGACCTTCACGGGCCTCAAGGGGCACTGGAAGGACAATGACAAGGTCTTGCGCAAGGCCATTGCCGACGATCCGGATGATCCGCGCGCCAAGATCATGCTGGCAACCAATATTCACACCAAATATTTGCAGGAGGGGGTGGAGATCTTCATGTCTGGTGACGATCCACGCCAGCAGGATGAAGATGAAATCGAGCAATTGGTGCTGGCCAGTCTTCCCCATCTCAACGATGCCCCATCCTTCCAGCTGGTAGCAGCCAAGCTCTTGTTTTTTCTGGATCGAGGCTATAACGAGATGGCCGTTGAGATCGCAGAGCGCTCGGCCCGGGAATGCCTTTCCCTGACGGCCTCCCTGCCGGTCATCGGCCAGATGTGGGTCTTTGTCGGCCAGAATGAAGAGGGATTGGCTGCCATCAATCAGGCACTGGATGAATGCGAAGAAGGCTCCCAATTCGAGATCTATCTGTTGATCCTGAAATGCGAAGCCCTTGCCGCCGTCTCTGACAGAAAGGGTGTGCGCAGTGTGCTCAATCGGGTCTGCGCCAATGTACCCCATATCGAGGTGCTGATGGAGGTGTTGTTCACCGATCCCGATCATCCCTCCAAGGTGGCGCAACAGGCGCTGGTCAACATGGCGCCTGCTCAGGCAAGAGCCATGTTATTGTTCATGCATTATGTCTATGCCCGCCTGCTGAAGGTCGAAGAACACAGACACAATGCTTACCGGACGGTGGTGACCCTGTTCAGAAAGCAGTTCGGACCGGATATCGTGCCCGCTGAAGTAAAGCCGATGATCGAGCCCGTCTGATTGACAGCGATGTGTTTGCCCGTCTTGTCTGCGGCATGTGAGCTCGTTCAAGGTGCATTGGTTCGGGCTGGCTAGCCGATCCGGCTCCAAAGCTCATCGGCAACGACCCCTATCGCCTGATCTCTGCGCCTCATCTTGTAGATTGTCGTCCGGCGCAAAGGAAACCCCTCCAGATTCAGGGAGAGCAAAGCCCCGGATCGTCGCTCTTTTTCTGTCATATGATCGGGCAAGCCGCCCCAGCCGAGACCGGCGAGGATGACCTTTTTCTTGGCTGTGAGATCGGAAACAGTCCATTTCAGTCCACCTGATAGCAAATCACGGCTCTGCTGATGAGCAGCACCGCCAGTTCCGGCCGTCACCACCTGTACATGGCTTTGCATCTCGGATACCGACAATGTACGCGCGTTGGCGGGTAAATTGAGATCAGGGCTCGCAACCGGGCGGATCGTTACTTCAACCACCGGCTCTGCCTCTACATTGTCCAAGGGTACTCCTTCGAGGGATGCAAGTGCGATATCCGCTTTGCCCTCCATCAGCCGGGCGATCGGGCCGCCCATCATTTCCATCCGTAACCGAAGGTGAGTGGCCGGGTGGTGTCGCCCGGTGTCGGCAAGCGCAGGCAGCAATGGGTCCAGATCCATTGTGGCACTGACGGCGATTGTCAGCTCAGGTTCCTCACGGGCACGCAATCGCGCCGCAGTGGTTCGCAGTCCCTGCATTTGTCGCAGCACGCGAGATGCTTCGCGGTAGAAGACTTCGCCTGCCGGGGTGAGCGAGGGGCGATAGGCTTCGCGGCTGAACAGCTCCAGGTCAAGCTCCTCTTCCAGTTGGCGGATTGTGTGGCTGACTGCGGATTGCGACTTGTGGAGACGTTCTGCCGCGCCACGAAATGAGCCAGTCAGGACAATCGCCTCCAGGGTCATGAGCTGTTCGTGTTTCATGGATATCCTATATGGGCAGTTTTTCTAATCATTATAGTGAAAAAACGATATTATCAATCAATCATATCAAAGGATAGTCTGTCGGCCATATTCAACATTGGAGACTATCATGAAACTCTATTACAAACCCGGCGCCTGCTCGCTCGCCAGCCATATCGCCCTGCATGAGACCGGCTGTATGTTTGAAATCGAAGCTGTTGATACCGTGACCGGTCGGACTGAGAAGGGTGCGGATTACCATGCCATCAATCCCAAGGGCTATGTTCCGGCTCTGGATCTGAACGAGGGCGGTGTTCTTACCGAGGGTGCCGCTGTTCTGCAATATATTGCAGATAGCCATCCGGCAGCCGAGCTGGCCCCTGAGGCTGGTACCATGGCCAGAGCCCGGATGCAGGAACAGCTCAACTGGATCGGGACCGAGCTGCACAAGGCCTTTGGGCCGTTGTTTCGTGAAGGCACTTCGGAAACCGGTAAAGACGAAGCGCGTGTTGCTGTTGCTGGCAAGTTCGATCTGATCGAGACGGAGTTGAAGGATGGACGCGAATGGTTGGTGGCTGACCGGTTCACAATTGCCGATGCTTATCTGTTCGTGGTTTCGAACTGGGCGAATTTTACCGGTATTGATCTGGCTCGCTGGCCCAATCTGGCAGCATTTGTAAGCCGTAATGCATCCCGCCCTTCGGCAAAAGCTGCGATGCGTGCAGAGGGACTGATCCAATGACGCCTATCAGCCACAAGCAACTCTGCGAACTGATGGAGACCTATTTCGAGGGCCTCCATCAAGCGGACAGCGCGATGCTGCGCGAGGTCTTTCATCCGCAGCTCGCCTATGTCTGTGCCACCAAAGGCGATGAGCTATATCTGGATCTTGAGACCTATATGAGCCGTGTGGATGGGCGTGAGCCGCCAGCCAAACGCGGTGAAGCGCGGGAGGAGGAGATCCTGGAGATTGCCTTTGTCAATGACCGTCTGGCCCGCATCAGTGCTCGAATGACGATGATGGGCCGGGATTTTCATGATCTCTTGACACTCGTTCGTCACGGAGCCGAATGGCGCATCGTTGCGAAAGTGTTTTCCTATGTTCCGCGAAAGGACTGATCGATGCCCTATGTGAATATCAAAGTCACCCGTGAAGGGGGGCCGGATGGTACCGGGCCGAGCGCGGAGCAAAAGGCGCAATTGATCGCGGGGGTCACCAATCTTTTGCAGGACGTGCTGGGCAAAAAGCCGGCGACCACATTCGTGGTGATCGATGAAGTTTTGCTGGAGGATTGGGGCATTGGTGGTTTGCCGGTGCAGGATTACCGAAAACTGACACAATGAAGATGCAGCTGGGCGAGACATAGCCTTTTGATAAAGCTATCCGGTTTGTGTCTGGAAGGTCTGAGTGATGATCCGGGCGGGGTGTGTTCTGGCTCTGCCCGGATCATAAGTTATTGTGTTTGATATCTGTATTGTCTGAAGACTGTGCGTAATTTTTGGAAATATGCTCTAGCTGTGTGAAATAATCTGCCTCGACTTGCTAGCTCTGGCGGCGGCGCATAACTCACGAAAATGGTCCCCATGCGGATCGACTGGTCCAAAACGATCGGGGCGAAATGGCTCCATATTGAATTGTGGTGTTTGCTCCAATGCCAGATCAGCGATTGCATCGCCGATGCCTGCTGACAAGGTAATTCCGGACCCGCAATCTCCTGCAGCAACATAGAAGCCTGATATTCCGGGAACGGGACCCAGAAGAATTTCACCATCAGGGGTATAGGACGACAGGCCGCATATGTAGCTGGAAAAATGGGCGTTTTCGATTGCCGGGAAGAATTGTGATAGATCCTCGTAGGCATTTGCCAGAATATCCCAATGTTCCTCTCCCAGTGTCGGCGAGAAGCCAGACAAGTCTTCGGGCAAGTTTCTGGCGTTGAAAGTCACCGAATTTGCTTCCTGAACCCCCAATACCAGGCCGCCGACTTCAGGTCGCGTGTAGGCAGCCACATCGGGAAGGATCGTCACCGGATGTTCCCCCCCATACGTCCTGTCTGGCTGTATGATCCAATAGTGACTGCGGACTGGCGCCATCGGGAGCGAATAACCGACCTTTTCAGCAAACAGGGCCGCCCATACACCACAAGCATCTATGACGGTTCCACATGCGATTGGGCCATGGTCGGTTAAAACACCAACAACCTTTTCTGCATCCTTCACGACACCGCATACATTTGTCCGGGTGCGTATGACTGCTCCGCGCGCACGCGCAGCATTGGCATAGGATATGGTCAGAAGATAAGGGTCAATATATCCATCGCTTGGCAGGAAAGCTGTTTTTTGAATGTTGCTGATATCCAACCAGGGAACCATTTGCCTGATGTCAGACAAATCGGGCCATTCGATTGGAATATTCCGGCTGGCTGCGTCTTTTGCCATGGCATCCAGTTCTATCGCGCACTTTTCGGAGGCTGCGATGCGCAGGCTGCCCACCATATGATATCCCACGCTCTCGGCCAATTCCTCTTCGAGATGCAGCAGCGTATCGATGGTCAGTTTTGCCAGCGGCGTTTTTGAAGGCTTTGTAGATGCCTGCAGCACCAGCCCCGCAGCCTGACAGGATGCTGCACTGGCAAGTTCATTGCGTTCCAGCAACAATACCGACCGGGCGCCCTTTTGCATCAAATGGTATGCAATCGAGGCACCCATGATACCGCCGCCAACTATTACATGATCAAAGGTATCCATTCATAATCTACTGACATTCCACGGTTTTGATCTGGACGTGTTACATCGCAGGGTTACATGAATGTCTGGATTTGTCGATGCTCTGTTGCCCGCCAAATCCAGCTTATTTTTGGGCCTGTGGCCTGAATTGCAGATGTGAAGCTTTCAATGTCAACGCCTGAATATTTCGGCAAACATGGCGGTATCGAAGGCAACGCGAGCACCAAGTATGTGATAGCTGGTGAAATGTATGATCGGATTGCCAGTGCGGACCGTGAAAGTTGCTTTGCCCATGCCTATCAGTGTCTGCGTAGCGAAGATATAAAAGAAGGAGCTGAGCCCCACAGTGGCGTTTGCGTAGCTCACACCGGGGTCAAACAGGCTGAATGTTGCATAAACAAGACCCGCAAGCATGATCGCGAGCAGTTGATTGTCGAACAAAAGAACCAGTCGGGGAATGATGATCAGATGGATCATGATCAAAACCGGTAGCCCGGCCCCGATGGTGTTTACCAGAATGCCCATTGGTATCGCATGGAGATAGTCCGAGGGAGCTACCTGGAAAAAATCTGATATGAGTGCGACACTGATGAACTCTCCCATCCAAAACAGGATCATGAACCAGATATCCCGCTTCCATTCGATGCCAGCTATCAGCTTTCTGATGCTGAAACCTTGCTTGCGAAGCCATAAACAGGGGAGAATGACAAAGACGATCCCTTGTATCGCTACCCACCGTGCAACATCGTTCATGCCATGATCAGACGATTGAAAGACATCCGGACCCGGGAAGTGGAGCCCGATATCGAGCAAACCGCCCAAAAGCAGATGCCCAATCGTCAAATAAGTGATTGCCAGCAACAGATCACGCTTGAGCGTGGCTTTGTTGATTGCAAAATTTTCCCATGTGGGTGGTTTGCGCTTGCGAGTGAAGAAAAAGACGATGGCGAGTGTGAACAGCAATAGGGGCAGATAGAAATTCCAAACGTCGTTCAAACCTTCGGATGCTATCGGTGGCAGACCATCCGGCGGGCTGTCGATTGCCCAAAATCCGATGAGCATTGAAACCCAAAATGCAATGGGTAGAAACAGCACTGATACCTTCGTTATCCTGATATTCATTGGTCTCAAATCCTGGCATATAATACGATAACGAACTATATAATGTGAATTCGCACTAAACAAGTGCGATATCGAATTATATAGTTTCAGAAACGACTATGGATCGAGGAAATGAAACTGGCCCGGAAGGACATTCCGATCTTTTCGGTTTTTTTCAGAGGTGAGCATCCTCAACCAGCTATCACGGTGCGGCAACCGCACTGGAAGGACTGGAGGAACTGGTCAAGCTAGCCAATCAAGCGCCACCCAGCATCACCATCATGCCCGGCTCCGGCATCAATCCTGACAATATCGCAGACATCAAAGCCCGCACCAAAACCAACGAACTCCACGCCTCAGCCAGCAAAGTCATCAAAGCAGACAACACCAAAACCACCCACCTCGGCTTCGTCCCCAAAATCACCAAAGCCACTTGTGGCGAAACGATCAAGCGTTTGAAGGCAGAGATCTGCAACTGAAGGTACTGATTTCAAGGGTACAGGAGGACGGGGAGCTGACGTTCAGCAGTGCATCAACGGCTCGAGCTTTGCTTCAATAAGTGGCCACTTGGTCTGCAACCATTCTCAACAAATGTACGAACCCTATAGATAAGTAATTTCAAGCCTCTTGAAGTTGTCTAAATTCTCAATAACAATCTTCGCGCGTGATTCTGATTGCATATGAAGCCCTTGGCCCCAAGTTTTCAGGTGCCCAATAAACTTGGACAATATCTTCAGAGGGAGTTTAGCTTTGACGTCAACAAATAATTATGGATAGCAGTGTTTCATCAATCGTTGATATCATTCAGATGCGCAGTTGGAAACACGCATTATTCACGACCTATACCCTAAGTCTAAGTTACTTTGAATCAGAAATACTACCATTGCTTTTGCGGTCTGGTTGCTCAGATATTTGGCTGATCGCAGATGCCGAAGGATATCGTTCTTCTCTACTAGAGCGTCGCTCCATGCGTATCGGACATGAATACCACCTTGTTCCTGCAGCGCTGCCTAACGGTGTGTTTCATGCTAAAAGCATTTACTTGTCCAGTGACCAAGATGATCTGCTTTTAATCGGTAGCGGTAACATCACCTTCGCAGGGCATGGTCGAAATCTTGAAGTTTTTGAAGCCTTGACACCTGAAACGCACGGTACCGCATTTGGAGATTTTGCAGATTATCTAGAGGCGATGCGGGCGCGGGATGACATCAAGTTTGCCCGAACCGAATGGATTGACGATTTTTCAGCCCGGGCACTCGTCGCATCAGACAAAAGCAAAGGACCAGTCCAGTTATTGCATTCTTTGGACGATCCTATTGTTAGCCAAATACCTATCGCTCTTACGGACTACGGGACGTGTTCATCCGTCTCCATTGTATCACCGTATCACGATCCTGATGGCCTAGCAGTAGAGTTACTATCGAACGAACTTGGAAAAGTTCCAATCGCGATTGCCGTCACAAGCAAGGATACAAGCCCCTTCCCGTTTTCGAAGGCAACTTCTTTGCCATTCCCTGTTACTCCTGTTCGGGTTGTCAGCAAGGACAAACGCTTTGTTCATGCTAAGCTCTATGAGTTTTCGTGTTCTGACGGAACTGTCATTTTGAGCGGCAGTATCAACGCCACGCGCAAGGCTTTGACAACGACAGAGAATGTCGAGCTTGGCACATTGCGTAAGCTAGATTCAGAGAAATCACTTCTTAGCTGGGAAACTATTAAAGCGCCTGTGTTTGAAGCTCAATCTCGCATGCCATCCGGTCTCAAAGAAAGCGAGATTGTCTATGCTGGATTTGATCGCAATGAATCAACTCTCCTAACTGGTCAGCTTATCTCTTTAAAACCTGTCAAAGGCTTCTGGCGAGGATTGATGATCCAGGCGGATGGAGATGCGACGCCGTTTGAAGTGGAAGTGGACGAACGAGGTCGATTTTCTAAAAAGGACAACACTTTTGAACCTTTCTCCCAAATGCCTGCTCTGCAAATCCTATTGTCACAGGGCGATCGCGAAGCACGCGGATGGGTTCACAACGAGATGTTTCTCGCAATGCCGGGACGACGACGACTAACAGCAGGTTCACTTAGCAGAATCATGAGACGTGAAGAATCGGATGATGATATCGACGCGCTCCTTGATTATTTGAGTATTAATGCTGAAAATCATATACGTTTATATGATTTACCTGTTCGAAAAATCGATGAGGGAGTGGGCCCTTCGACCGAAACTACTGTGATCACCGTAAATCTGGAAGATCTTGCGCCCATTGAAGAAATAGGTGGGAGCGGAACGCCTACAGGGCGTAACGGGCAAGATCAGATTGACGCATTTGATCAGGCAATGCAAAGGCTGAGAAAAGTTTTTCTCGGCCACGGCCGAAGCAAAACGATTGGTGCGTCAAATTTCGGTGAATCTGTTGTTACTGGAGAAGATGCAGTAAACAACGGCAGCACGAACAAAAAGCAAAAAAGGAGTTCGAGGAAGTGTGCTCTTGCTGAATTTGAAAGCCACATAGACAAATTGATCAATGAAGCGATGGACAAACCATCCAGCATCAGGGCTCTTCTTGTTCTGAAACTTGAGGTCGGTATGTGGATGCGGATTTACCGGCTAAGCGATTTGAATGACGCCTATGAGTTTTTGTACACCTGGTTTTATCAGGCTTGCCGCTCTGCAATATCAGAGCCCGACAAAGTTTCTTCTCTCGAGCAACATATCATCACTAACGCCGCTATTCTTTTTGCGCTAGGTGCAAAAAGTGATCGTGATGTAATCGCAGAAAACCTGCACGATTGCTTGGAGCATTTCTATAATGGTGATGCTGATAAGGAGCATTTGCTTAACACGCTGATTGCTAATAGTGATTTTGGCTTCGGCCCACTCTTGATTGGCGAGACAGCTAATAGTGAATTGTTATCCAATTCGATCACCGAAATACTGTCCCACCCCACGATAAGGCAGCAGCTCCTCCGAGCTTTGACACTTGCCGAAGCCGGGCATCTCATTCCAAGGGAGTGGAAAATATTCCGGTCAACGCCGGGAACGGCTTTACTGAAAGCATTTCAAAGCCCCAACTGGCGGCGGAGAATCCGTGCTGTGAAGAATAAGAGCCCTTCCTGCGCATTTGACTATTTCAGCTTCTCTATCGATATCACTGCCAAGTACCAACGCTACCGGATCGGGCATTGTATTCATTGCAAGAGGTTTACACTGGATGTGTCACCATGAGCAAACAATTACCACAATCAGCCTTTTTCTTGTCGCCTCCTGTTTCAGAAAACAGCGGTGTAGACTTCCTCGGACTACGGCAGGCCAATCTCGACATGATGGCCGATCTCATCCCAGGTACAAATAACGTAACCCCGTTCATCCGACCATTCTCAATATTGAGCTGGATCTTCTGGAAGTTCCACGAACTTTGTGCAAGTCAAAGTAAACTCGCTCCGACCAATATTGAGGCGCGTGCCTTTCGTGAACGCATAGAAATCTTGTTCACCTGGGGTGCACAAGTTGAGAATGCCCCAAATATTCCAGGCAAATCTGCTGAACCGCCTGCGAGCACCAATGGGCAGGTGGAACTAACATTTGAAGCGTGGGAAAGAGTACAGAATAGTACCAGCCTCATCGCCGCCCTTTGGTATGGGCCGGCATCAAAAACTATTTCCGGTCTTGGCTTCCTGGCCCCACACCGCCCTGAGTTGTTCAGAACGACCGGAAAAGGAATTCTGCTTGCTACAAAACTAGACGAGGTGCTGAGACAAAAGCCTGATCTTTACCAACGTCTCCTGAATACACTTGAACCGGTAAAAGCATCAGAGAACGATGCAACAGCTCTATGGCAGCTTTGGGGTGTTAACACCGCTTCAGAAGAAGAGCAAACCGCGTTCCGCTTGGCGTTATTTGATGAAAATGCCGTTGGCAATTATGCGGAAGCGCTTGGCAAAAGAAGTAGTACCATAGCGCTTGCACGTCTTCAGCTTTCAGGTTCAGCAAGACCGCTTACTCCAGATGAAGTACGTCAAAAAATGTACTATTCCGAATGGGATGACGTTTTATATTCCATCCCCGAGGGGTTGATCACTGCACGCAAAAAATGGATCACACTGCAAGTTCGCCAGCTACAAAGGCTCGCTTTCGAGACACTTCTTTCTTGGTGTGAGTATAAAGTACTGAACGGTGTACATGATACTGTAAAAATGACAACCGACGCCGAAACTGCCTTCAATGATGCAGAATTTGGATTACCTTCTGGTTCTCACCTTGGGACATTGCTGGAGACTCTTGACGAACGAGCAGAGACAATCGAGCAATTCGCTGAAGTCGGACGAATGGATGGTTGGTTCTGTCCCTTTACAATTATAAAAATAATTCAGGAACAGTTTGCAACGATGAACGACAAAGCCGCCGCTTCATGCCTTTATGCAGCATTGCTATGCGCTTCCTTTGCCGGATGCGCCTGCGATGATGATAAACTACTGGTCAACGTAGGTGGGCACCACCGCCTATCAACCTTACATTTAAGGAAGCGGTTAATCGCACTCGGAAACGTTACACTTCGGCAGGCCATCCAGTTTATCCTTGAAGCATTGGTAATAAGCCAACATATGGCCACAGCAGTAAACCGATTTGACGGCCAAAATCAGCGTCTTCGTCTTTCCATCGAAGAGACGGGACTTGAGGCACTCGTAAACAAACCTTGGGTTCCTACTGTAACCGAGGACAGACTTCCAACGATCTTAAGACTCGCATCGAACTGCGGTTTAATAAAAAATCCATCTAGGGATATGTTTACAACTTAAATGCCTGTTACTATTTGGGACACATTAAAGCATTAACTCAGTAACCGGACGACAATCCCAACGAGAAGAAGTGACATTTTCACTAGGACTGCACTGAAACAATATAATCTAATAAAAATCCACAATGGACCATAAACCCTGCACCGGCAAACAACTGGATCCTTTCATCTCGCGCAGGGAGATGTTTGAGCAGATGCTGATGACGCCGGGGAGTTTGCGGAGCACTCGCTCAATGAAGGCGCTGATCGGCCTGTTCAAGCGCTCGCTTGGTTCGCCGTCATCTGTCGGAATTCTCGGAAAGAAATAAGCTTTCGGCTGTCTTCATCCCACAAGGCCAAGGGGATGCAACGCAGGCTTTCGCCGATTGTGATGCGTCCGACATCCTTTAATTCAGGATGATCAATCAGCACTTTCCCCAGTCGGTAAAAGGGGATGCCGCTTGCCAGGTGATGAACATGGTGAATGCCGATATTGGCTGTAAACCAAGTCAGGACGGGCGGCAGGTCATAATGAGAAGAGCCATGCAGAGCGGCATGATGTCGGCTCCAGTCTTCTTCATGATCCCAATGCGCGCCCTCGAACTGGTGCTGAACAAAAAACAGCCAAACGCCAATCGTCGTCGCCAGAATGGTAACCGGGATCTGAATGATCAGGAATTCCTTCACCCCGAAAATCCACATGCCTGCAATGGCAACAGCAATGATGCCGACATTTGTAGACATCGCAGACACCCAAGGGACCCAGCCCCGTCGCATAAGGCCAATTGGCAATCGATGCTGCAAAAAGAACAAATAGGTAGGTCCGAGAACGAACATCACCAATGGATTGCGGTAGAGGCGATAGAGCAGTTTTCTAAAGGGCGATAGCGCTCGATATTCATGAACCGTGATTGTGTCGACATCGCCCAATCCTCGCCGATCCAGATTTCCCGAACTGGCATGATGGATGGCGTGCGTGCGTTTCCAAAAATCATAGGGGGTCAGCGTCAACACACCGATGAAACGCCCTAGCCAGTCATTGGCCAGCTTTGAGCGGAAAAAGGAACCGTGACCACAATCATGCTGGATAAGAAACATACGAACGAGCAGACCCGCAGTTGGCACGAGCAACAAGAAATATAGCCAATAACCAGAGCCAACCGACCACAGCATTGCACCCCAGCAAAGCGCAAAGAGGCCCATCGTCAGGATCAGTTCAAACACACTGCGTCCATGATGAGGTAACTTGTAGGGGGCAAGGATTTTCGCCCAGCTCCTCGCTTCGGACACGAGTGGTTTGTTCATAATGGTTTCCTTGCAGGTGAAAATCGGCATTTAAAGTCTGAATTAAAAGTTCTGAGCCAAGCCCTCTCCCCCTCCCAAACCACCCGTCATGGTACCCTAGTGGGCGGTTTGGGAGGGGGAGAGGGCTGGACATGCGGCCAACAGCGAACTCTTTAAATTGGTAAAGAAGACGGGCCCAATGCTCAACCACAAAGTCTCCAGAATTGGCAATAATGATGACAGAATTGCGTCCGTTCACGCATTTGCGCGAGCTTGCGCCGATATTTCCTCTCTTGCCATATTCCAGTGACAGTGGCAGCCTATATATCTCGAAACCGAAGGTAGTATCTGCCAGCGGAACGAACAAGCGGGGCCACAATGAGCGGGAAACCGGAAGCACAGAAGCAACTGAAGCCAACACTGGCCCTTCTTGACGAGGTGGCCAAGGCACTCAATGCCGACATTGCCATAGAACTCTGGGACGGAACCAGGGTCCCTCTGGGCAGCAACCCCGCCCCCGACCTCGCCATCCTTATCAAGGATCCGGGTATCATCGCCTCGCTGCTCCGTCGCCCTGGCCTCGACCGCATCATCCGCCCCTATATCAAGGGTCTCATCGAGATCAAGGGCGGCACGCTCTATGATGTCGGCCTGCTCTTTGCCCTCTCTCCTTCGCGCAAACGCCTGAAGAAAATTCCGAAGCGCACCATCCTGTCCTTCTTGACCGCCTTCCTCTTTTCTCCCGGTGTCAATCTCGATGAGGGCCGGGCTTTTGAAGGCGATGAGAACAACCATGGCAAAAACCTGCCCAAGAGCAACGAGATCGATTTCATCCAGTTCCACTATGATGTCGGCAACGATTTCTACGAGTTGTTCCTCGATGAGCGACGCCTCTATAGCTGTGCCTATTTCACCGACTGGAACAATTCGCTGGATCAGGCCCAGCATGACAAGATCGACATGATCTGCCGCAAGCTACGCCTCAAACCCGAAGAGCGTTTCCTCGATATTGGCTGCGGCTGGGGCGCGCTGATCTTCCATGCGGCCGAAAAGTATGGCGTGCGTGCCCATGGCGTCACCCTGTCCGAGGCCCAGCTGACCCATGTCCGCGAACAGATCAAGGCCAAGGGGCTTGAAGACCGCGTCAGTGTGGAACTCAAGAATTATGTCGATCTTGAAGGCCCCTTCGACAAGATCGCCTCGGTCGGCATGATGGAACATGTGGGGGAGGATAATCTCAACGAGTATTGCGCCACCATCAACCGCCTGCTCGTCGACAAAGGGCTGTTTCTCAACCATGCCATCTCTCGCAAGGCCAAGAAGAAAAAGAACCGCTTTTCCTCCCGCCCCGAGCAGCGCGCCCTGCAGAAATACATCTTCCCCGGCGGCGAACTGATCGATCTGGGCCAGACCATTTCCAGCTTCGAACAGAACAAGTTCGAAGTGATGGATGTGGAAGGCTGGCGCGAGCATTATCAGCTGACCACGAAACTCTGGCTGGACCGGCTGGAGACCAACCGCGACAAGGCGGTGGAGTTGGTGGGAGAGGAAGTCTATCGCATTTGGATCGCCTATCTGGCCGGATCATCCCTTGCCTTCCTGCGCGGCACAGCCCGTCTCTATCAGGTGCTTGTCAGCAAAAATCCCAAGGGACCAGCAAATCTGCCGCCAAGCCGGGCCGATCTCTATCGCTGAACGGCGACTGCCTGCGCACAAGTCATTTTAAACCCGCGCCCGTCTTCCGGGGCTGCATCCGATATATCCAGCCTCTGTCACTATGCCAAAAAAGAAAGCCAGCTCTATCCGCACTGCCGAAGTCGTGAGAACGGATATGCTACACTACTCACCAATGTCCGCTTCGAGCCCATAGTGATCATTCGACTTCTCAATTACTCTCGTCTGTTAACCCAGTCAAAAATTAAAGCTTCTTTGTTGTAACGTATTAGGCTTCAAGAGTGCCGATAATCCCCGCCAACTCAAGAAATTCGCCAAAACACAAAGCAGTGCCATCTGTAAATTTGAACTTACAAA
Organism: Cohaesibacter gelatinilyticus; assembly: GCF_900215605.1. Taxonomy (NCBI): domain Bacteria; kingdom Pseudomonadati; phylum Pseudomonadota; class Alphaproteobacteria; order Hyphomicrobiales; family Cohaesibacteraceae; genus Cohaesibacter; species Cohaesibacter gelatinilyticus. The sequence goes on along the minus strand of NZ_OBEL01000002.1, from coordinate 398,999 downwards.
CTCCAACCTGAATATGGTCGTTTTAAACTTTAAACGAATTTGGGCTCGCTCATTCTAATGTTTAGCTGCAATCAGTAAGTCCATGACATTCGTGCCAGTTGGTCCCGACTTAAACAATGCACCGCGAGATTGGAGAAAAGTGCCGCTATCTGCGTGTTTTAAATAGAGAGCAGCTTTGTCTGTCCACGTTTTACTCGTTACAAGTCCGCCGGCGGCATCTGTGGGACCATCGGTTCCGTCGGTTCCGGCCACCAGCACAGTTAGCTCATCCATCCGTAATATTTGCTCGGCCAATGCCAGTGCCAGGGCTTGATTTCGACCGCCGTGACCTGGATTGGAAGGCAGAATAGTTGTCGGTTCGCCGCCCCAAATATAAACACCTGTGGGGCCGTTTCGTAATTCATCGGCTATTTTAACAGCAAGCTCATAGACATCTGCATAAAGACTTTCGGCATTTACAACGACATTCAATCCTAGTGAAGCTGCGCGGGCTGCGGCGGCGTCACGTGCTACCTTATTCGACGCCACAATATATGGACTAAATGAAAACTGGGGGTTTTTTGGACCCTGCCCAATACCCGAACCCAAAACAGAAAGGTCATCTCCCTCCACATCAGATATAGCCAACACATTTACAGAGGCGCCAGCAAAGTGGGAAAGAAGTTTACCGCCCTTTATTTGCGAGATTTCTTTTCGGCACATATTTATTGGGCCAATATCAAGGCCCGAGGCAAGTAGTCGCGAATTTTCGGTTTGCAGGTCGGCCAATGTGTTGCCCTTTGACAATAATTCGACAAGCGAGGATGCACCACCTGATACAAGCATTAATAGGTGCGAACCTTGCGGGCACTGTTTCACAACCCTTAAGACTTCCCTGCCTGCAATAAGCGAGTTGCTGTCAGGGATAGGGTGTGCTGCCTCGATAGTTCGCACCGACCCGGGTAGGGATTGGCTGTGGCCGTATTTTGTGACCACCATTGCCGGTATGTCGCTGCCAAATACCAATTGTGCTCCGGAAAGCATGTCTGCTGCGGCCTTGCCAATTGAAATGATTTGGTCGGGTTTTGGTAGATCAAAATCAGTCAAGGCTGTTTTAACGCTACCCTCGCCCCTGACTGCGTCAACACCAGCAAACCAAATTTCCCTGAGGCATTTTTCAATTGTAAGGTTCATCAATTTCCCGATGTTGCTGGCGACGACTCTCGCCAAATGCAAATTAGAAGTGCTGCATCTGGGTTGACGGGATCCCGTTGGGTCGTTCCAAATCCACTGTAGTTAGACCAAGTCTTTAAGTTGTGCCACCATCGTACTGTGTGCGCTATTAATGTCATCTTTGAGCGCCTCCACCGCCTGGACCTCATCATTTTTCTTGATTGCTTCGATCATGGATCGGTGCTGATCATTGGAAATCTTATAATGCCCGGACTGTTGCAGAAGATGAAAATAGGGATTGATGCGAAGCCAAATGTTACTGATTGTTTCTAGTAAAATGGGAGAGTTCGCTTGACGATAAATCGTAAAGTGAAACTCATAATTTGCCCGCAAAAACCCTTTAGCCTCCTTATTCTGCTCTGTCTCAATCATCTCATCAAGTTTATCTTCAAGGAGTTTGTGGAATGTTGTACTTGGATTGGCAATTGCCCATCTCAATGCCGTTGCTTCAACTTCAAGCCGAACATTCCGCAGGTCGGTGAAAACTGACTTATCAAGCCGCGGCACACCGATGGAACGGCCTGAAACAACAGTTAGTGCTCCAGCTGCCATTAAGCGAGATATTGCCTCGCGCACAGGCATTGGGCTAACGTTAAAGGCCTTGGCAATACTTGCCACGGTTATGGATTCGCCAGGTGCTAAATTACCTTCAAGAATTAATTCGCACAATTGTTCGTAAACTGCTGATTGCAGGGTTTCTCGGCGAACTGGCCTAATAGCTTTAAGGGTCGAATTCATTTAAAATCTCTCTTTATTCCAACTCTTTATAACCCAAAAATTCATTGGCATAAAGATCAAAAATTATTGATTATTGACTTTTGATCAAAAATCAATAATCAATAATATACCGAGCTAAAAAATTAATGGGAGGAAATATGTTCAATCTAAAATCGGCAGCCAAAGCGGCAATAGCCACAAGCTTGCTGGCATTCTCAGCAACAACAGTCAGCGCTCAGGAAAAATATGACGTATATTTATCCATGAGCTACATCGGAAATGATTGGCAAGCTGAGGCGGCCAATATGGTAAAGGCGATTTCGGCACATCCCAATTATGCCGATCGCGTGAACTTGCAGGTTCAAGTGGCTGGCCCAAATGCCCAACGGCAAATTCAGCAAATTAACGCTATGGTTCAGGCTGGCGCTGACGCCATTGTCGTCTACCCCATTTCACCAACGGCATTGAATAACGTGGTGAAAAATGCGTGTGACAAAGGCGTAACGATCATCGCTTATGACGGTGAAATCAGTGAACCTTGTGCCTATAACGTTACCATAGACCAACTAGAAGCTGGCAAAGCTACAGCACAATGGCTAGCTGCAAGATTAGGTGGGCAAGGTGACATTGTGTTGATGACTGGTGTGCCAGGCACTTCAGTAGATGCGGCACGGACAGCAGCAGCTAAACAGGTTTTTGAACAGTATGAAGGCATCAATATTGTTGGTGAAGCTATAGGCATGTGGAGCCAAGCTGTTGCACGGACTGAATTGTCGAAAATTCTAGCGACGCGGGACTGGGGCGACATTGACGGCTTGTGGATGCAAGTTGGCTGTTTTACTGCCAATTCAATGCAGTTGGAAGCAGGAATTTCTAATGATGCTCTACTCCCTTGTGCTGGTGAGGGATCGAATGGTGGTCGCGTTCAAATGTTACCTGAAGGTACTGAAGTTGAAGGCGCTAACGGTCCATATTCACCCCTTGGTGCGCCGCGCATTTCATATGCATCGCCACCTTATTCGGGCGCGATGGCATTTAAGTTGGCTGTGGATATTCTTGATGGCAAAGAAGTCGCAAATTTAACAACATTGCCGTTGCCACTGGTCACCAACGAGACGGTTAAACTATGTGATACCGGAAGTTGGGAAGAGCAAAAAGCTGGCTGTAATGCGTTCCTTCCATCATTGGTTTCCAACCCAGGTTGGTTTGCATCGATCTTTTCTGACGAATTGCCTGAGGTTGGCCTCAACGCTGCTTTGGTTGGTCAACCAGAAATGTAAGATATAGCGTCAACTCACATTTTGCGCCTGGTGCCTTAGCATAGGGCGCAACTTTATCTTCATTTCCTCAAGAGAACTACTATGTTGGAACCACCACGCCCTCCAGTTATCGAGTTGATCAATATACGCAAGGCTTACGGCCCAACAATTGCCAATGATGGTGTGAATTTTCAAGTCAAAAAAGGATCGGTTCATGCGCTTTTGGGCGAAAACGGAGCCGGAAAATCGACCACAATGAAGCTTTTGTCTGGCTTAATCCAACCAGATAGCGGCACCATTTTGATTGATGGTCGTCAGGTTGCACTACGCTCCCCAAGAGACGCACACACTTGCGGTATTCAAACAGCATTTCAAGAACTAACCCTAATCCCAGATCTGACTGTTCTAGAAAATATGATGCTACCCAAGGGGCCAACCAACACTTTATCCATGTTGAAGCGTTCTGAAGCAGCTCGCAAAGTATCTAAACATTTTCAATCTGTTAGCCTGGATGTGAATTGCGATGAGTTGGCAGGCAACCTTGACCTTGCAACACGTCAAAAAATCGAAATTGCTCGCGCACTTTATCGCGACCCACAAATTTTACTGTTGGACGAGCCCACGTCCGCCCTAACGGGAGATGATGTTGATTGGTTGGGCACGATCATAGCTGATGCAAAGATGCGTGGTGTGACAATTTTGTTCATCTCGCATCGCATGCCGGAAGTGCGTGAATTTTGTGATACACTTTCAATCTTGCGCAATGGCCAGCATGTAAAGTCAAGTCCCGTAAAGGACATCGCTGACGAAAAAATCCTTGAATTGATAATTGGCCGGTCGGTTGAAACGGCGTTTCCACAGCGCGATCCCGTCAAAATTGACGGCATAAAACCAGTTTTGGCAGTGCGAAACCTCTCAGTTGGAAACAAATTACACAAAATCAATTTCGCATTACATCCCGGTCAAATTGTCGGCATTGCCGGACTGCAAGGCATGGGACAAAAGGAATTATTCAATGCACTTTTTGGCGCGGCACCGATTGATAAAGGTGAAATGCTAATTGATGACGCAAGTGTGCATCTGCGTTCACCAGCAGATGCTCTACATCCTTCCATTGCAATTGGTATGGTGCCCGAGGAACGTAAGACTGAAGGTTTGTTTCTTACATTACCGGGAAAACAAAATGCCAGCCTTCCCGTCATTGATCGATTTTGCAAAAAATTCTTGCTGAACCCACATGAGGAAACTAACGCGACAGCAACTTCTTTCGCGGCAGTTGAAGTTGATTCACGGGCACAATATTTGCCCGTAAGCGCGTTCTCAGGTGGCAATCAGCAAAAGATTGCAATTGCTAAATGGCTCGTGGCGCAAAGCCGAATTTTGCTTCTATTTGACCCAACTCGCGGAATTGATGTGGGCACAAAACATCAACTTTATCAACTAATGAGCTCCTTTACTGCAGCGGGCGGTTCTATCTTATTGCACTCTACTGAAGTGCCTGAATTGGCCCATATGTCGGACAGAGTTGGTGTGCTTTACCAAGGCAAAATTGCCAGTTGGTTAGATGGAGAAGCAATAACTGAAACCAACATAATTCAAGCAACGCTTGGTGCAAATAACGAACAAACATCAGGTGCAGCATGAACCAAAGTGAAAATGTAAACACACGTCCATCAAATAGAAAATCCCAATTTGTTCTTGGATTGACGCGCAATCGCGCAGTTTTGGTATCATTTTTAGTTTTGATTGCGCTGTTTACCTTGAACAGTTCAATTAGCCCCTATCCGCTTTCCTATTTCGACATTTCATTCATGGCCAGTGGGGGCACAACCACTGCCTTAGCCGCGGCTGGGCAAACGCTAGTTATCTTGTCGGGTGGGTTTGATCTATCCGCCGGTGCGGTTGTCTCATTGGTCAATGCTGTGCTTGCGACTCAGATGGACCCAGCCAATTATGAGGCATCAGTGCCACTTTGGACAGCAATCGGTATTGGTGTTGGCATGTCAGTTGGCGCGTTTAATGGTTTTTTTATCGCCTATCTTCGCCTACAACCGATTGTCGTAACTTTGGCCACTATGTTCATTGTGCAGGGTTTGACTTTACTTGTGATGGACAAACCAGGAGGTTTCATTTCCCCCAGCTTAGCGTCGGTTTTCATGGGTGATGCGGTAGCCAATTTATTGCCAGCATCTATCGTACTGTTAGCAATTGTGGCTTTGCTTTGGTTGTGGTTGAAGCGAACACCATTTGGCTTGGCGCTATATTCTATTGGTAGCGATCCAGAGGCGGCTGAATCGGTTGGATTGCAAACCCGGTGGGTGACCTTTTCTACCTATGTTTTTGCAGGAGGCCTTTACGGACTGGCGGGTGTTTTTGTTAGCGCCCAAACAGGGTCAGGTGATCCATTGGTCGGTAATTCCCTACTGCTACCTACTTTTGCCGCTGTCGTTATCGGCGGTACCCGATTGGGTGGTGGTAAAGGCGGCCTCATAGGATCAATCTTTGGGGCGTACATTTTGATGTTCGTGGTCAACATCCTGTTGTCTTTAAACGTGTCTGCCTATTATGCAACCATTGCAGAAAGCATGGTGTTAATGGCGGCAGTGTTGGCGGGTACATTGTCATCAAACAGTCCTTTAGCGGTCCAATTGCGGAGCGTTAGACAAGATATTATTGCCCGTAAAAAAGGCATGTTGGTTAGCCAAAGACCCTTTGTGGACAATCGGTTGAACATTGCGGGCAATGCCGAACTTGTCCAACATGATCGTCTAAGTTTCTTAAAGCGCAATGCAGCCATGCTACGTTATACTTTACCAGCATTTATCTGCCTGTTCTTAGTGCTACTGCTAACCCAATTTACGTTGGGCAATGTCTTTAGTTCATTTAGATATTGGGACGCTCTTTTGGTGTTGTCGTCGTTTTTGGCCATTTTGGCGCTTGGCCAAGGCACGGTGATCCTAACGGGTGGATTGGACCTATCTGTTCCTTGGATGATTGGTCTATCCGGTATATTGGTCGCCGGGATTGTTCAGGGGGACAATGGCGCCTTAATATATGCAATTCCCATCACCCTTATGGTGGCGGTCTTTATCGGAACCATGAACGGATTGGGCGTTGTGGCCCTGGGATTGTCGCCAATTGTTGTAACATTGGCCATGAACGGATTGTTGCAGGGAGCAGCGTTGATTTATTCCAATGGTACGCCCGATGGTTTTGCTGCCCCGGCTTTGCGTTGGATGATGACTGGTGAATTTTTTGGAACTACACCCATTATTCCAGCATTGGCTTTATTTGTAGCGTGTGCTGTTTTGTTATTGGGTCGAACTGCATTTGGCCGCCGCGTTTACGCCATTGGAAATAGCGAAGCAGCGGCCCGTCTCTCTGGGATAAACACCAATAAAACGCTGATATTGGTCTATATCCTCTCTGCCATTTGTGCCGCGCTTGTTGGTATTTTGCTTACCGGTTTTTCCGGACAAGCCAGTTTAGGCATGGGAGATGATTATCTCTTACCCTCCATCGCGGTTGTCGTAGTAGGCGGTGCCTTGATCACCGGAGGACGTGGGCATTATATCGGCATGTTTGGCGGAGCATTGCTGCTGACTTCCATGCAAACCTTGCTCGCGGGAACCACTTTACCATTCGCATTCCGGCCCGTCTTTTTTGGCCTTGTGATCTTAGCCGCAGTCATCGCGTTGCGCGAAAAAAGGAGTCGTTAGTTATGACCAACACAACGAATATTTGTCTGCCCGGCTTGGCAGGGAAACGAGTGGTAGTGACCGCCGGGGCTGGCGGTATCGGCCTTGAAATATCGCGCCTGTTACATAGTCAAGGTGCCAAGCTCGCAATCTGTGATGTTGATCAAGGTGCCTTAGAAGTTGCACAAGAGGAGTTGGGGAACTGTCTTGCTCGTGTAACGGATGTGTCTGACGAAAATGCTGTCGAACGTTTCTTTTGCGAAGTTGAAGCAGAGTTGGATGGTTTGGATTCATTGGTGAACAATGCTGGAATTGCCGGTCCCACCGGTGGCGTGGAAAATATTTCCGTCGCAGATTGGCGTCGTTGTGTCGACATTTGCTTAAGTGGTCAATTTATCTCAGCCCATTTTGCAGTTCCTATGCTGAAAGCTGCGGGCGGTGGATCAATAGTGAGTATGTCATCTTCTGCTGGCAAGCACGGTTATGCATTTAGAACCCCGTACTCTGCTGCAAAATTTGGAGTGATCGGTTTGACCGAAAGTCTAGCTAAAGAGTTAGGTCCTGACAACATTCGAGTTAACGCGATTTTGCCGGGCATTGTGGCTGGGGCACGAATGGAGAGTGTGATTCAGGATCGGGCGCAAGAAACCGGCGTTAGTTATGACGAAATGGAACGTGATTATCTATCCAAGATCTCGTTGCGCCGCATGGTGACCATGGAAGACGTAGCCAAAACGGTCGCGTTTTTGTTGTCGGATGCAGGCAATAATCTATCGGGGCAGTCCTTGGCCGTCGATGGCAATGTCGAAACGCTTTGAATATCGGTGCATCCAAATACAATGAACAACAGGAGATAAGTGCATGAGTAATGCTTTCGATCAAGGTGGAAAGGTTATTGTCACTTGTGCCATAACCGGAGCGATCCACACCCCCAGCATGACACCATATTTGCCGATCACTCCTGACGAAATTGCCAAGGAGGCAATTGATGCAACAAATGCTGGCGCGTCGATTTTACATCTGCATGCTCGCAACCCAGAAACGGGTCAACCGGACCAATCACCTGAAGGGTTTTCTCAATTTCTTCCCCGCATTAAACACAGCACAGATGCGGTCATTAACATCACCACCGGTGGCAGTCCATACATGTCAGTTGAGGAACGCGTGCGACCTGCCGCCACCTATCAGCCTGAGTTGGCATCATTAAATATGGGATCAATGAATTTTGGTCTGTATCCATTATTGAGCAAATACAAGAGTTTCAAACATGATTGGGAACGCGAGCATTTAGAAGGGTCTCGTGATTTGGTGTTCCGAAACTCGTTCAAGGATATCGAGTATGTGCTTGAGACTTGTTATGGCAATGGCACGCGATTTGAATTTGAGTGTTACGATACCTCACATCTCTACAATCTGGCGCATTTCGCAGATCGTGGATTGGTCAAAGCACCGTTCTTTGTGCAATCAGTATTCGGTTTACTGGGGGGCATTGGCCCGCATCCTGATGATGTGATGCATATGAAGCGCACTGCTGACCGATTGTTTGGGGATGACTATCGATGGTCTGTATTGGGTGCTGGCTCAAATCAATTTAGGATTGCGACCCAAGCAGCTGATATGGGCGGCAATGTTCGTGTTGGGCTGGAAGACAGTATTTGGATCGGAAAAGGTGAACTTGCGATTTCTAACGCGGCCCAAGTGCTCAAAATGCGCAGCATAGTAGAGGGGTTAGGATTTTCGGTTGCAACACCAAATGAGGCACGAGAAATTTTATCCCTAAAGGGTGGCGATCAGGTCTCGTTTTAAGCGAAAAACCATTGAGGAGGAACTCCATGCGGATAGAAGTACTTTTAGATGTCAAAACCACACTTGGCGAAGGTCCAATTTGGGATGTTGAACAGCAACGCCTTTATTTTATTGACTCGGTGGATGGTCGCATTTTCAGATGCACGGCTGACGGCACTGAAATCCGCGCTTGGGATGTTCCCGGGAAAATTGGTTCTTTGGCTCTTCGCAGCAATGGACTAGGCGCGATTTGCAGTTTGGAAGGCGGTTTTTACACACTAGATTTCAATTCTGGTGATTGCGAATTATTTTATGACCCTGAACCCAACCTTCCCACAAATCGTTTGAATGATGGCAAGGTTGATCGCAAGGGCCGATTTTTTGTTGGGTCAATGGATACGATGGAAGACGATGCCAGCGGCGCACTTTATCGAGTGGATCCAGACTTTAGTGTCACAAAAGTGGATGATGGGATTATTTGTTCAAACGGCCCATGTTTTAGTCCCGATGACAAAATTTTCTATTTTCAAGATACCTGGACAGGTGAAATTTGGGCTTACGATTATGACATCGAAACTGGAAAACTGAATAATCGCAGGACCTTTGCAAAGGTAGACGGCTCAAATGGTGGGGCTGCAGATGGCTCAACGGTAGATGCTGAGGGATACCTCTGGAATGCATTGGTTTATGATGGCAAATTGACCCGCTTTACCCCAGATGGTGATGTTGACCGGATCATTGATATGCCTGTTAAAAAGGTAACTAGCGTGAATTTCGGCGGACCCAATTTGGATGTTTTATATGTGACTTCCATGGCAAAACCGCCATTGCCCCGCTTCCCCGAAGATGGCCCTCAAAGAGGAAGTCTTTTTGCAATATATGACTTAGGCATAACAGGTGTTCCCGAGCCAAGATTTGGCGCGTGAACACCTACCTCTTTATGTCGGACCAATTCAGGGAGATAGTTCGCTGGCCAGCACAACTGATCACTTTGTCCGCAAAGCGGTCTTTTGTGAGTGCGCAACGAAGGATTGTTCTTTATCTGAACCTGATTTCGGGCAAGAGAGGGTGGCTTTTCTTTTCGTTGGTCCAAATCATATCTGATACCCATAAGCCCGCCGCTTTCAATTCCGCAAGACAAGCAAACTGCGTCTGGTTTAGGCTCAGCACATGAGTGGAAGGAAAGGCGCTGATGTCTGAGGGTCGGAATTTTACAGCCTATGAAGAGCGGCTGAACCGTGTGATGACGCATATCTATGACAATCTGAGCGAGGAGCTAAACCTGGATCGTCTGGCCGAGATTGCCTGCATGTCTCCCTATCACTGGCATCATGTCTTTCGAGCCATGACCGGCGAAACGCTGGCCGAAGTGGTGCGTCGGTTGCGGTTGAATTGGGCGGCCAATGTCTTGTTGCAAGGATCCGACCCTGTTCGCTCTGTTGCCGAGCAGGCAGGCTATACCAATCTGTCCAGTTTTTCTCGGGCCTTCAAACGGACGCATGGCTTGTCACCCGATGATTTTCGAAAGCAGGGCGCCAAGGTCACGCACCTATGGGAGCAGAATGCAATGGCTGATGATGCTTATCCGATGATTGTGAAGGAGATGGATGGCTTTGCCGCTGCCGGCGCCCGCCATGAGGGACCTTATCGACAGATCGGACGAGCTTTCAAGGAACTGGGATCTGTGTTGATTGCCAATTCATTGATGGACGAGGTGGATCTTTTGTTCTGTCTTTATCATGATGTGCCGGGAACCAAGCCCGATGAGGAGATGTGCTCGCACGTTGCTGTGGCGATCAGGGAAAGCTTTCCCAAGGATCTGGAGAAGCTGGAATATTTCGATATTTCCAGTGGACGCTATGCCGTGCTGGAACATACAGGGCCTTATGCGATGTTGAAGGGGGCTTATGAATGGCTATACGGACATTGGTTGCCAAAGTCCGGCTTTGAGCCCAGGGACGAGCCGCCCCTGGAGGTTTATATCAATGATCCGCGACAGACCCCGGCGTCCGAGCTCAGAACCGATATCCGTCTTCCCCTCATATGATCGGGTATCGTTAAAGCACTTCTCATAATCGTTGAATCGCGACTTGAGCATTTTGAATGAATACCTGGTCATTCAAAATGCTCAAGCCATTGTTTCCAAGCATATTCTTATCCGAAAACCGCACACACTTTTCGGGAATACGCTCTAATCCCTTACAGGACAAAGCGCAATGCTGCGCTTGTCAGGGAAGCCACAAGCAATATTCTGATGATGCCCCAATGCATCCGGAAAGCCAGAAAAGAGCAGAATATGAACAATGCCAGGGCGATCCATTCGATGGATGCGAGTTCTGGCGTCCATAAGGTCAGGACCCCTTGTTTTTTGAGGCTGACCTTTGAAAACAGAACATGAAGGGCAAACCAAATGGACAAGTTCAGGATGACGCCGACGACCGCCGCCGTGATGGCCTGAAGTGCGCCTTTCAATCGGGGCTGGTTCGAGATCCATTCGATGTAAGGGGCACCGGCAAATATCCATAGGAAACATGGTGTGAATGTCACCCAAAGACAGACGAGGGCTGCGGCCAGTCCAAGCAGCAGTCCGCCCTGATTGAAGCCAGCAAGAAAGCCGACAAATTGTGTGACGAGGATCAAGGGGCCGGGCGTGGTTTCTGCCAATCCCAGTGCATCGACCATTTCCCCTGCCGTCAACCAGCCAAATTGCACAACAACATCCTGTGCCATATAGGCCAGAACGGCATAGGCTCCGCCAAAGGTGACGACCGCCAGGGTCGAAAAGAAGGTGCCCACTTCAACAAGCAGATCAGGGGCACCCAATGCAGCCAGTGCCACAAGCGGGATGAGCCAGATCGACAGCCAGATCAGACATGTGACAAATGTTCTGGACGCCGAGATATGGGCCATGTCGACGGTTTGTTGCTCATGGGATTGTGTGCTCATGAGCCAGCCGATGAGGCCTGCCGCCAGAACGATCAGCGGATAGGGCAGAGAAAAGAAGAAAATGCCGGTGAAAGCCAGCCCGACTATGGCCCAGTGGTGTCTCTTTGTCAGGGCTTTCCTTGCCACACGTAACAAAGCTTCCACGACAATGACCAGAACCGCAGTTTTGATGCCATAAAAAAGCAGCTCGACCAGCGGTACATTTCCAAACAGGCTGTAGATTGTGGCCAATGCCATGATGATTGCCGCGCCGGGCAGGACAAAAAGCAGCCCTGCAATCAGGCCGCCGATGGTTCCGTGCAAGCGCCAGCCCGCAAATGTTGCGAGCTGCATGGCTTCCGGGCCGGGCAACAACATGCAAAAGCTCAAGGCATTCAGATATTGCTGTTCTGAAAGCCAGCTGCGTTCTTCGACAATTTCTTTATGCATCAAGGCGATTTGTGCAGCAGGACCGCCAAAGGATAGAATGCCGATTTTCCACCAGACGCGTGTTGCCTCGCTCAGGGAAGGACTTGTGCGTCCTGGTACTTCGGTGAGGGTGGTCAAGATCATGTACTCCTGGACATCGCGGGCCAGTCATGTCCCTCATTGGTCGCATCGCGTGCCCAGCGATAGAATGCGTCATAGAGCTTGATGCCAGCCTCGAGCTGTTCAAGATCGTCCCGATACATGCGAGACAGGCCCAGCGACGCCGCCAGAAGGCCTGCGGCTTCGGGGGCGAGATCATGTCTGTTCGTGTCCGCCCCGCGCACGATCAAGGCCAGTCTTGCAAGTGCATCATTTTTGATGCCAAATTCCTCCACCATGGTGTCAAAAGTGCAGTCCGGGCCACGATGGCTCCAGAAAACACCCTCTATATCAAAGGGGGTGGCGTTGAAGCGATCTGCGACATTGAGCACTTGAGACGCCGAGACAAACAGAAATTGTGCCCTTGGGTCGATGAACCGGCGAATGAGCCAGGGACATGCGATGCGATCAATTTTTGGGCGGTGGCGTGTGACCCAAATTGTGCGGCCCTCATTGTCCAATGGCGGCAACTTGCTGACGTCAACCATGGGCAAGCCTGCATCTCTCCAGGCAAACTGACCGCCGCCAAGGATTTCGGCCTTGACGCCACAATTGCGCAATAGTGCTGCGGCTCCCTGGCTGATCTTCAGGCCTTTCTGGCAATACAGGACGACTGCCTTGTCCTTGAGACTGTCTGCGATTTCGGTGATCTTGTCGAAGGGGTAGCGGCGCGCGCCCGGGATCAATTGCGGGCTGTCGGTAAAGTCCTCATCAATGCGAACATCAAGCAGGATTGGGCAATCGGGCGTGCCGATCAATCGGGCGAGTGTGGATACGGATATTTCGTTATATGACGCCATAGAGCATCCTCCATAAAGAGCTATCAGACTGGAAGGATACAAGTTTTGGCTGGCGCCTCACGAGGTGCTTGTGAACCCCTGTTCGAACTTTATAGGTACAATCCCTGTTGCTGTCAAACCGTCAGCCGTATTCCCGATGCCAGAGTAGAGACGTCATAATCGCCTTGTGTTGCAATTGTATGAAGCCTGCTGACAGGGTGACGGAGCGATCTTTCATGCGATTGTATGGATGGTTCGCTTTCTTTTCATTTTGCGGCAGTTTCGAGCAGATGGAGCAAGTCATCTGCACAGGAAACTCCCTCACGCGGGGCATGATAAGCTGCAAGAGCAATCGGTGACAGTTTGGGAAGGTTGAATGTTCCGGATGCGGGGACCAAAGGCTCTACAATTGTCAGGCGTGGCATGACGGTCAGTGCCAATCCGGCTTGAACAAGGGATCGGACGCCTACCGGATGAGGGCTTAGATGTGTGATATGCCCTTGTTGTCCGGCGGTATCTAACGCGGTCAGGGCATATTGTCGGAGATCCCGCCCGTCCGTGAGAAAGGCAAGAGGTATGGGGCCTTCGTCAGGCAATGCAAAATCAGGTGAGCAAACCCATTCCAGATCCATGGAATGTACGAAGGATCGCAAGGCATGCCGTCCCTGATCCATCATGAAAGCCACGTCTATTTCGCCCTCTTCCAGACGTTGAAGCAGGCTGTCGCTGCGATCGCATTGTATCTGGATTTGAACATCGGGTCTTTGTCTGGCAAATGTTCTCAAGACATTGCTGACAATGGACATTGCCAGCGTTGTTGTTGTTCCCAGTCTCAGGATTTGTCGTGAATTGGTTGTGCGGACTGTCTCAATTGCTTCCTCTGACAAGGCAAGTATACGGCGTGCATAGATCAGAAATGCTTCCCCCTCGGGGGTCAGATGCATACTCTGGCCGCGCCCGCGCGACAGCATGGGTTGGCCCAGGGCTTCTTCAAGTTTCCTGATTTGGGCGCTCACTGCCGATTGAACGGTGTTGCGCTTTTCGGCAACAAGCGTGAAGTTGAGATCTTGCGCCACAAGTGCAAATGTCTTGAGCATATTGATGTCAAATGAAATCTTCATATGAGATTTTTAAAGCCAAATAAAATCGTTTCAAAGATTTAAATGCGGGGTTTACACAAGTTTGAACCATCAAACGGACGGACCCTATGGAACTCACACTTTCTTTTTATCTTGCTTCAATTCTGGCCATCTTGCTGACGGGTATTTCCAAAAGTGGTTTTGGCGGAGGATTGGGGGTTATGGCAGTTCCCATCATGTCGCTCCATGTTGCCCCTCAATTTGCAGCTGCTGTCATGATGCCAATCTTGTTGGTCATGGATATCCTGATTGTCTGGCGCTATCGCCAAACATGGGATTGGTCAATCGTGTTTGGTTTGTTGCCTGCGGCTCTTATCGGGTTGTTTTTGGGTAGCATCACATTCCAGCATATGGACGTGGATTTTATCAGGCTGCTTATTGGGCTTCTTGCCATATTCTTCGTTTTGCAGTTTTTTGCCTCCCGGCGTGCAGGATGCATCTTTGGTGTGACCCATCGGCCCGTGGTCTGGGGACTGGGGCTTCTGTCCGGCTTTGCAAGTTTTGTTGCCCATGCGGGTGGCCCGCCGGTCAAAGGCTATCTGCTGGATCAAAAGCTGCAAAAGACGTGGTTCGTGGGAACCAATACCGTCTTCTTTTTCTCCTTGAATCTCATCAAGACGATTGCCTATGGGGCAACGGGCACCCTCTCTGCTTCAAGTATGGTCACCAGCGCATGTCTTGCGCCCGTATTGTTTGTGGGTGTTTTCCTTGGAACGCGTCTGCATTCCTTGGTGAACCAGGATGTCTTTGTGAAAATTGTCTATGGTTTCCTTGCCTTGGCAGCCGCGAAATTGCTCTCAGACAGCGTTCCGGCCTTGCTGCCCTGATGGCCTTTCATGGGACCATGGCGTCGATGCAGATGCCGTAGAAGCTGTTGATCAGTCTGAGGTCTTTTTTGTCCCTTGGGATGACGAGACAATCTCGATATTGCTCGTTCATTTCGCGTACCGGGATGGCGACCAGCTTGTCGGATGGAAAGAGGCTGTTTTCCAGCAAAAGGCTGACGCCGAGATTGTGCAGAAGGGCCTCCTTGACCATGGGAAAGGTTGTTGTCTTCATCTGACGCGCAAAGCTGAGGCCATGCTCCTCGATCTTGGATTGCATGATTTTCTGGGTGAGGGATCCGTCTCCCGGCAAGACCAGGCATTCTGACTGCAGATCTTTCAAGGATAATTCGGAGCGGTTTGCCAAAGGGTGATCGGTGCGCATATGGGCCATGTATCTGGAGCGGCGCAATTCATGGATGAAGAGGTTCTCGTTTTCCTCTGGCTCGGTGATGATGGCGACATCCACCTGCCGCTCATTGAGAAGCACCATGGATGTGGTCCAGTCATAGAGTGTGAAGTCGATTTGTATCTGCGGATAGAGCTCGCCATAGCGGGCAATGATCGGCATGGCCGGGCGTGGGGCATTGGCAATCAACCGAATATGGCCATCACTGAGGGCGCTATAATCGCTGATTTTTTCGGCGACCAGCTGATCCAGTGTTGCCAGTCTGTCGGTAATCTTGAACAGCTCGGCCCCGGCACGGGTCAGCTCCAGACCTTCGCGCCTCCGGATGAAAAGCTGGGTGCCCATCCTCGCCTCCAGCTTTGCCACATGCTGGGTGACGGATGATTGGGTTACCCCCAGACAGTGCGCCGCTCGCGAGAAGCTTCGCTCCCGCGCTACATGGGTGAAAGCCTTGATCTGATAGGGGCTGGGCGATGTGTTCATGACAATTCCATGTTGAATTTCATGACGGACTCTAACGAGTATTAGCGACACTAATATTACGTCACAGATGTTTCAATCAGCCTCTCTAGGGTGCCGCTCAACATAAGGAGCAACTTGATGGCATCCATTTCCCTGAAGGCAATTGAAAAGAGCTTTGGAGAGACCTCGGTTCTGGAGCGGATCGATCTGGATATCGCTCCCGGTGAGTTTCTGACCCTTGTCGGCCCATCCGGTTGCGGCAAGTCGACCCTGCTGAGAATTCTGGCAGGGCTTGAGGCTCCGGACTCTGGCGATGTGTTGATCGATGGCGAGCGGGTCAATGATGTGCGTCCTGCCGATCGAAACCTGGCTATGGTGTTTCAATCCTATGCGCTCTATCCGCATTTGAGCGTTGGCCAGAATATGATGACGCCCTTGCGGTTGCGGGATCTGTCTTTCACGGAGCGTCTTCCCCTGATCGGGCAATTTCTGGCGCGGGCCAAATATCGTGACCTTTCCAGCCAGGTGTCTGACGCTGCCAAGGTTCTGAAGATCGATCATCTGCTGGCGCGCAAGCCGGGCCAATTGTCAGGAGGACAGCGCCAGCGTGTGGCTCTCGGCCGGGCCATGGTGCGCAAACCGGTCGGCTTCCTGATGGATGAGCCGCTTTCCAATCTTGATGCTGCCTTGCGCATTCATATGCGCTCGGAACTGGCCGAACTGCACCGCTCGCTGCAGACGACCTTTGTTTATGTAACCCATGATCAGGCCGAAGCACTGACCATGTCCGACCGCATGGCGGTGATGATGGATGGCAAGATCCTGCAGCTTGGAACGCCGGATGAGATCTATAACAATCCGCGCGATATTCGGGTTGCCGAATTTGTCGGGGCACCCAAGATCAATCTGTTGCCGGGGCATCTGGATGCTGATGGGCACGCCGCTTGCGAGGATGTGGTTTTGACGCGGGTGGCAAAGAACTGCTCTGGCGACATCACCATCGGCCTGCGCCCGGAGCATCTGGCGCTGTGCAGCGTCAAGGATCCCGATGCCTTGCAGGGGCGTGTGGTGCACAAGGAAAATCTCGGTGCAGACATCTATTTGCATGTCATCCTGCATCAGGGTGGGCATCGCCTTGTGCTGCGGGCAGCTCCGATTGAGGGTGTGCCGGTTTCCATCGGGCAGAATGTTGCCTTCAAGCTGCAGCATGGTGTGGCAATGGTGTTTGATGAAGCCGGAAAGCGGGTGGATCTGTCCCATGAGGCAGAGAAGGCACCGGCTAAATCCGGGGTCAAAGCAACCGTGCCGGAGGTTGCGTGATGGCAAGATCCAAAGCGCATTACTGGTTTGTCGGCCCGGCGCTCATCCTCATGGTGTTGATCCTGCTTTTGCCGATTGGCATCGCCTCGCTGATGAGCTTCACCAATTACAGCCTTGGCAATCCTGGTGCCGAATTTGTCGGTCTTGCCAATTATGAGAAGATCTTCACCCGCTCGGCTTACGCCAAGATGTTCGGCGCAAGCTTTCGATATGTCTTTGTGGTAGTGCCCTTGTCCGTTGGCCTGGGGCTGGGGGCAGCCTTGCTGATCAACTCGATCAAGCGTTTTGGCGATGTTTACAAGACCATCTATTTCCTGCCGGTGATGGCGGCATTGATTGCCATGGCGATTGTCTGGGAATTTGCCTTTCACCCTACCATCGGCATTGTCAATTCCACCCTTGAGCGGGGCTGCGGCTCCTTTCTTGAAGGCTGGAGCTGGTATGCCCATGGCTGCAAGCAAGGCTTTCCGCTTTGGCTGACGGATCGCGACTATGCCATCTGGACCGTTGCCTTCATTGGTGTCTGGCAGGCATTCGGCTTCAATATGGTGCTTTATCTGGCTGGGCTTACCTCTGTTCCGCGAGAACTTTATCACGCCGCCGAGATGGATGGGGCCAAATCGGCATGGGAGCGGTTCCGGCTTGTGACATGGCCGATGCTGGGACCGACCACCGTTTTTGTCGTCACCATTTCCGTCATCCGTTCCTTTCAGGTCTTTGACACGGTCGAGGCCTTCTATCCGCAAGGTGGCGGGCCGTCCAAATCCGTCTATGTGATGATGTTCGCCATTTATGAAAAAGCAATTCAGCAGAACCTGATGGGGATCGGTGCTGCCATCACGGTGGTGTTTCTTGCCTTCGTGATGTTTCTCACCTTGGCCCAGCGCTGGCTGGTGGAAAGAAGGGTCCATTACACATGAGTTATGCAACCCAAACATCAGCGCAGTCTGGCAGCCTTCCGGCCTTTCGCTTTTCAACCGCTGAGACCATGAAGCATGTGGTGCTGATTGTCGGCTGCCTGATCGTGCTTCTGCCCTTCTATGTGATGGTCAGTTACAGCTTCAAAAGTCCGGCCGAGATCATGCAGAATATCGGTGGCTTCTTTGGCAGCCAGGAAGCGTTCCGCGATGATTATTGTATCAAGCTTGGCAAGGATATTGCCGACTGCATGGTGACGCCGGTCATCTATAATTACACCACGGCCTTTGAGAAGGCACCTTTGGTGCGCTATCTGTTGAATGGGGTGTTTGTCACCGCGTCCATCTTCTTCATTCAGGTTCTGGTGGCGCTGCCTTGTGCCTATGCACTGGCCAAGTTGCGCTTTTGGGGGCGGGAGGTGGTCTTTGGTCTGGTATTGTTCTGCCTGCTGATCCCGGTTCATGCCATTGCGCTGCCGCTTTACATCATGCTGGCCAAGCTGGGCCTGACCAACAGCTATGCGGCGCTGATCATCCCCTGGTCCATCTCGGTCTTCGGCATCTTCCTGATGCGGCAATTCTTCATGACGGTTCCCGATGATCTGATCGATGCGGCCCGCATGGATGGCATGAACGAATTTTCCATCATATGGAATGTCATGTTGCCCACCGCCGTTCCGGCCTTGCTGGCCTTTGCCATCTTCTCGGTGGTGGCCCACTGGAACGATTATTTCTGGCCACGGATCGTGATTACCGGTGATCGCTCCCTGTTTACCCCGCCATTGGGTCTGCGGGAATTCAAGGGCGATGCGGATGGCGACAATTTCGGTCCGATGATGGCCACGGCCACGATCATCGTTGCCCCTTTGATCGTGGCATTTCTTATCGCGCAGCGCCGCTTCATCGAGGGCATCACCCTCAGCGGCATGAAATAGCAAATAAAGGAAAAGCGGGGCCGCCATTTGGCAGCCCCATCACCGAAATCCCGTTTTCAGGGATCAACCGGGACCGGACGAGTTTGTCGACCTGCCAGTCCCATGGCAACACAGGAAGAGTTCCATGAAAAAGAGCCTCACCGCAATAGCAATGCTTCTTGCATCCTCTGCTGCACAGGCAGAAGACAAGGTTACGATCGAATTTGCCTATCCTTACTCACATCTCTTCGATGTGACCTATGAGAAAATCCTGCCAAAATTCAACGAGCAGTTTCCCCATATCGAAGTCAAGATGCGTGCGACTTACGAATCTTACGAAGATGGCACCAATACCGTCCTGCGCGAAGCTGTTGCCGGAACGCTTCCTGATGTGACCATGCAGGGCCTGAACCGTCAGGCAATTCTGGTTGAAAAGGGCATTGCCAAGTCGCTTGAGCCCTTCATCGCCAAGGAAAAGAATTTTGCCAAGGAAGGCTATCATGATGCCATGCTGAAGCTCGGCACCTTTGATGAGGCGACTTACGGGCTGCCATTCTCCGTCTCGCTTCCGGTTGGTTATTACAATATGGATGTGATGAAAAAAGCTGGCATCACATCTGCCGCTGATTTGCCAAAGTCCTGGGATGAGGTCGTCAAGGTTTGTGGCAAGTTGCAGGATGCTGGTGTCAAGAACCCGATGTTCTGGGGCTGGAACATCACTGGCAACTGGTTCCTGCAGGCGCTGATGTGGTCTCAGGACAAGGCAACCATGGAAGGCAATGCGTTCCAGATTTCGTCTGACGAAGGTCTGAAATCTCTGGAGACCATGAAGGGTATTTTCCGTGGCTGTAACATGCAGAATATCGAATGGAAAGCGGCTCTGGCGTCTTTCTCTGCTGGTGAAATCGGCATGATGTTCTGGTCGACCTCTGCTCTGGGTGCAGTTGAGCGCGCCAAGGGTGATTTTGAGCTGAAAACCAATGAATTCCCAGGTCTGGAAGCCTCTGGCCCGAAAGGCCTGCCTGCTGGTGGCAATGCTGCCATGTTGGTGTCTGCCTCCAAGGATCCAAAGGTTCTGGATGCCTCCTGGCAATGGCTGAAATTCATCACCTCTGGTGAAGGGGCCGCCGACGTTGCCCGCACCACCGGCTATATGCCACCAAACAAGGCTGCCAACGAGGTCATTCTGGCGAACTTCTATCAGCAGAACCCGAACAAGGAAACCGCTGTGCGTCAGCTGCCATTGCTGCGCGACTGGCAGGCTTATCCTGGCGACAATGGTCTGGCTGTCACACAGGTTGTCTATGATGGCATCGAGGGTATCGTGACCGGCGAGCATGATGATATGGCCGAGCTGCAACAGGAGCTGGCCGAGGAAATCGCTGATCTTCTGCCAAAGAAATAATCACGCCAATTTGCGCCGCCCGGCTTTTCGGGCGGCGTTGTTTTTCAAGACAAGACGATCATGAGGACACCATGAAACTGCTGCAGCTTACGGACATCCATCTCACCAAACCGGGTGACACCATTGCCGGGCGTGAGCCGAATGAGAATTTCCGCAAGGCGTTGCATCATGCAACCAGACATCATCCGGATGCCGAAGCCGTTGTCATTACCGGGGATTTGTCCGATTGGGGGGATCGGGAGGATTATCTGCGCCTGAAAACCGAGATTGCCGCCTGTCCGTTGCCGGTTCATCTATGCATCGGCAATCATGATGAACGCGATATTTTCCTCTCTGTCTTCCCTGAATGTGCTGATGAGAATGGCTTCGTGCAATCGCTTGTGCCTTTGTCGGAAGGCACGGCCATTTTGCTCGACAGTTGGGGGGCGAATTCCCACGCCGGATTCTACTGTGCCAAACGTCAGGCCTGGCTGGATGCGCAATTGTCCAGGCTGTCCGGGCCGATCTATCTGTTCATGCATCACAATCCGGTGCCAACGGGCGTTGCACCCATGGATCAGATCATGCTGCAGGATGCTGATGCCTTTGGCCAGATCATATCCCGGCACAAAGACAAGATCCGCCATCTCTTCCATGGGCATTGTCACCTGCCTCTGACCGGCTCCTTTCATGGCATCCCGTTCAGCGCCCCGCGCGGTACCAATCATGCGGGTTGGCCGGACTTTGACAATGAGAGAAATCTTTCAGCTTCTGATCTGCCAGAGAGTTATGCCGTCGCGTTCTGTGGGCCGCATTCGGTGATGGTGCATATGGTGGAATATGGCTATGAGGGTCAGATCAGACGCGAAGGCTCCCCCGATTATGCCGAATGGGACCGACTGACCATGGTACGATAGGACTGATTTGGACATATTGCGTTTGGTTGGGTCCTCAATCAAACGCAATGTCGGGATCACGGGATTGCTTTGCGCATATTGATGCCCGTTGGCGCATATCCTGATGACAGATACAGCTTTTCTGCAATCTTGTTGTCAGCTGCCACACGTAGTCGAATTTCGGTAAATTCCGTTTTTGCAAACCATTCATCAAGTGCTGTCAATGCCAGCCGACCAAGGCCTTTTCCTCTATGGGAGGGTAGAATGCAAAAGTCGCTGATGAATATGGTTTGGTTCTTCCTGTTTGGCTGGCACCATAGATAGCCAAGAGGTGTATTGGATGTATCCGCTATGCCAATGATGCACAAAAGAAGCTGATCTGGTGTTTCGACACCCAGCTTCAGCTCTTCGGACACCGATTGTTCGGCTTGTTTGGTGGCTGTCTGTATGTCCAGATCATAATTGGACGAGATTTCCTCGGCATAATCGGGAATGAAAATATCGACATAGCCTTGAAACTCATCTGATCTCATTTTTCGAAGTGCGATCATTTTCTTCCCGGTCTGTTGGCCAAATCATCCATTTGAGTATGCGGCAGAAGTCTTACCCTGTGCATCGGGAGGTCAGCAGTTCAACGGCGCTGTCAAAAACGGAAATATCGGTCTCTGCGCGTGCGGCCAGATGTGCGCCTTCCAGTATGGCAAGTGTCGCCCGGGCTTCTGCCTTGGGGGTCTTGACGTCAAGAATGGATCCATCCTCCCTGGCCAGCTCGAACATGGAGAGGATCCAACGTGCCATCATTCTGCGAAACTCCACGATCTGGTGGTTCACCTCGTCTGACAGGCTTTCGCGACTTGAAATCAACGAGACGCATAGGCATACCATGTTTCCGTCATCAAGTGCATCGCGGTAGAGCGAGATGAGATCCAGAAGACGACCTGATGCCTTGACATTGCGCCGTTCGATTTCTGCGCAGCAGTCTTCTAGTTCTTTGTGGTATCGCTCCAGCAGAGCTGCGGACAGCGCCGCTTTGGTTTGAAAATGATAATGAATGGAGGCTTTGCGGATGCCAGCGGCTTCAGACAAGTCCGCATAGCTGAATCCGTCAAACCCACGGGTCCGGGCAGCCTTCTCGGCTATATCGAGCAACGTTGTTTTGGTATCGATTGCCATTGCCTGCTACACCCTTACACGTTCCAGCATTGTCAGTGCATTTTCCGCAGCTTCCAATGCGCCTTCCAAATATCCGCCAAATTCTGGTGCGACCTCCGTTCCGGCGAAAAGGAGGCGTCCTTCCCAAAGATTTTCTAAAGCATATGGCAGGCCATAGCTAGGGTGGTTGTAAAGCGGGCGGCGATCCAAATCTGTTGATGTCAGCGGATCAAAGGCCCAGTCTTTCAGATGAAGGGCGGATACTGCGCCAGCTTGTGGTCCGAACAGCCTGACAAGCTGCGCGATGATTTGCTCGCGAAGTGTTTCATGGTCTGATCTTGCTTGTGGCGGAACACCGATAAAACCAAACAGCGCGTGGTGATCTTCGGCCATGGTGGAGGCATCATGAATTTCCACCAATGGGCCATGACGGCTCATGGCATCACCAGACAGGCCAGCTTCGCGCCAGAATGGTCGATCATAGACAGCCATGGCCTTGGCTTGTCCGGCCATCCATGTCGGGATCGCTGTCATGGAGGCAATCACTTTGGCATCGAGTGCGGGGGCAAAGACAATGTTGGCAGCGATGCGTGGTGGCAAGGCAAGGACAACTTGATCTGCCTCGACATTCAGTCCGGTGTCGGTTTCTGCGGTTATGTGATTGCCGTGACGGGTCAATATCGTGACACGGTTTGAGACTGTCAGCCTGCCCTTAGGCAGCATGGCTGAGAGGGCATTGGTCAAAGCAGCCAGCCCTCCTTCCAGACGGTAGGAGCCTTGCATCGACGCATAACCTCGACCGTGCTGCACCAATCCACCTTCATCTTCAAAGCATAATTCGCCATCAGAGAATTGTCCGAAGGCCCGCAGCTTGAACTGATTGATGAGGGATGCAATGCGTGGCTGCCCCGGCCAGAACCAGGCCGGTCCCATATCGAAATAGGCCTCGTTGGTGCCTTGGGTCAGAATACGTCCGCCGGGGCGATCTCGAGCTTCCAATAGATGAAAATCCCGGCCTTTATTTTCCAACGCATGGGCAAGTGACAGGCCGGATAGACCGGCCCCGATGATGAGGGTTTTCGTTTGTATCATTCAAAAGCCCTCGGAAGCCGGGCGAAGATCCAGCTCGTGCGTCCAGGTGGATGGGGGTTGTTGTGCCAGTTGCCAATAGGCCTCAGCAATGGCCTCTGGTTTCATCATCTTGGATGGATCCAGATCATGCAGATCACGCGACCGTGTCGTGTCGATGATCCCGTCAAGGATGACATGGGCGACATGAATGCCTGCGGGTTGAAATTCGCGTGCCAGTGATTGTGTCAGCCCGCGCAAGGCGAATTTGGCGGAGGCGAAAGCGGAAAACCTGGCTCCGCCACGCAAGGATGCTGTGGCTCCGGTGACGATCAATGTTCCACCACCACCTGTTACCATTGGCTGCAGGACGCTTTGTCCGAGAATGACAAGCGATTGAACCATACTGGTCCAGGTTCGCTGATAGTCGTTCAGGCTTGTCTTTTCAAAAGGTGCGATGACCAGTTCGGCGGTGTTATGAACGACAATTTTGGGCGGGCCATGCTGGGCAATGAGCTCCGCGATTGCTAACGATGTTGCCTCTGCATCGGCTAGATCAATCTCCAAAAATGTACCGATCGGATTGATGGGCCGTGTGCGGCCAAGCCCGACGGCTGTCATGCCTTCGACCTCAAATCGTGACAGCAAGGATTGACCAAGACCGGCACCAGCTCCTGCAACAATCGCCAAAGATGATGGTTGTGTCATTCGATCATACCTCAGGCGGCTTTGCGAAATGCAGGTGGCCGGTTTTCATCCAGATCTTTGCCCCATTTGGGCCTGCCTTGATCTTGAGCGGAGCGCCGTCAGGTAGGCGAAGCCATGCGTTTTTGCTCAAGCTCTCCCCGCTTTCTTCAACTTCACCATCGATGACCAGAAGTTCGCTGCCGCCACTTTGCGTTGTTTCAAAGGCGGTTCCTGCATCAAGGTGATGATATGTCACGGTTTCACGGGCATCCTCGTGCAGCATGGCTGTGGCCACGCCATCAACCTTTTCTGCCAATTCTTCGGCCATGGTTTTGCGGAACTGGGTTCGGTCTTCCATGTCGAACTGCCAGAGTTTGACAAAGATCGTGCAACCGGGTGCTGATCCGGGTGTGTGCTGGCTGGTTGGCGGGTTGCGCACATAGGTGCCTTGCGGGAAGTCGCCATGCTCGTCCTGAAAAACACCATCCAGAACGATGAATTCCTCACCGCCGGTGTGTGTGTGGGCGGAGAAACGGGAGCCTGGTGCGAAGCGCACGATGGTTGTTGCTCTCGCCACTTCGTTGCCGATGCGATCCAGCATGCGTCGATCCACCCCGGTCATGGGAGAAGCCTGCCATTCAAGCTGGTCGGAATGGACAAGCACTCGTTCGGAGAAATCAGAATTCAGTTCCATGTTCGGTTCCTTTCAGCCACGGCGAAATCGGCAAGGGGTTGGAGTTACCAAGATCTGTATGATGGCAAAAGCAGCGTGACGGTGAACCTGGTTTGGATATCCTTCGTCATCAAAGCCTGCCAGTGCAGCCCTCTTTGATTGGCATCTATATAACTACCTACTAATAGGTAGATTGTCAATTGCGTATGACGGAACCTGAGAAAGGGTGGGAGCGAATTCCCATGTCATGCGACCATGCTCTTTGCTGCCAAGTCTTGCTTGGATCTGCTTTTTGCGTGAGTGATTGTTTCTAACACTTTGTTTTCATATAATTTTTCTTTCCTCATTCCTGGTGTAACTGCCGGTAAATCCAAAACACTTGCATAAATATGAATATCATTTTACAGTCAATTTGATCAAATAGTGAGAATCTTATGCAAGATCGACTTATCAAACTTTTAGAAGCCGTGGCGGGAAGTGCCGAGCCAGTATCTGCAATTGAGCTTTCCAAAATGCTGGATGTGCCGAGAGCAACTCTCTATCGAAACATCACAACGCTGGTGAAATGCGGCTTTCTGGATGAGACGAATAATGGAACGCGCTATCAGTTGGGACTGCGGTTCGTGAAGATTGCATTGACAGGCAAGGCTGATGGGCATGTCATTGGTGCGGTTTCAGGCGTGATGCACAATTTGGTCAACGAATTGGGAGAGACGGCCTTCATGGCCAGATATCGCGGTGGACGGGTTGATCTGATCCACAATGAGATCCCGCTTGATCCTTCGGTATCCTATATCTATCCAGGATTGGGCCCACGTCCTGCGCATGCCTGTTCTTCGGCAAAAGTGATTGCTGCGTTCATTTCGCCCGAGCTTCGGGATGAGTTGATCGAAACCAATCCATTGAGATTCAATACCAGCACGATCATAGAGCCTGATCTGATTGAAAAAGAGCTGAATCAGGTCAAACGCTTTGGCTATGCGATTTGTGATGGCGAGATTGACGAAGGTGTCACGAGCGTTGCCGTTCCGGTGAATATGGATCGATTGGGAGCGATTTTTTCCATTGGGATCGTAGGGCCGTCACACCGTATCAAGCCCGTTATTCAAAACAGGATCTTGCCATTTCTGACACAGGAGGCCATTCGCGCCGCTGCCGCCATTCAGCACTGCTCCATATCTGACGCTGAAGCAATGAACAATCAGACAATAACAGTTGCCCAGGCCTCAATCGATCCAAGTCTAAGCTATAAACACTAAGATCCTTTTGGGAGGAAAGATCATGAATAGAAGAGAGTTTGGTACTTTGTCCGCCGCTGCTGCAATGGCGCTGTTTGCGCCGTTTCGGGCCTTTGCAGATGAAACCTGCCAATCACCTTATATGCCCAAGATCACTGGCCACGAAGAGTTCGTGTATATCTGGACGTTGGGTGTTGAAGGAATGGGCGATGAGCAAGATAAGCTGGTCACCATTGATTTGCGTCCGGGTTCTGCGACGCGCGGTCAGGTGATCAACAGTCTGTCAGTCGGAGGCCGGAACGAAGCACATCATGGTGGCTTCTCGGCCGATCGTCGGTATTTCTGGACGGGTGGGCTGGATACCAACCGCATATTCATCTTCGATATTCATACTGATCCCGCTAAGCCGACATTGCACAAAACGATCGAGACCTTTGTCAAGGATTCCGGTGGCGTTGTCGGGCCGCATACATTTTTTGCGCTACCCGGCAGCATGATGATTACAGGATTGTCAAATGATCGCGATCATGGTGGCAGAACTGCCTTGGTCGAATATAATGACGACGGAGAATATATCTCCACCTATTGGATGCCGACCAAGGAAGATATGCAAGGTGCGGTGGCTGTTGGGGATGCAGTTGCAGATGGGTATGGCTATGATATCCGGGCATTGATCCGTAAGAATGTCATGCTGACCTCCTCCTTCACCGGCTGGTCCAACTATATGATGGATTTCGGGAAAATGCTGCAGGACCCTGAAGCGATGAAGCGTTTTGGCAACACGATTGTGCAGTGGGATCTGCACACACGTCAGCCACGCAAGGTCTTCAATGTTCCAGGGGCGCCGTTGGAAATTCGGTTCCCGTGGGGATCGGATGCGAACTATGCCTTCTCGACCACAGCGCTGACCTCGCAGCTATGGCTGATTTATGAAGATGAGGGCGGCGAATGGCAGGCAAAATCTGTGGCTGACATTGGCAATCCTTCCGATATTCCACTGCCGGTTGATATTTCCATCGCAGCCGATGACCAGACACTCTGGATCAACAGTTTCATGGATGGAAAGACGCGGTTGTTCGATGTATCGGATCCCCATAATCCTTCACAGATATATGAAAAAGTCATCGACCGGCAAGTGAACATGGTCAGCCAAAGCTGGGATGGTAAACGGGTCTATTTCAGCTCCTCACTTCTTGCCAATTGGGACAAGAAAGGCAGCGACGACGCTCAATATGTGCGTGCCTACAACTGGGATGGACGTGAACTGGTCGAAGACTTCAATATAGACTTTTACGAATTGAAGCTGGGGCGTGCCCATATCATGCGGTTTGGTAGTTCCGAACTATATGCGTGATCTCGCCGATTGCCGGGCAATTTCATCATTGCCCGGCGATGCATCACCTGTCTAAGGAGCGATAGCATGCAGTTTGTAAAGACGTCTGCGCTTGTTGCAGGGCTGGGAGCGATGGCTTTTGTCTGGTCTCTTTGGAATGATGTGCCTGAAAGGGTTCCATTTGCCTCTGTATTTGAAGCACCTGAAAATTATCAGTTTGAACCCCCCGTTGCCGGTTCCTATAGATTGAATCGTATCAAGGCAGCGCCGAATGGAACGGTGCTGGATATTCACGGTCAGGCCCACGAGCTTTCAGATCTGATGAAGGGAAAATACACGCTTGTCAGTTTTGTCTATCTGAATTGCGGCGATGTCAATGGTTGCCCTTTGGCCATGTCAACATTGTTTGAAATTCACGATACAAGTCTTGATCTTCCCGGGCTTCCGAAACATGTCCAATTGATGACCATCAGCTTTGATCCCAAGCGTGACACAGTCGAAGCAATTGAAAGCTTTGCCTATCCGATTTTGGCTGATGAGAAAGCCGAACAAAAACTTGATTGGCATGTGCTGACGACGACTGGTCAGACGGATCTGAAACCGATTATCGATGGCTTCGGGCAGGCGATCGATCAATCGAGCGATCAGGATGTCATCAATCACTTGCTCAGAATGTATCTTGTCGACCGGGATGGTGAAATCCGCAATGTCTATGGTCTTGGGTTTCTCGATCCAAGGTTGCTGATGACAGATATTGAAACACTCCTGATGGCAGAGAAAAGCCTGTGAAACGTGTAGCCATACTTGTCTTCTGCTGCGTTTGGAACCCGGCATTAGCCGACGATAGCTATGTTTTGCCTGAGCCGATCTCTGCTGAAAGCTGTGCTGTAAATGAGGAAGATTGGGCACAAAAGGCGGTGGAGCGTAGCCAAAGTGTGCATCTTGGGCTTCCCGCGCTTGGGAATCCCAAAGACAATCCTGTAACTGCCGCAAAAGTCAGACTTGGTCGCAAATTGTTCGCCGACCGGCGGCTTTCGATCAATGGCACCATGTCTTGCGCCATGTGCCATGTTCCTGAACAGGGCTTTGCCAATTGGGAATTGAGCACGGCAGTTGGCGTTGAGGGGCGGAGTGTAAAACGAAACTCTCCCACACTGATCAATGTCGGTTTTCTGGACGTGTTGTTCCATGATGGGCGCGATCCATCCTTGGAAACACAGTTTGTCGGGCCACTGGTTGCGCGCAACGAAATGGCCAATCCGTCAATCGGTGTGGTTGTTGCGCTGCTGCAGAACCTGCCTGAATACCAAGGGATGTTTGAGACCGCCTTTGGGGCCCGGGCTTCACTGGATCGGATCGGCAAGGCGTTCGGGGCCTATCAACGTACTCTGATTGCAGGGAATGCGCCATTTGACCGTTGGTATTTTGGTGATGAAGCCTCTGCAATTTCTGACGCGGCCAAGCGCGGCTTTGATGTCTTTCAGAATAAGGGAGACTGCGCATCATGTCATGTGATCGAGCAGCAGCATGCTTTGTTCACTGATCAGCAATTCCACAATACCGGCTATGGGCAGATGCGGGAAGATCGTCGTCAGAATCCGCCTTCGACAGTCAAGGTACAGGTTGCACCGGGCGTGGTGCATGATGTTGATTTTGGCAAGGTTGCCGCTGTAAGTGCACCCCAGGAAGTCGATCTGGGTCGATATGAGGTGACGGAAGATCCCAAGGACCGCTGGCAGTTTCGGACGCCCTCGCTTCGAAACCTGACCGTGACGGCCCCCTATATGCATGATGGGTTCCTGAGCAGCCTATCCGATGTTGTTGAATTCTATGATCAAGGAGGACCACAGACAGAGGAACAGGATCCAAGGGTCAGGCCGCTGTCGCTGACAGATAGTGAAAAGCAGGACCTGATTGCATTTCTGGAAAGCTTGACGTCCCCCGATCTGGGCTGCCTTGTAGGCGAAGCCCGCATTCATCCACCAGACAATATCGAAAGCACAGCAAAGTAGAGCTGGCCGGGAATGGTGACGATCACTTCCTTTCTATCCAGTTGCATCATGCGTTCGTCAAAGTCAGATTGAAGACGGCTGATGAGGTATATGGAAGCGTTTTTCGGGAACAGCTTCCATAAAACCTGCTCATCCTTCACATGGATCCATCCATTTATTCAGCATGGATTTGTACCAGGCTGATTCCTTGCCACCTTTCTTTCCAGACAGGACCGACTTGTAAAAGGTTGCCTCGAACTTCTTTGCAACGCATTCGGAAACCTTCAAACTATGATCAAGACGAGACACTGAACTCGGTGGATCTACAAAAGACTTTGCATAGTCGAACGCTTTGTATTTTCCGTGAATATAAGCGTATCCAGTCGAGCATTGCCTGATCTTGCTTCGATCAAGACCCTTTTGGGCCATACAATGACAATCAAATGCCCTTTGCCCAAAGCGTGACAACGAGTCGATGCATTTTTTGTGCCGTGCCATGAAAGCATCTTTCGCACCCAAATGCTTTTTCGGATCGCCCGTGATGGCGATCTCTCTGGGCCATCTGACTTTGCGATAATCAGAGCCTTTTGCTGCTGCAACATTCATTAAGTGATAAATTTTATCTCTTTGTTGCAGAATATCGTCTCGAGAAGATGACCTGCTTTTGATGATTTTCTCATCAATCATCTCGACCAACTGATCAGAAGACGGAATGATGTCGCACGAGCTTGACAGAAGGCCCTCTGCGAGCGCATCGAGGCTATCCATCTTGACAATATTTTTCAAAGTGGCACCCAGTTGTTCCAGCAATTGGCTATCAGCGGGCAGATCAAATGTCGCACAAAGGTTCAGCTTTGCTCCATCAAGGGTATTGGTACGATGGAAATCGACATAGGCACTGCTCTTGATGAAATATCTTCTGGTGTTGCCTGCGGTCAATGCCTCCACTTCGCCTGCAGGTCTTCTGATCGTCGCAGGTCTTAGATTGGCTTCCAGACGTTTCAAGAATGCCTGATGTTCTTCTTGGGAGGCAAAGTAATGGCGTTCAGCCTTTTGAAATGGCATGTCCAGAATTACTTCCTCGTCGAAAACAACAACGACATGGAACTTGTTATTGTTACCGGGATCTCCAATGCGAAAGATGCAGCGGGTGGGGCCGCTCGAGTAGCTGAAAGCCAACAGGGATTTTGAGATTGCGGTGACAAGCCGCTCTTGAGATCTGTTGTAAATCTCGTTGTCGGTAATTAAGTAGAATTTGTTGACATTGCCTCGTGCTGTGCAATTGAACGACTTGTCTGTGAACAGCTTGATATCCCAAGCCTTCTCAACTTCCTTTGCAGTCTTGGTCTCCATTCTCACAAGGTTTGAAGGATCCACCTGTGCCTGAGCGCTGCCAAGGCAGATTGCCAGAACGATCAGGGCAAGGACAACTCTTAAGGTTTGCAACATTCTGAACATATCTGTTCCTTCAAATTGTCAAGTGACTAGCAGGTATATGTTTCTATTGTGGTTTTGGAATTGGAACAGGCAAACCTACTTGCGGATAAATGATACTTGTTCCATTCCATCACACTAGTCGAAGCTATAGGGATTGCAGCCTGCCAGGGCGATTGCCGTCGAAGAAATGCCATACCATGCGAGACCATTAATTCCAGCACAGCTATCATGCTGATAGGTTGAACTGGAGCTTGTGTTTGAACTGCTATTTCCCGAAAGGGCGAGGATACCGATCGTGACGGCACCCAATGCAATCCAGGGCGCGGCTTTGCGGATCGTTCTGCGTGTCTTCAAGTTATCTGTATAGCGATCAAAACCAGCTCGCAGTTTCCGGGCGATGGGCTTTGCTTTTTTTGCCAGAACGGCATTGTCCGATTGTGCGACCTGCTCATAAGCATTCATGGCATCGCGATAATAGAAATATTCACCCTTGATATATGTTCCACTTTGCCCGCGACGCACGACAGAGAGATAGTGATTGGCAGCCATTATGCGGCCGACATCTGTTTTGAAGACGTTCGGGCTTTTGAATGCGCCATTCACATTGAGCTGCTGCGCCTTGGACAATGTGTCGAAGCGGTAAATCAGCTCCAGTTTCGCCGCATCACTGCCAAGAGTTGCAGCCTTGAACCAGAGTTTGATCGCCAAGTTCTTATGCTTGTTACCTGTTCGCTTGGAATAATATTTGGCTAGATAATCGATTGAATCGACGTGATTCAGATCTGATGCTCTGGTTAGCAAAGCAATTGCTATCCCAGGCTTGGCTTGATCCAAAAGGTGCTTTGCACATTCAAGCATGGCGGCAGGATAGCCTTGTTCGGCACTCTTGCACAAAAGTGCCTGTAAAGCTGCTGAATTTTTCTCTGTCAGGTCATCATTATGGAGGTTCAATGTGGCAAACATGAATTGAGCTTCGGCATTCCCCAGGTCTGCCGATTTTTCCAAGAGCTGCGAGACCTGACGAAGATTCGTCGGCCCGGCTCCCTCTTTTAGCACGGCTTTGGCTTTGCCCAGTGCGGTATCAGCATTTCCTTGTCCGGCCTTTTCAAAAAGCAATCTAGCGTCTTGGGCCGTTTTGTTCGGTATCTTTCCATCCAGATAGAGCTGCGCCAGTCGTTCGTTGGATTTTGTGTCGCCATTTTTGATGGCAGCAAGATAGAAACCTTCTGCCTTCAAGAAATCCTCACGGTCGGCGCCAATCTTATTGATGAACATGTCGGCCAGATAGCGTCTGGCGATGATGGATCCAGCATCGACGGCAGTTTCCAAAGCAATGCGAGCGCTTCGACGGGACTTTCGTTCACCTAGTCCCAGCAATGCCAGTTGGCTCTTGTATAAAAGCGCCACAGGGTCGTGTGTCGATGAGCGATTATTTATTTCATTGATGCATGCTTTGAGAATTGGTTGTGTGAACCGCTTTTCATCAAAGGCAGTTTCGGAAAATTCAAGTGAGCAGTTTGGGCCTGATCCGGATGCTGCCAATGCAGAGGCATTTATGTGAAATGAGACAAGAAGGCTCAGGAATAATGCTGAAAGAAAATTCATTGTACATTCCCAGTTGTCATACTCATTCCGATGCAATCCTGCCAAATAAGCACCAAATTTTCCAGATGTTTTTTGTGAGAGCTGCGCGGATATTATAGTCCGAATATGTCAGCCCCGGGTTTTCGCTTTCAGGAAAACCGCCAATGATCTTTGGTTATTTGCAACTGGCGGTTTCTGGCATGGAATTGTTGGCCAAGGTGGAATGCCGAACCTCCTGTAAACGCTTGAAGTCACCCTTTGACCTGCCTCTGTCACAGCTCCAGCTTTCTTTCTTCTAAACCACCATGGATATCAGGGCGTTCGAAAGAATTTCCCATTGATGGCGCAGATTATATGAAAGCATCCGGCACGCGCAGTGGTTTGAAGGGCTGTGCGTGCCGGTATTGCTTAGTCTTTCGTGTCGTGGCCAGCCATGCCGCCTGAGACCTCCTCGGTGGCTTCAGCGCTCAGTTCTTCCGGCAGGATCAGGTTCAGCACAATGGCGATCAGGGCTGCTGGCAGCAGGCCACTGGTCATCAGGGCGCGTATGGTGTCCGGCAGATATTGCACCGCTTTGGGGTCAAGCTTCAGCCCAAGGCCGATGGATAGAGCAATGGCAAAAATCACCATGTTGCGGCGGTTCCAGTTGACATCTGCCAGCATGGAAACACCGGCGGCCACCACCATGCCGAACATGACAATCACGCCGCCGCCCAGCACTTCGATGGGGATGGTGCGGATGATGGCGCCGACCTTTGGCACCAGACCGCAGAGGATCAGGAACAGCGCGCCGATGGTCACGACATGACGGCTCATGACACCGGTGATTGCAATCAGGCCCACATTCTGGCTGAAGGAGGTGTTTGGCAAACCGCCGAAGATACCTGAGATTGCCGTTCCAAAGCCATCGGCATAGGTCGCGCCTTCAATTTCCTTGTCAGTGGCTTCGCGGCCAGCACCACCCTTGGTGATGCCGGACACATCGCCAACGGTCTCGATGGCGGAGACGAAGGACATCAGACAGAAGCCGATGACTGCGGCCATGGAGAACTCAAAGCCATAAGCAAAAGGTGAAGGCAGAGCGAAAGGCGCAGCGCGTCCAACGCTTGTAGCGATGCCATCCAGACTGATCATGCCGACCATGAGCGCATAGATATAACCGGCGATGATGCCGATCACCACCGCCGAGACGGCGAGCATGCCACGGGCGAAGAATTTCAGGCCAAGGGTCACGATGATCACGACCAGGGCTGCGGACCAGTTGAGAAGGCTGCCATATTCCGGTTTGCCGATGGCAGGCACGCCGCCAGCAGAATATTGGATGCCGACTTTGACCAGTGTCAGTCCGATCAAGGTCACGATCAGGCCGGTGACAAGCGGCGGCAAGGCAAAGCGGATGCGTCCGATGAACATGCCAAGAACCGCATGGAAAAGACCGCCGATCAAAACGCCGCCGAACAGCGCCGGCAGGGCTTCCACGCCTTTGCCCGCGACCAGCGGTATCATGATGGGAATGAAGGCGAAGCTGGTGCCCTGAACGATGGGCAGGCGCGCGCCAACCGGGCCGAGGCCAATGGTCTGAAACAATGTTGCAATGCCTGCAAACAGCATCGACATCTGGATCAGATAGGTCATGTCAGGAAAACCCTGTGCCCCCGCATCCGAGCCAAAGCCGAAACCGGCCGCGCCTGAAATGATGATGGCTGGCGTGACATTCGAGACGAACATTGCCAGCACATGCTGAATGCCTAGTGGTACGGCCTTGTGCAAAGCCGGAGTATAGTCTGGATCGCGGAGTTGCTCCGCGGTTCCAAGCGACGTATCTGCCATTCTTCCCTCCCAACGGCGTCTGATTGCATGTCGATATTTGGGATATCGACTTTCATTGGCTGTCTTGACCGGTCTTCAGCCAGATGCGCCCTTTCCCTGTCTGGTCGCAAATTGCGCATGCCTATTGCCGGAGCAGGGGATGCGTAGATCAGGCCAGATAATGTGGTGAATGGTGCGGTCATGAATGCCGCGAGGGGAAAGGGGATGCGATTTTCAGGGAAAGTCTGTGTCGTCCCGGGCCCTGCCTTCATGCCATGACGGATTTTGTGCTTTGCCTGTTCATGGGGTGAAGATACAACAAACCCGCCTGGTCGAGCGGGTTTTGGGGTCAGATATGGGTGACTTTGATAAACCTTGAGACGATCTGTTTTGTCTGCCTCCCGAACCATGTCGCCTATGGCAATGGCCCGCTTCAAAACAGGGAAGATCGTTCCAGCCAGCCTGGACGAATGCTCGATTATTGAGCGCAAACTGGCCAAGAAATCTTCCTGTCTCATCTATCCCTCCGATCAATTGTCATCTTATTCAAGGCAAGAAGATCTATTATCAAATTCTGGTAGATACTCCTTCATGCTTTGCATGAGCGGCAGCTTTTGTTTCAGGCTGGTGAAGATGCGGCATCAATAGGCAGTAAGCCCCATTGAAACCTTGCTTTTTGGGTCCTGAGCCTGGTGTGATGGAATTGAAACAGGTATCATTTGTCTGCAGGTTCGTATGCCTATTATCGATACTGAGAACCACACTAGAAATACATATTTGCTCGTCACCTTTTTGAATCTAAAGTTCGTTCGGTGCTCGCCGCTCAATGTGGCGAACTTTAGATTCGGGTGGCTCGCCAAGAAGCGTCAGGGCTTTTGTGAACCATGGAGCCGTCTCGAGCAGATTGGACCAGATCAGTTTGATGTCGACCTCTGCTTCCGACGTGATGACAGGCAGCGTCACAAGGGACGTTCCATCATAGCAGACATCGCTGGGCGGGCGGGAATAGCTGATGCCGACGCCATTTCCGTGTGCTGCCATGGAACGCATCAGCTCCAGCGATCTGACCGGCGGGGCAATGCTGGGCGTGATGTGCAATCGATCCAGCAGCTCGCGCATGAATTGGTTCGAGAGGCTCTCTTCGAAGAAGATCAGTTGATGGGACTCCAGATCCTGCAGCTGAAGCTCAGATCTCGCTGCAAGCGGATGGTCGCTGGCAACGAAAGCCACCGGTGCGGCCCTTTTGATGATCTGCCGCTCATACTTTGCGTCAAAGCCAATGTCATAGGAAAGGGCGAGATCGATGCGCCCCTCTTCCAGCCCCGATGCCAGCTCTGAAAATCGTCCTGCCACGCCCTCAAATGTTATATTTGGAAAGTGGTGTCTCAGTGTCTCCAGAGACGAGGCCAGATGCCAAGGGGCCAGGTCTTCAAAGCATCCCAAAATGAAGGGCCGGGTGACTTCGTGCCCTTGTTCAAGCAGTTTGGCATTGTCCAGTAAGGTGCGTGCGTTGGAGAGAAAGTGATGCCCAAACGGGGTGATCTTGATCGTGGCTCCCTTGCGCCGTACGAAGATTTTCGATCCCACCACATCCTCGACCCGGCTAATGGCAACGGATAGGGAGGGCTGGGATACATTCAAACGAGAGGCCGCTTCCGTCAGACTTCCTGCATCAGCAACGGCAATTACATATTCATACTGGCGGATGGATAAATATAGCATGAAACTATTAAGATCATAAAAATGTATTATTTGAAACTAATTTTGATAATGGCTAGGCTCTTTTCTCAGAACCAGATTTAGAAGCCCTGAGCCAAGCCCTCTCCCCCTGCATCCCACCCGTCATGGAACGGATCAAAGGGGGATGCATTGGGAAAGGGCTGGTAATGCGGCTTACAATGCGTTCCCGAAAAGTTGCAGACTTTTCGGACAAGAATTCGCTCCTGGAAATCTCTGAATGAGACTTTTAAATCGGGCGGTAAGAGGAGGAGACACACATGCACCCGCTGGTTACCCAAGCCCATATTGATGCTTTTCAGCGCGATGGTGTTGTCCTGATCGAAGGATTGTTCGCCGACCATATCGAGACCATCCGTGCCGGCATCGAGATGAATATGGAGCAGCCCGGCCCTTATGCTGCTGAAAACCTGAAAGCAGGCGAGGATGGGCGTTTCTTTGATGATTATTGCAATTGGACCCGCATTCCGCAGTTTGAAGAGGTCATCAGAAAGTCCCCGGCTGCGGAAGTTGCCGCTGATCTGATGCAGTCCCGGCGCGTGCAGGTTTTTCATGATCATGTGCTGGTCAAGGAGCCTGGCACCTCCAAGCCAACCCCGTGGCATCAGGATGGTCCCTATTATTTTGTTGACGGCATTCAGAATGTCAGCTTCTGGTCACCGATGGATGTGGTGACGGAAGCCAGCCTTCGCTGCGTTGCTGGCAGCCATTTGTGGGAGAAGCCGGTGCTGCCGACCCGTTGGCTGAGCGAAGAGACTTTCTATCCGGATGAAGATGCCTATATGCCGGTACCAGACCCGGACGCAGAAGGCATGGACATCAGGGAATGGAGCCTGAAGCCAGGCGATGCGGTTGCCTTCAATTATGCCGTTCTGCATGGCGCACGCGGTAATAGCACGCAAAACCGTCGCCGGGCCTTTTCACTTCGATTGCTTGGTGATGACGCCCGTTACATCGAACGCCCCGGCAAAACCTCACCCCCCTATCCCGGCCACGACATGAAGCCGGGCCAAGTCCTGCGCGAAGACTGGTTTCCCATCATCTACCAACGGTGAGGGGGGAAATGAGGCGAGTGGGAAATGAGCTTTCGCTGCTCGGTGTTCCAATGACGGGATTGCGGGCAAAATGCCCGTTCAGTTCGCTGGCTCAGATGTTAGAATTCTTCAACCTGAACCAGTGCAAATTGAAGCCGACCCAACCTCTCGAGCCATCCAGATAGTGGCGCAACTTATCCTCTATGAACGATAAAGCTCTTGTGAGGAAATGCAGTTTTGAACAAGGCAAGTTTGCCCGGAATACATGAAAGGATTGTTCCGTGACCGAACTCAGCATACTTTTCTGCAAACATGAAAGCGAGCGACTGAAAGCTATCATCCATTTCATGATCAGAAGCGACCAAATAGCATTCTTCAGGAGCGCCTAAATCTCTTAGTATATTTAAAAGGCTAACTTCATCTCTTTTACCGCGCGGCACCTCTTTTGAATAATCAGAATGCATCGTTACACGATGGCTAAGTCTTCTTTGCAGCCATTTTTTACGACTTTTCGAAGTTTCAAATGCTCGCTTCATACGATCTTTTTCAACAGGATCAATCAGCTTGAATAATCCTGCAATATGGGCTTCTCGGTCCAACGGCCTTAGTTCCTTCACTGAAAATCTGCCCTCAAAGCTGAATGAAACATCTAAGTTTGTCAAAGATCGAAGCCGCCAAAGTAATCTGTGAAGCTTTGAATTTGCTATTCTGGCAATTTCACTTCCGCTACATAAACGTTCTCTCAAGGTTCAACTACCGCTGCAACAGCAATGTCTGGAAATCGACTATCTGTCAGAGGCCTACAAACGCACCACCCGCGTGATCGAGCCGCACTATATCCCGCTCAACTGGCCCGTTTGGTACATCATTACCTGGGACCATCCACCACCACCCGAACCTTCCGAATAGACCGCATCAAGAGAACCATGTCACTGGAGCAGAGTTTCGCACTACGGCCCCAAAGCCAGTTCCAGAACATCTTCGCAGATTATTTCGAAGCGATTTAGGGTAGGCCGGGATGGCAGCTTGGGGGACGAAGCAGATATTTGGATTTCAGGTCATTAAACCGTAGAATTCTGTGTTTAAAGCAAGGCGGGAAGCAATCGCGTATTGAAAGCGATATACAGTCAATGCTCTCTTTGAAAACGATGAGAGAATTTTGCAATCCTCATTAGTTGCGGCTGCCCAAAACTCCATCACAGCTTTTTTGATGTACTTATCAAACCAAATTTTCTGCAAGATTCATATCCTTGAGGAACTTGATATATGGTTAAGTGTTTGGTGACCGGAGGAACTGGCTTTGTAGGTGGAGCAGTCATCGATCAATTAGTTCTTCAAGGTTTTGAAGTAACAAATTTCGATATTTGCAAACCTTGCCAACAGCACACTTCATCTAGGGTGCGTTACATAGTCGGGGACGTTAGAGACGAAGGCGCGATCTTAGAAGAAATACGAAGCGTAGATTGGGTGTTTCATCTAGCGGGTGTTCTGGGAACACACGAGTTATTTGATCGTGCGCGGCTTGCTATAGATACTAACATCGTCGGCACCCTAAATGTCTTAGAAGCAATCAAAAGATATAATCGAAACACACGATTATTTATACCGGCCAAGCCAAATGAATGGAACAATGTTTACTCGGTAACGTCCGCCGCCGTTGAGAAATTAACACTCTCTTATGCCGAGACATATGGGCTTGATACTCGGATATTGCGACTCTGGAATTTGTATGGTCCTGGTCAAAGTATATCGCCAGTTAGGAAAATGGTTCCGACTTTCTTCGCTCAGGCAATAATAGGAAATCCAATTGAGATTTTTGGCGATGGAGATGAGGAAGTGCGGCTGATTTACATCGAGGACGCTGCAAAGACGATATTGTCAACAATGTTTTCAAATTTACCTAAGACGCCACTTGAGATTTCCGCTTCGACAAAGTTAACGGTAAGTGATGTTGCAAAAAAAATATTGAGTGTAACAAAATCAAACGCAGCTATTGAAAACATTAAGATGAGGCGTGGTGAGCAATCCGGTATGTATTTCTCCTCTCTTCCCGCAGTTGAGGGGTTTATAAATAATAATTTCTATACTTCCATTAATGAGGGTATTGAAAAATCATATGAATGGTACTCAAATATAAGCTTTAATGAATTGAAGATTGAATTAAAAAAAATCTCGATGGATTTGAAATGAAATCTGTATTAGTGCTGTTGATCTGGACCGCTGTTTCGTTTTTTTTGATTTTATTCGCTAGAGATGTATTTATTTACGATACGGTAGAATTGGTATTACCAGCAGCCCACGAAGTTAGAAGCATCGAAGCTCGGCTGGGTAACTTGGGTACATGGCTGCAAGCTACGATCTCACTGCTAACTTTGATCATAACTAGCTTTGCTATAATTCAGCTGTTTATGGTGAGACAGCAAATTGCGAACGACGAAATCAGAAAGCAACAAGATGCGTACCGCCGATTAGTCGATCCTCAAATGGTTTCGATCAAGAGATTTATTCATTCTGAACACGTTGGTAATTGCTTCGATGTTCTCGAGGAGTATTTAAGCAATACGGAACTGACACAAAAAGACGCCACAACCAAACTCGGCGAACTTCGGGCGGATATGCGTGTCGACAAACCTGACGACGACTATCCTCTCTTTCAAGGCAAGGCCCTTACGCTTGACCATATCGAACTTGTTCTCAATGAATACAATAGTCTCTCCAAGCTGTTGAATGAAGGTAAGCTGGATTCCCAGTTTTCCACCGAACTAGGTCTTAAAAATTTCAACACTATCTATCAAAAGACACTCCCTTTTATAAAGCTTAGGCAAAATATGAACCCTAGCTATGCCAAAGAATTCGAGAGTTTCTGTTTGAGCAAAAGGAAAACAAATTCGCGCGGTTACCATGTCAGTTCATTTTTAAAATACCTCATCAGCGCTTTCCCTTATCGAAACTCGTCAAAGAAATAGATATACGCCATTGTCGTCTCATTGGCTTGGGGCGCAAAGTGGTCCTTGGGTCCTACGATCAAACAAGCCGGGCCACAGTGTAACTGCAGCTCGTTCGCTTTGTGTGCTTGGTTCCGAACTCCATTCTTCCCCCCTAAACCCCCGTCGCAGTCAGCGCGCTCGACAGGCTCTCCCATTGGCGGCGGCTGATGGCGGATCTGGTGGCCAAGAGCCAGTAGGTCTCGCTATGGTCGAAGATATGCTCGCCTAGACGGACAAGCGCGCCGCTTTGCAGATCGGACAGGCATAGCGGCAGGGAGCCGAGGGCGACGCCGAGGCCTGCTTTGGCGGCTTTTATGGTGCCGTCCATGGTGTCGATGCGGATTTGCGGCATGGGCGTGGAGGGCAGGGCGAAGCGTTGGGTGAAACTGCTCCAATCAGGACGAGGCCCGGTGCAGGCAAGGCGTGGCAGGCTGGTCCAGTCGTCCGTTTTTGCTGCTTCCAGAAGGCTGGGCGCACAGACCGGGGCCAGTGCTTCGGTGAAGAGCGGGATCTGATAATGATGGGGCCAGTGGCCCGAGCCATATCGGATCTGGATGCTGTTGTCGGTTGTGGCGGTCTGTCCGCCCAGAATATAGGATTGGACGGAAATCTGCGCGCCGGTATCGGCATGGACCCGTGCCAGCCTTGGCAACAGCCATAGGGAAATGACCGATTGGCTGGCCGAGATGGTCAGGCGATTTTTGCCGCTGGCAAAGAGCAGCTCAGAGCTTTCGCTCAAGCCGCGCAAGGCCGCCTGCACATAGGGGAGCCAGGTTTCTCCGTCCACGGTCAGGGAAATGGTGCGGGCCTGTCGCAGGAAAAGCTGGGTATTGAGATGCTTTTCCAGCAGTCCGATGCGCTGGCTGACGGCAGGTTGGGTGAGGCCGATCTCATTGGCGGCGGCGGTGAAACTGCCGAGGCGGGCAGTGGCTTCAAACGCGCGGACCCATTCCAGCGGAGGCAAACTCTGCGATGACTCTTCCATAAATGAAACCGCCCCTTAGCTTTAATTTTTCTAATTTGAGTTTATAAGCATTTTCCCCAAGATGGTAGGGTAATTCGACCAAAGGACCCACATCATGCAAGCCACGCTGAGTGAGAATGGCGCCGTTCTGACGCTGCATTCCGACGATTTCCGCCTTCGATTTCATGCCATCTGGCTGCGCGACAATGCGCAAGACATTGAGACCCGCGCCCCGGGCAACGGCCAGCGATTGATTGCGCTGCGCGATATCCCGGCCGTGACGGTGATGTCTGCCGCCTCAATCGACGGCGAGGTGCTGAGCGTGACCTTCGCGCCGGAAGACAAGAGCGTGACATTCGATCTGGGTTGGTTGAAGGCCAATGCGTATGATAAAGCCGATAAACCTGTGTCTGGCTGGTTGTCTGATGACATCACCCCATGGGATTCGAGCCTGCAGCCCAATGTGCCGACCGGCCAATATCCGGCGCTGGTGCAGCGCGGCGCGGACTATGCCAACTGGATTGACAATGTTG
Organism: Cohaesibacter gelatinilyticus; assembly: GCF_900215605.1. Taxonomy (NCBI): domain Bacteria; kingdom Pseudomonadati; phylum Pseudomonadota; class Alphaproteobacteria; order Hyphomicrobiales; family Cohaesibacteraceae; genus Cohaesibacter; species Cohaesibacter gelatinilyticus. The sequence goes on along the minus strand of NZ_OBEL01000002.1, from coordinate 357,544 downwards.
CCCGCTATGGCTTTGGCAAGATTGAAGCTGCGCCAGTGAAAGAGGGGGCTCTGTTTGATGTGGTCGATCTGTTCGGCTATGTGCGTGAGACCAATTATGGCAAGCATTTTGAAGTGCGCACCGAGGTGAACCCGACCAATCTGGCCTTTACCGGGCTGGGATTGCAGGCCCATACCGATAACCCTTATCGCGATCCGGTGCCCTCCATTCAGGTGCTTTATTGTCTGGAAAGCTCGGCTGCCGGGGGCGAGAATATGGTGGTGGATGGTTTTGCCTGTGCCCGCCGTCTGCAAAAGGAAAATCCGGATTACTTTGATGTATTGGCCGAGCATTGCGCCCGCTTTGAATATGCTGGCGAAGAGGGTGTCTGCCTGACCTCGCGTCGCCCGATGATCGAACTGGCCCCGGATGGGGAGCTGATCGGGGTGCGCTTCAACAACCGCTCGCTGGCGGCTGTAACGGATGTGCCGTTCGAGAAGATGGCGTTGTGGTATGCCGCCTATCGCCGTCTTGGCGAGATCATTGATGACCCGGCCATGGAGGTGGTCTTCCGTTTGGAGCCGGGCGAGGCCTTTGTCGTTGACAATACCCGCGTGCTGCATGCTCGCAAGGCTTATTCCGGCATCGGCAAACGCTGGCTGCAGGGATGCTATGCCGACAAGGACGGTTTGCGTTCGGTGCGCGATGCTTTGTCTCGCAAGCGTTTGGAGGCAGCAGAATGAGCACTGCAAAACAGGATCTGAGCGCCGATAACATTGTGGAATTTCTGGCCGATATTTTCGAGCGTCGAGGTGCCGAGGAATATCTGGGCGAGCCGGTCACCATGGGCGAGCATATGCTGCAAGGGGCCACCATTGCCGAGCAGAACAACCAGCCCGACGAAATTGTCGTTGGAGCGCTGTTGCATGATATCGGGCATTTCACGTCCGAGTTTGGCACCTTCACCATGGATGATACCGAAGACCGCTATCATGAAGATGCGGGCGCGGAAGTGCTGGAGCGCTTCTTTCCCAGCGTCGTGACCGATTGCTGCCGCTATCATGTGGCGGCAAAGCGCTATCTCTGTGCAACCAAGCCATCCTATTTCGAGCGTCTGTCAGAGGCCTCCATTCATTCGCTCAATCTGCAGGGCGGACCGATGAGCGAGGAAGAGGTGGCCGAGTTCGAAAAGAACCCGAACCTGAAACAGATCATCGCCGTGCGCTATCTGGATGAAGCGGGCAAGATTGCTGGCATGGAGACCCCGGACTTTCGCCATTTCGCCCCTAGGGTCCAGCGTCTGGTCGATGCCCATATGCGACGCGGCGAGGCATAAGCGATGAGCAAAGTCTGTCTGATTGTGATTGATGGCTTGCGCGATGATACGGCCCGTGTCGCCTGCAAGTATCTGATGGCAGCGGTCGCCAAGGGTGATGCACGGCTCTGGACCATGGAAGCATGTCTTCCCACCATTTCGGCGCCGCTTTATGAGACCATCCATACTGGTCTTACCCCGACCGAGCATGGCTTGCTGGATAATGAAGGTCTGCGTCCTTCAACCAGTCCAAGCGTCTTTTCGGAAGTCAAAGCCGCAGGCGGTTTAAGTGGCGTGGTCGGGCATAGCTATTTCCATAGCCTGTTTGGCGGCTCTGAATTTGATCCCTTCACCCATATCGAAATCAATGATCCGAAGGCGCCCATCGCTTATGGGCGCTATTACAGCATGGATGGCTATGATGCGGACAATTCCGTGCAGCCAGCCGAGATCGACCTCTGCGCACAGGCCTGGATGATTGCCGACCGTCATGCGCCTGACTATCTGCTTTTGCATTCCTCCAGCTGCGATACGCTTGGCCATGCCCATAATCGGTCTTGGGGCGGGTTATGTGCGTCAGGCACAAAAGGTGGATGCGGCGCTGGCAAGGCTGATCCCGCGTCTGATAGAGCGGGGTTATCAGGTGCTGGTTACCGCTGATCATGGCATGGATGAAACGGGCAATCATGGCGGCGACGCGGATTGTCTTCGCCAAGTGCCTTTCTTTGCCTTCACGGACAGGCTGAAAGCCAATGAGACCGAGATGCTGGATCAACGCGCTCTGGCGCCCACAATCCTTGCTCTTCTCGGGATCAATCGCCCGGTCAGTATGACAGCGTCACCGCTCGTCTGATCTTTGCGTTATTTCCTTGCATCAAGGCCGGGCCTATCTATGGTTCGGCCTTTTTGTTTTGGAGAGTTCCTGTACTTGGAGCTTGATTAAAAGTCCCTGGCCAAGCCCACTCCCCCTCCCAAACCACCCGTCATGGTACCCTCTCGATACTTTCAGGGGCGGTTGGCAGAGGGAGAGGGCTGGTGATGCTACTTAAAAGTCTCATCCAGAGACTTTTAAATCGGGCACTAAATCTCGCTGTAGTATTCCCATAATACCACTTTGGTCTTCGCTCCAGTTAAGGTGAGATGGGAGAAAATTTTATGGCAAAACTCATTCACAGCATGATCCGGGTTCTTGATGAAAAGCGCTCGGTGGCATTTTACGAAGCAGCATTCGGGCTCAGCGTCAAAGACAAGCTCGATTTCGAAAGCTTCTGCTTGATCTATATGGTGTCCGACCAATCAGTCTTTGAGCTGGAACTGACAATCAATAAAGAGCGGACAGAGCCTTATGATCTGGGGGATGGCTATGGCCATCTTGCCCTTGTGGTGGATGATCTCGAGGCCGCGCGGGAGCAGGTGATTGCTGCCGGGGCCGAGCCAAGGGACATTGTTGATTTTCGCCCGGCTGGCACACGTGTTGCCAGATTTTTCTTCGTGGCTGACCCCGATGGTTATCAGATCGAAGTGATCGAAAAAGGGGGAAGGTTCTCTTAGAGCTTGATTGAAAGTCCTGGCCAAGCCCACTCCCCCGTCCAAACCGCTCACGAGGGTACCATATCGGGTGGTTTGGGAGGGGGAGTGGGCAGGACATGCAATTCACAGCGAGCTCTTAAATCAAAGCATAAGGGGAGGAGACCAAAATGCTTTATCAATTGAATTTCAATGTCGAATATGATGCCACCATGCAGCAGCAGGGCTTGCTGGGCGTATGGGCAGAAGAAGCCGATGCTGCCCTGGGCGCAAAATCGGCAGGGGTGGTCAAGGATCTTTGGAAGATCGTAGGCGAGCGCAAAGTCACCGCCATTGTTGATGTCGAAAGCCCGGATGCGCTGGATCAGATCCTGTTTGATCTGCCGATCATGCAAAGAATGGGACATCATGTGAATGTTGAGGTAAAGTCTTTGCGCCGCTACGAAGATTTCGCGGCAGATGTTAAAGAACGCCTCGGCAGGTAACAATGTGCCAATTGTTCATAGACGCAGATCCTGCACTTTGGACGCCCCAGACCCGATCCTTTCGGATGGATGGGATGGTGACCAGCGTGCGCCTGGAAGATCTTTTCTGGCGCACTCTGGAGACGATCGGGGAACGGGATGATCTGACCGTCCCACAGCTCTTGCTCCGGCTTTATAATGAGAGTCTGGATGCAGGCCATGATATCGGCAATTTCACATCCTTCCTACGGGTCTGCTGCCTGCGCTTTCTGGATCTGCAGTTGCGCGGCTTGATCCCGGTCGAGCCGGGCGTCAGACTGTCAGAGTTGCTGGTTGATGACATTCTGGCTGCGGAACGCTGCGAACGCGATAAACGCGCGCCCTTGCTTTGATTGGCTGATGGGTTTGTTAACCACAATGCACATATAGGGCAACCCGAGGCTCTGGAGCTTTGTCTGCGGGGGCAAATCCAACTTCGCTCCCGCGTCCATCACCTCTGACAATGCCAAACATCCCCAGATACTGGAGTACGGAATAGTATTTCGAGGGTGGTGGTGAGACAGGTATGGTGTCGCCAAGAGTTTTGGGTTCGATATATGAGGGGAAGCTTGGTGCGGCCGGATCAAGAGTTTCATCCTTCTCTCTGTTTCCAAAAGTCGTAATCTGCTCACCAAAGTTGCTCAGTGCAGGAATTTTGCTCTTGTCGCAGGTGAAGGATAGGGTGCCTTCATCAAGATCAAGAATGCCCAGCTTATAACGCGTCCCGATAAAGATGGTTTTCCTTCTATCATCGATATAGAGAGCAGCGCCCGAGTTATACGGCTTCTTGTATATTTCGAACCATTCGCTTTCAGCCAATGGCCAGAAACCACCCTTTTCGTTGAGTGATAGTCTCTCTTCCATTCCCCAGTCCCAGGATACGGAAAAGGTCAGGTTGTAATCAGTCTGGTCAATGACCACGGTCTTTGAACTCTGTGTCGTCTTGTTCCAGACCACAAGAGTGACACCGATAAGCAAGGCAATGAAAATAATTTTACGCATCAGTTTGGGGACTTTGCATACTAGCGATTTATTCAGTCTCATAAGATATGGATGGACCTATACTAGCCGTAAGGTCATATCATGTTTCGTCTCTCTTTATTTTTTGCGTTGTTTCTTGGTTCTCTATTCCCTGCTTTTGCTGGCAATTTTTGCATAAAAGCACTCAAGAATGGCAAACCCAAACTGCCGGTGGAGGTCAAATCCCCTTATCGTATGGCCAGTGATCCGCTTGTCGTTGGTGGTAAAATGGGGCTTCTGGTCAAAGCCTATAACAGGCATGAAATCTATGAGATTGTCGATAATGACTATCGTCTGGTGAGGGAGGATTTCCCCCATGTCTGGGGCTTGTCATACCCTTACAGAACATTTCCCTTGCGTGCTGGCGGGGCGATAGGAATAGGCTCAAAGCCAAGGGCCATCTATTATTTGCCAGCGGATGGTGAAAGGTTCGAACGGATCGAAGGCACACAAGATTATGTAGCTGCCAGTTTTGATGCTGTCTCGCAGATCCTTTTCTTTCAGCCCAAAAATTCAAATAGAATCTCTGTGATATGGGCGGGTAAAGTCCTGCCGACCACCTTGCCCACGTTGCTTGAGCGTGGCGTTGGCGATATTCACTTTATCCCGGAGCTTGAGGGCTATTTGGCCAAAACCTCTGCGAATTTTGAATCTAAGAAAGGCAATCGTTTTTGGTTCTTGAAGGATAAGGATGGGGTTTGGCTGCCTGCGAGTGAAGAGTTTGAAAAAGAGGATGCGCGTGTTCTTGACTATTATTTGAGAGACAAGACAATTCTTGTCGAAGAAGATGTCAGGATACTCAAGATTTTTACGAATAATCGGCCAACCGCTTTTTTCCGGATTGAGGATGGCCGGCCTGTCTTTGACAAGGCAATTTCTGAAGACGGTTGGACGCAGCATGAAAAGTCGCGGTCCGCACTTTTGTGGAATCCGATGTTTTCGGAACGAAAGAAAACCTGGTGGGGCAAAGTCATCGAACCAGAGACGCCCAAGCTTTATATCTTGAGATATGGTCAGACAGTCCCGGAAGAAATTCCAAATATCGCACCAGCCAAAATTGACGATGGCAATGGGTTTCTTTCCTTTTCGACGTTTATAGATGCATTACCTGAAACCGGGGATCTGTTGATCGAAACAGACAAGGGACGCGTTTTGTTTGACGGCAAAGACTTTGCCGCCGTTCCCGGCCTTGGCTATGACATCTTGGGAAGGCATGTGCGCTTTGTTCATAGCGGTCTGAAAAAACTTCTTCAGTCCGAAAAGGGTGTCTTTGTAATGAATGACGATCTGCTGATAAAGCAGGTTACGCAATTCCCTTTCCATGATCCTTGGCGCCATAATGTGAGCATCGAGTATTTTCCCAAGCTGGAAGCCTATTTGATCAATGACCGCAGGACTGGTGACGTCTATTCCTCCGCTGCGTTCGAGACTTTTCATCGGATCGAAGGCTCTGCAGAAATCACCCAATTTGTTGCTGCCTTGCCCGACCGAGCGGCTGTGCTTGCCGTGGCCAAGGACGGACTCGTCACGATCGAGAAAGACTGCAGATAACAGTAGCCTTTCAACCCTGCTGGATTTCAGGAAAATCGCGCACTCTTCGGTTCCAAGTCCCTAAGGGTAAAATTGATCGAGTAGAAATGGGGGCGGGGACTTGATAGAGCTGCGAACGCGACAAACGCGCGCCCTTGCTTTGATTGGCGCGCGTCTGATCAAGCGGGGTTATCAGGTATTGGTCACCGCTGATCATGGCATGGATGAAACGGGCAATCATGGGGGTGATGCCGACCGTTGGTGTTACGTGCCGTTTTTTGCCTCTCCTCGTCTGAGCGCGCTGGTGGTGCAGCCTGAAAGTCTCTGATCGAGGCGTTTAAATCGGGCGCTGAGCTTGATGTAGATGTTCCATTCTTCTGTTTGGTCTCGGGGTTGCTATGCATCTGACCCGACATAACTGACCAACAGTCCGAACAACTCATTTTGTGATGAGATGCTCAGCTTCTTGTATAGCGATCGGCGATGGACTTTGACCGTCTGGATTGAAATCCCGAGTTTCAACCCGATGGCTCTGCTGGAATGCCCCTGAACGATCAAGGCAGCGACCTCCGCTTCGCGCATCGAGATGTCGGTGCGACGTGCGTGAGCCATGGCATGAAACCTGCTGTCCAACGGTTGCGATTCCATCACTTCCACGGCGGGCTGATTGACCAGAACCTGCCTCAATTTAGGGGCCAGAACCTTTGCTAGTTGCTGGAATTTGGCAAGCTCGGTGGCGCGAAACCGTCGTTGTCCGTGATTGCGCCCCATTGAGAGATGAACTGCGGAGGTCTCATCAATCCGCGCCACGAATCCCAGCTCATCCACCATATTTGTTGCCCCAAAATAGTTGGTGAAATACTCGCTTGATTCAAACCGGTCTGGTGCGATGTCTCTTAACAGACAGGCTTCCCAATCCTTGACGGTAAAGGCGCGATGGAAAAACGGGTCTACCATATAGCCCAACTTGTCATACCGTTCATCAAAGAGCTGGCGCAATGTCTCATCTGGTATCCAGCGGAAAAGAATTTTGGGAAGGCGGGAGCGATGAAAATGGATCGCCAGAATGCTTTTGGCTCGGAAGGTCTGACTGCCAAACGCCGTGATAGCGCGATCAAAACTGTCTATGTCGTCTGCAAGCGCGATTTCGCCCAGAAAGTCATATTCATCCATGAAACGCCCTTCTTGCGACTCCGCACCACCAAATTTGCTTTTTTTTATCGAAATATACCACTCTGGTGGTATTGGATACCAGTTTCAAAGTCAATTCACGTTGAAAATAAAGGCGCCGATTTTTGGGAGGAAATGGCATGACATCCGCAATTGGCCTGAATGGGCTTCAAAAGACATATCCGGGGTCGCCCCCGGTACGGGCGTTGCGAAATGCTGATCTGACCATCAATGACAATGAATTCTTCACGCTTCTGGGGCCATCAGGTTGTGGCAAGACCACGCTTTTGCGTCTTATGGCGGGATTCGAAGTGCCGACAGCAGGGGAGCTGACCTTGTTCGGAGATGATATTGCGCATCTTCCGCCGGAGAAACGTCCGATCAATACAGTGTTTCAACATTACTCGCTGTTTCCGCATATGACGGTTCTCGACAATGTCGCCTTTGGCCTCAAACGTTTGGGCAAGCCAGATGGCGAGGCCAAAAAAATGGCGCAGGAGATGCTGGATCTGGTGCATCTGTCGGAATTTGGTGCACGTAAACCGGACCAGCTTTCAGGGGGGCAACAACAGCGTGTGGCACTGGCTCGTGCGCTGGCACCGCATCCTCGTGTGTTGCTGCTGGATGAACCTTTGTCTGCGCTTGATCTGAAGTTACGTCAATCCATGCGGGCGGAATTGAAGCGTCTGCAAAGAGAAACCGGGATCACCTTTGTTTTCGTCACCCATGATCAGGAAGAAGCACTGGCGATGAGTGATCGGATCGCGGTGATGTCGCAGGGTGAAATCCAGCAGGTTGGTGACTCCGCCACCATCTATGAATTCCCCGAAAACCGCTTTGTTGCAGAGTTCATTGGTGATGCGGATTTCTTCGAGGCTGAGGCCTTGGGAGGGTCCCGCTATGAATTGTCAAACGGGGAAATCCTGATCGGACCAGAAACCAAAACAGCATCTGGAGCCGAGGTGACGTTGTTTTTCCGCCCGGAGAAGGCGACCTTGAAGCATGCAGGTGAAGGTGTGCGCGGACGAGTGTCCGATATTCTGTATCTGGGGAACAGTACCGATTATGTCGTGGAGCTGGCGCAAGGTGGAGCGCTAACGGTGCGCTCGGAAAACCACAAGGATGGCACTGCCATTGCGGATGTTGGAGCGGATGTGGTGGTTGAGATTGATCCTGCGGCCGTGCGGGTGGTGACACCATGATGCGGCTCGGAGACATGATCCGTTCTCATATGGCGCTGATCCCGGCAATGGTGGTCATCGGCTTTTTCATGATCCTGCCGATCCTGATCATTCTGATCTATTCGTTTCTGGCACCTGGTGACTATGGTGGCGTAAAACCCGAATTTTCGATTGATGCCTATCAACGTTTGCTGTTTCAACGGGACCTGTTTGATCATATGGTGTTCGACCCGGCTTATCTGAAAATTGCGTTTCGGTCCGTTTGGGTTGCTGTCGTCTCGGTTGTTGGATGCCTGATCCTTGGGTTCCCGGTGGCTTATTACATTGCCTGCCAACCGGAAGAGCGACGCAACATCTATCTGCTGCTGATCACCATCCCGTTCTGGACCAATCTGTTGATCCGCACCTATTGCTGGATCCTGGTATTGCGCGACACCGGGTTGATCAATGGGGGCTTGATGCGGCTGGGTCTCATAGATGAGCCGCTCTCCTTGCTCTATACCGAGGGCGCAATTGCACTGGGACTGATTTACACCTATGTGCCATTCATGGTCCTGCCGATCTATGCGGCGCTTGAGCGGCTTGACCGACGTCTGATCGAGGCCGCGCGGGACTTGTATTCCAGCCGTTGGGTGGCCTTGCGCCATGTGGTCATCCCGTTGGCAATGCCGGGAATTGTTGCGGGATCAATCCTGGTTTTCATTCCGGCGCTTGGTGCCTTCATCGCGCCCGACCTTTTGGGTGGGGGCAAGAATCTGATGCTGGGATCTTTGGTGCAACTGCAATTCTCGTCTGCGCGTAACTGGCCCTTTGGATCCGCTCTGGCAATGATCATCATGGCAATGGTTCTGATAAGCCTGTTCTTCTATGCCCGTAGTGCCAGAAAAAATGGCGGGGGGATCCAACATTGACCCATAAACATGATATACGCCGGCTGCCCGGTTTCAACTGGATCACCCTGTTCTTCTTTCTTTTTCTCTATTTGCCGCTGATTATCCTGGTGGTGTTTTCTTTCAATGATTCACGATCTGCAACTGTCTGGAGCGGGTTTTCATTGGATTGGTATGTCAAAGCCTTTGCCAATGACGATATCCAGCGTGCCACCAAAAACAGCCTTATCATCGCGGTGTGTTCCACCGCCAGCGCAACAGCCATGGCGATGATGGCGGCATTGGCATTGTCCCGCAACCGGGTCGTGAAAAACAAGAAGCTGTTTGGCGGGATTTTGATCCTGCCTTTGATGGTGCCCGAGATTGTCACCGCAGTGGCCACGCTTACCTTTTTCTCCGCCATCGGGTTGTCGCTGGGGCTTGGCAATATCATCATTGCCCATTCAGTCTTTTGCATCCCCTTTGCCTATCTGCCCATTCGTGCCCGTCTGGAGGGGATGGATGAGAGTCTGGAGAGTGCGGCGCGCGATCTTTATGCAAACAAATGGGACACGCTGCGACTGATCACATTGCCGCTTCTGATGCCGGGCATTGTGTCCGGGGCCATGTTGGCCTTCATCATATCTCTGGATGATTTCATCATTACCCTGATGGTGGCCGAAGCCGGATCAACCACCTTGCCCATCTATATTTACAGCCTTGTGCGCGTGGGGATCACGCCCGAGGTCAACGCCATCTCGACCGTTCTTTTGGGGGTTTCGGTCCTCATTGTCACCGTGTCCTATCTGGTCGGAAAAAAGAAATAGGGACGTGGATCATAACTGGGAGGAAATCATGAAAAAGTTCGCTACATCCTTGCTGGGCCTTTTGCTTGGCACAGGTGCCGCCTTTGCTGACGGAGAGCTGTTCGTTTATAACTGGACGGATTATACCGCGCCCGACCTGATCAAGAAATTTGAGGCCGAAACGGGTATTTCCGTCACGCTCGATACTTACGATTCCAATGAGACGTTGCTGGCCAAGCTGCAATCCGGGGCCACCGGTTATGACATCGTGGTGCCCAGCCACAATTTTGTCCAGATCTTTGTCTCGGAAGGGCTTTTGCAGCCCATCAACGCTGAAAAACTCAAAGGCGCGGCCAACCTGAGTGCCAGTTTCACCAGTCCATCCTGGGATAAGAACAATATCTATACAATCCCATGGCAATGGGGGACCACCTCATTCACCGTAAATACGGACATCTATGCTGGTGACATCAACACCTATAAAATCCTGTTCCAGCCCACCAAGGAATTGCAGGGCAAGATCGGCATGTTCAAATCTGCCGATGAGGTGATCTCGATGGCATTGATTTCGCTGGGACTGCCGCTTTGCAACGAAAATCCCAAAGACATGCAAAAGGTACTTGATCTGCTGAAAGCGCAAAAACCGCATGTGAAGACCTATAATTCCGATGGCATTCTGGAGCGCCTGAGCTCGGGGGATGTTGCCGTGCATCAGAATTGGAACGGTTACTCCATTCGGGCACGCAATCAAAACCCGGCGATGAAATATGCTTTCCCCAAAGAAGGGGTGATTGCATGGGCCGATAATATTGCTGTGCCCAAGGGGGCACCGAACTATGACAATGCCATCAAATTCATCGAATTCCTGATGGATCCGGCAAACATTGCCATTCAGTCCAATTTTGCCGGATATTCCAACGGCATCGCAGGCAGTGAAGCCTTCATGAGCGACAAGTTGAAAACCGCCCATGAATTGTCACCGCCAAAAGGCACGCCGCTTGTCTTCTCAAAAACCTGCTCTCCCAAGGCGGTCGAGTTGCAGAACCGTGTTTGGACCGCGCTTCTGCAATAACGCCACCACACCTGATGGGGCTTCGGCCCCGCTTTTTTCTTTGAAAGCTGACGGCATATGACCGACCTGATCCTTTTGAACGCACGCATTTTGACAATGGTGCCAGATCATCCTCGCGCCGAGGCCATTGCCATCACAGGACAGCGCATTTCCGCGATTGGAAAGACGGCCGAGATAAAAACACTCGCAGAACCGCATACCAACGTGATCGATGCAGGTGGGCGTACGATATTGCCCGGTTTTATTGATAGCCATGTGCACTTGTTTCAAGGATCGGCAGAGTTGGATTTTCTACCGGTAGGCGGGCTGACGGATTTGGCCGATATCCAGCCCAAAGTGCATGATTATGCCAGCATGCGTGCAAAAGAGCCCCTGGTTCTGGGTGTTGGTGCCTTCTACGATCTGTTTGTCGGGCTGGGCACTCCTCCGCGCTTGTTGCTCGACGCCATTCTGCCAGATCGGCCATTTGCCCTGCTGGCGGCAGACCTTCATACGGTCTGGGCCAATACAGCGGCGCTTGAGAAGGCAGGATTGCTGGATGGGGCAGATATGCCCGAGGGCAGTCATGTGGTCATGGGAGATGATGGTTTGGCCAATGGCATTTTGCTGGAGACGGGAGCCTTTGGTCCGGTTCTGGCTCTGTCACGTACCGGCGGGCGGGATATGCTTGGGTATGTCACAGGGAATGACCCCGATCCTGCTGCAACCAAAGCTGAACGTGAAGCAGACAAGTTACTGCTTTTAAAAGGGATTGACCATGTAGCAGAGCATGGTATCACCACATTGCACAATATGGACGGCAATTTCTATCTTCTTGAATTGCTGAGTGAACTGGAAGCCGAAGGACGGCTGAATATACGCGTTCAAGTGCCGATGCATCTGAAAAATTACGATCCGCTGGACCGGTTGCAAGAGGCCGCCCAGATGCATGAGCAATATAGAAGCGAAAAGGTCTGGTCCGGTCGGGTGAAAATGTTCATGGACGGGGTGTTGGAAAGCCGGACGGCCCTGAAATCCCGTCCCTATCCTGATAGGCCGGGTATACAGGGTGAAGCCGTGTTTGATTCCGACCGCTTCAATGAAGCCTGCCGCATTGCCGATGCCATGGGGCTGCAAATCAGCGTGCACGCAGTGGGCGATCTTGCGGTCAGCCGTGTGCTGGATGGATATGAATATGCCCGCAAGTGCAACGGCAAACGGGATGCTCGCCACCGGATCGAGCATATCGAAGTGATTTCCGCAGCGGATATCGATCGCATGAAAAGGCTGGATGTCGTGGCATCAATGCAGCCCCGACATGCACCATTTGCAGGTTTCTTCGAACCACCTCAGCCAAACACCGTTCTTTATGATGATGAATATGTGCGAGCCTATGCGTGGCAAACTCTGCGCGAGAGGGCCATCCCGTTGGCCTTTTCTACCGATTGGCCCGTGGTGCCGGTTGATGTCATGGCCAATATCCAATGTGCGGTCGCTCCGATGGATCTTGGACCAAGCTGGCCGGATCAGAGCCAAACCCTGATGAACACGTTGGACAGTTACACCGCCGTGAATGCCTGGATGGCATTTCGCGACCAGCATCATGGTAGCCTCAAACCCGGACTGGCCGCTGATCTGGTCATGTTGGATGGTGATATCGAAGACTGTGACACCAATGAGCTGCGCGATTTACCTGTCGCACTGACCATTTGTGATGGGACGATTATATTTGTTGATGGTGCAGTTTAGTCGCAAGCTTCTTGTATGATTGGCGGTTTTGATGATGGTTTTCAAGGCCATGATTTTGTCAACGATCCTGAGTTTTCTGGGCATTGCCAGCTTCAGGCAAAGAGCATCCACACTGCGACGGCAGTCAGAATTATACCGAATGCAAGATTGAGTGTTTTCGCGCTATCGGGTGATCTGAACAGGTTTGCTATCCTGTCTCCAATCAGTGTCCAGATTGAGAATGCTACCAGATTGTTGAGCGTGAATATTGTCGTGATCAATATGATTTGAGCGAATATTTCCGTGGTGGACGTGTTCAAAAACTGAGTGAACATCAGAGCAATGATCACATAGGCTTTGGGGTTGAAGAGCAGCAGAACGACGCCGTCGATAAATGTTGCGGGTTTTGCTTCTTCAGCTCCTTGCAGTGTTCCTGCTCTCAGCATTTTCCAGGCTATGAAAAGAACATAGAGGGATCCAGCAATCTTCAATGCCATAAAGAATTGAGGGAATGTCTCGATTGTGGTCAGAAGGCCAAAGCCAATTGCCGCAGTCACCAGCCAAGTTGCGATGTGATATCCGATATTTGCCGGTATCGTTGCACGGAAACCAAATCTTGCTCCGTTGGCAGCGAAAAACATGTTACCCGGACCCGGACTATAGGCAAGCGGGAACAAGAATAATATGAGTGCAAGTGTCATCAGTAGCATTCCGTAACTTTGAAAGAAGGACTGTTACTGAAGCATTTGAAGAAGTGATCTTGCCACCCGTTTCTTGCTCAGCTTGTCGGTTTTGATTAAGGTTGCGACCTGGCCTTTATCTACCAAAATTGCTTGCTATGCCTTGGAAATGTCTTGTGTTCTGCGGTCCAACCTAGACTGAACGAAGCTGTGCTTCGAAGGCTTTGCGGTCATGACGGATCTTGTCCAGCACATCGTGTGATGCGTTTGGACGGTCGTCGTGCGTGCCGCTCCATATGATGATCTCCAGCAATATCGGCGCCAGATCGCGTCCCTTTTGGGTCAGGGTATAAAGGAAGCTGCGGCGATTTTCCGGGTCGCGGCTTTTCTCGACGATTCCGTCACTTTCGAGCTGCTTGAGCCGGTCAACGAGGATATTCGTTGCAATGCCCTCTTCGGCCTGCAGAAATTCGCTATAGGTGCGTTTTCCGCGCAGCATGATCTCGCGGATGATCAGCAAGGTCCAGCGATCCCCAAAGATATCGAGCCCGAATGCAATGGGGCAACCGGACGGGCGTTTTCTGGTTTCTGGTTTCATTTTCCAACTCTAAAAAAAAGACTTGCAAAATGCAATATATAGTTTTAGGAAATTACATATTACATATTGCATTTTGCAAGTTAATAATGGAGACGTTAGATGCCAATATCCCTAACCCTTACTGATGGTGTCCTGCCGACGGGGCAGGAAGCTGTTGCTGTTGCCAAAATCACCGAGTCTTTTCTCAAACATCACGGCATGAGCGGGAATACCAAGATGACGCCCAACATCACGGCGCATGTTGCGATTTTGCCAAAGACCCACACCTTTGCTGGTGGTAAGCCGGTTGAAGGGGCCTGGGTTGAGACCACGACGCCGACCTTCGCTCTGGCTGATCACGAGGTGCAGAGCGCATTCTTTGGGGAGGCAACGCAGATCCTGCATGATCTGTCGGGTGGAACGCTTGCCAAGGATCGCATCTGGTCCAACGGTGTTCATGCGGTTGATGGTACATGGAATCTTGACGGTAAGGCCATGACCAATGGCGAAATTGGTGATGCGGTGTCAGGCGGATAATCGACTTGCCTGCAAGAAGACACAATTCTGCCGGACGGGAGGCTCGTCTTTCCGTCCGCCTTTCTCATCAATTGCAAGGATCTGAAAATGACCATGATGCCCAACCCTCAATCTATTCCTCATCGCTTACTCCACGCCATGATCCGGGTTGGCGATCTGGAGCGTTCCGTCGCCTTCTACCGCGACGCACTTGGTATGCGAGAGTTGCGACGCGAGGATTATCCGGATGGGCAGTTTACCTTGTCTTTTCTTGGCTATGGGGATGAGAGAAATGCATCTGTCATCGAGCTGACCTACAATTATGGCGAGAAAGACTATGGTCATGGTACGGGGTTCGGCCATATCGCCGTTGCCGTTGCTGACATCGCTGCTGCTTGTGAGCGTTTGGCGGGGATGAATGTCAAGATTCTGCGTGATCCGGGGCCCATGACATATAGTGCGACAAACGGGCAGCGTGATGTCATCGCATTTATCGAGGATCCGGATGGGTATCGTATCGAGTTGATCGGAACCTGAGCTTTTCGCTGACCAGTTTTACCGTTTTGAAATTCAGAGCCTGATTTAAATGTCTTGGCCGAGCCCTCTCCCCTCCCAAACCGCTCACGAGGGTACCATATCGGGTGGTTTGGGAGGGCGAGAGGGCTGGTGATGCAGCCTAAAAGTCTCGATTGGAGACTTTTAAATCGGGCACTCAGATATTCCAGGGAGAAATATCATGCCATTCGTGCGCATCCATCATCCGCAAGGAAAGAGTTCGCATTACGGTGTTGTTCTGAGCCAGGCTGTCCATGAAGCTCTGATCTCTGCTTTTGCAATTCCGCGCGAGGACTTCTTTCAAGTGGTGACACAGCATGAGGCGGGGACCGAGTTGATCGGCCCGGCAGAGTTTTTGGGCATTACCCATTCTGCTGATCTGATTATTGTGCAGATCACCTGTGCGGAAGGGCGGACACCTGATCAGAAAAAAGCGCTTTATGAAGCGATTGCCGACAATGTCAGCAAGGATGCTGATGTGCCACGGAATGATGTGATCATCAATCTGGTTGAGACCAAACGCGAGAACTGGTCCTTTGGCGATGGAGCCGCGCAATTCTCATGATGCGTACCATGTCAATGTGATAGGGCGATTGGACAAATCGCCCTATCATTCGGACGACAAAATGGTCAAGATCTGGCGTCCGCAAAGAGTGCGAATGGGCAACCAGCCCATTCGCACTCTTTTTCCAGTCATATCAGACCATTTTGACACCAAATCCAGCTCATTTATGCGTCTTGCATCCTAGCTTTCAGCGGATACAGTATCAGCCCAGGGAGCCATAATTTCCGTTGTTCCTGCGTTCATTGTACCATTTCGTTCGATAATAGAGGGGCAGGCAAAATGGTAGGGATAGACAGTGCGTGGGGCTTCGGTCATGCTTGGTAACTTTTGCTTTAGGGCGGTGCGGATTGGCTCTGGCAAGGTATGATCGATGATGGTTGTTTCCGACAGACTGACATCAATCCTTGGTTCGTGCATTGCAGTATTTGCATCCATGCCAAAGTCCAAAAGATAAGATATCAATTGGGCAACGGCTGGCATGATTTTGCGGCCACCTGCTGCTCCAAGGCCGAAGCGCGTTCCGTCCGAACGTTCCAATAATGTAGGGCACATGTTAGAGAGACAGCGTTTGTTCGGACCTATGGAATTTGGTTTCCCGGATTCGGGATCAAACCACATAATTCCATTATTCATAAGGACCCCGCTTGATGGCAGGGTCATACGTGAGCCAAATATTGAAAGGAGCGTCTGGGTCACAGAGACCATTGTTCCTTCTTCATCCACTATATTGAAATGTGTGGTGCAACCTGGCACTGGTTCATTCGCAACATCACCCATTGTTTCGAAACGTTCCTGATTGGCTTTACGGATCACTTGATCAAATGTAGTGAAGTCTTCCGCTGAAGGTCTCATCCCGTCAGGAGACCATTCTTTGAGCCATTGGAATACCCGTTCCAACGTCGGTCCGGCAGTTATCTCCGGGGTTCCGAAAATGCGATGGCCTTTGTACCGAAATTCAGATGCGGGAACAATTTGGGCTCTGTAATCGTTAAAATCCTGGAGGCTATGGTGTCCTCCAGCGGCTTTCAGATCATCCACCATATTCTGAGCAATAGACCCTTGGTAGAAGGCTTTTGCTCCCTGTGACGCTATGGTTGCCAATGTGGTTGCGAGATCACTCTGGTCACATCGTGTCTGGCCAAGTGCGGTCCAGGCGGAGGCCTTTGGGAAGCCGTCTTCTTCGAGATAGACAGCGCGAGATGCCGGAAATTTGGCCAACCCCTTGGCTGCACTTGCGAGGATCAATTGAGCATACCAGTCAACCAGCAGCCCTTCCTCAGCTTCAATGATGGCAGGAGCCAGAAGATCCGCCCAGGGCAAAGATCCGAAGGTTTCATGGGCCTTGGCCATTCCGGCTACCTGACCGGGAATTGCGATGGCTTTTGCTCCAAAGACATTGGCGTCGTCTTTAACGACAGGCCAGGGGAAAAGATCATTGGCCTTCCCACCGATGACGGGATAGTCTTCTTTCTTCAGCATGGAGGGTGATCGCATGCCGAAATCCACCACGTGAGCCCCTTCATCATTGGCGCGCCGGATGATCATGTAACCGCCACCACCGATACCGCTCATCCATGGTTCTACAACACCGAGTGCAAACGATGTAGCAATGGCGGAATCAATTGCGTTTCCGCCTTTTCGAAGGATATTTGCTCCAATTTCGGACGCTATGCGGTTTTGTGATGCGACCAATCCTTTTTCGCTGACAACCACCGGTTTTTGAATTTTCATTGTTTGGCTTGCTGCGCGGCTCATGTTCGGGTCTCCTTGCGCTCTTTCAGAGTTCGGTGGGTTATGAAACTGACTGAAAGTACGGTCAGGCCCAGAAATAGGATGGAAATTGGGGTTGAGACGAAGATCGACCAGTCTCCGGAAGAAATTGTGAGGGCCTGTCTAAGCGATTGCTCGCCAATTGGTTCCAAGACAAAACCAATCATCATGGGGGCAAGTGGAAAAGCCAGTTTTCGCATGGCATATCCAAGAAATCCAAAGCCCAGCATGATCCAAAGATCAGTGGGACTGGAATTGAAACCGAAGACGCCCAGCAAGCACAGGATTGCGATAATCGGATAAAGCACATAGCGCGGGATCATCACAATGCGGGAGAAAAGCCGGATTGCAGCCAGCCCGATAATGGGAAGCATGAGTGCGGCGATTAGCAAGGCGATGAATATTGCATAGACAAGGTCGAGATGTTCGGCAAAGAGCTGAGGTCCGGGTGCTAATCCGTGTATCAGGAAAGCGCCGAGTAGAACTGCCGTAACGACATCTCCTGGAACACCTAGAGCCATCAACGGGATTAGTGCGCCGCCTGCAGTTGCGTTGTTGGCCGATTCCGCTGCGGCCACACCGTCCAGAGATCCTTTGCCAAATTTCTCAGGTGTTTTTGAAGCGCGCTTGGCTTCGGAATAGGAGAGAAATGCCGAAGGGGTGGCCCCCAAGCCTGGAATTGAGCCCAATATGATCCCGATAACCGAACCCCGCAGGATTGTGGGAAGCTTCTCTCGTATCTTTGCCCAACTGATTTGGGCTTTGGGAACGACAACCTTTGAAATCGAATCTGTGAGCTGCTCTGCCTGAATGAAGAGCTCCGATACGGCGAAGAGACCAATCAGCATCGCCATTAGCGAGATGCCATTTAACATCGTGAGCTCACCGAATGTGAAGCGTGGTGTTGCCATCATTGGGTCAAGGCCTATCGTCCCAAAGATAAACCCTATGGATGCAGCGATAAGGCCCTTGATTATGGACTTTCCTGAAACTCCGGCAACGATGGTCAAAGAAAACAGAACCAGCATTGTGAACTCTGGCGGACCAAATTTGGTGGCCAGTTGTGCCAACAGGATAGCGCCGAAGATCAGAGCTATGGTTGAGATAACGTCTCCAATGACTGATGACCATAGTGCCATTCCCATTGCTTCACCGCCGCGCCCTTTTTGGGTCAGCGGATAACCGTCAAGAACCGTGGCTGCTGCTGCAGGCGTACCTGGTGTGTTGATAAGGATGGCTGGTATACATCCGCTGAACAATGCCCCTTTATAGGTGCCAAGAAGAAGGGCAAAGGCGGTGATTGGTTCAAATGCATAGGTCAGAGGAATGATGAGTGCGATGCCCATGGTGCCGGTCAACCCCGGAACAGCACCCATGAAAACGCCGAAGGCCACACCTGCAAAGATTGCGATCAGGTTCTGGATTGTTAGTAGCATGTCCAAAGCAGAGAGGAGGTCAATAATCATGAGCATATCTCAAACGAGTGGCAGGTTCAGACCAAAGCTGAACACAATAAACAAGGTTGCGGTTGTGGTGGCGGCAACCAATAAGATGATCAGAGGATTCCGCGCGCCAAATAGAAGCATGAGGGCAGCAATGGTTGGCGGGGTTGCGTAGAAATATCCGAATGACTGAAACATCAGAATGAATCCGGCCATGGTAGCGGCGATCAATAGCGCGATCTGGAATTTCGCCAAGCGATCCTTCAGTGTTATTTGGTTGATTTCAGGCTGTTTCGGGGATTTTGTAAATCCAGAGAGACTTATCAGGGCCAGTCCGCCAAAGCCGATCAGAATAGTGCCGAGCCGCGGAAAAAATTGCGGTGACATGGCACCACTCTCGCTGTTTGCGACAAAATTGGGAATTAAATAGAAATACAGTGCAGTTGAAAAACCTATCAATACCAGCCCGCAAATTGTATCCGACTTTCTTTGTTGCATTCCCTGCCTCCCTTGGGGAAATAAAAGGCCCGTTGCGGTGTAGCAACGGGCTTCGCGTTATCACGTTGCTATTTGCCAAGTCCGGCGGCTCGAATGATCTCACCCTGAATTTTGTAATTTTCACGGACATTTTGTTCGAAATCGGCGCTGTTTCGATAGGTCATCTTCATAGCTAATTTGTCGATAATCGCCTGCAACTCCTCACTCTCAGTTGCATTCTTGATAGCCGCGTCGAGTTTTCCGACTATGTCTTCGGGCACACCGTCGGCGGCCGCTATGCCCAGGATGGAGGGTGCAGCAATGTCGTATCCCAAGTCTTGTAATGTGGGTACATCGGGAAACTGCTTCATACGTGCGCCGGTCATGATGGCAAGAAGCTTGAAATCACCCGATTGAACCTGGGGCAACCATTCGGTAGCGCCAGCCATGACATCGACGTGATTGCCTAGCAGAGCGGTCACGGATGCGGCACCGCCCTTGAACGGAATTGCTTTCCAGTCGAGACCTTCCTCCATTGCCAGGCGTTCCATTGTCAGATGCTGGGGTGTGCCAGTGCCTGCTATGGCATAGCTGATTTTGCCGGGGTTCTTTTTGGTGAATGCCACCAGTTCCTCAAAAGTCTGATAGGGCGCATCTGAGGGAACAACGATCCCGAGATTCCATGCACCATATTGGGAGATGAAGGTGAAATCGGAAAGCGTATCGTAAGGTAATTCCTGACGGTGCGGCGAGAGCACTGCAGCTCCTGTTGTCAATGTAAACACATTATAGCCATCTGGCCGCTCTGCAGCAGCGAGGCCCGCAGCAAGTGAACCACCACCGCCCGGCTTGTTGATTACGGTTACAGATGTGCCGAGTTCTTGTTCAAGCAGTTTAGCCAGGACACGTGCAGTTGAGTCCGTCGTTCCACCAGCACCATATCCAACGGTCAGATTGATGTCCTTCGATGGCCAGTCGCCTGCAAGTGCAGGGCCTGACAACAAGAGCAAGCTAAGAGTAGCTGATCTCAATAAATTCTTCATATGATCCTCCATTTTATCGTATAACGATTTTTATATTCGTTATTCAATTTAATAGTCATGAAATTGATCTGTCAACAGGATATTTCGTGTGACTGATTGCGAATACTGATGAAGGCATGGTCTATTGCAGGGTAAGCAAGGAGATCGTCTCGAATGAGTTCAAACGCGTTAGCAAAAGCTCTGGATGTTCTTGAAGCCTTTCAAAACTCGTCCGGTGCCTTGACTGTAAAAGATGTCGCGGAGCTGAATGATGAAACTCAAAGCTCTGTCCAGCGAAGCATCTATACCCTTGAAACTCTGGGGTATCTGGAGCGCGAAGAAGCGGGGAAAAGATATGTTCCCGGGCGTGCTTGCCTGCGACCTGTCTATGGATATTTGCGCAATAACCGGTTTCTTGAAACCGCCACTCCATATCTTATTGATCTGTCTGAACGGTTTGCTACACGAGCTGACCTCACCGTTCTGGAGGGAACAGATATTGTTTATCTGTCCCGGATTCCCAGCCGTGATGAATTGTTAAATTTGTCCCCTCTCGGAAGACGCTGGCCAGCCATTCATACAGCCTCCGGGCGTGCGATTCTTGCTGCGATGAAGGATGATGAACGCGATGAAGTGCTGTCGGCATCGTCTTTCTCCAAGACCACGCCTCATTCTCTTACAACACTCGAAAGCATCGTGCGTGCAATTGAGGATATCAAAAAAAGTGGTTATTCCTATCAAAGTGAGGAGGTTCTTCTTGGCGCTGCCTCTGTTGGGGCTGCAATTGTTGGAACCAATGGAGAAGTACAAGGGGCAATCATTCTGGGGGGAGCGGTAGAAGCATTTCAGGACATTGACCAGCGGCATATTCTCGGTAACGCCGTGAAGCAGGCCGCCCGGGCTATCGGAGCATATATATAATGGCGGTAGAGCAGACGACGGCCTTTGATCCGAGGACGAATTCCAGAGAAGATCCCAGGTTTCTGTCTTCGGTCGAGCGTGGATTGTCTGTGCTTGAAGCACTTTCGGACAGTTCCGGGCCGATGTCCCTCACGGAAATTGCCCGTATTACCGGACTTGCTGTTCCGACATTGCAACGGTTGACTGCAACGCTGGTACAAGCCGGATATTTGGAAAAAGAGGCGGACTCGAAACGGTACTGCCCGACGGTCAAGACCGTTGATTTACTTTTCAGTTATTTGTCACGGAATCAATTTGCTAAACGTGCATGGCCACATCTTGTGAAGTTGCGTGAAGATCTTGGGCTTGATGTTTCGCTAGCAGTTCCATCGGGAACTTCGATGATCTATGTGCATCGGCTTCCCGGATATGCGGGCAATTTTGAAAATACGTTACCTGGAAAAAAGATTCCAATACATCTATCTGCGAGTGGTAGATGTGTCCTGTCATTGGAGAATGTGGGAAAAGTCGAAGGTTTTCTGAATTCAGCGGTTTTGGAACCTCTCACCCCATGGTCAATTGTGGATCCTGAGACAATATTGTCGGAGATTGCCAAGTGTAGAGAAATTGGATACGCGGTCGTTAAACAGGAGGATGCCTCTGGAACGATCTCACTCGCTTGCCCGGTGACAAAGACTTTCAAGGCGGTAGCAGGTATCTCGGTTCATGCACCTGTTGCTGGTTTGGATATATTGGATTTCGTTTCGAAGGTCCTGCCGTCTGTCGTTGCGGTTTCGAATGCGTTGAGTGAAACGTGATCTGGTCGACCCTCGGCAAATCAATTTGGCAGCTACGAGGGGCGAGGCATTCTGAAATTCGCTATACATGCGCCCCACAGACCTCAATATTCCTGTTTCAGATCAGGTCTTACAATCGTCCGGCGGGCAGGATTTGTTTCAGTATGGCGGCGATGATGGCTTCGGGGCGATCTTCCTGAACCAGATGACCGGGGACCAGGCCCATTGCTATGCAAAGATCATGGGTCAGAATATTGGGCCGCCGCAAATTTCATTCCCTGAACTAGGCCGTCATAACCGTGTTTTGTGCGACAAGGACAACATCCTGTTCGTCGTGCATCTTTGATTGTTCATAGCCCGCAAGATCAAAATAATAGACATGTCAGTGATCGGTATTGGCGCGATGAGAGCCAGCATCGAGCGATTTGTAATTTTCGATAACAGAAATTGGGTGTTGCAACATATATTGAGATCTGATATCTCAGATGTCAGGATAAATTTTGGTTCAAGGGAGGAAACCATGTTTAACAAATTTTCTATTGCGCTAGGGGCGCTTCTATCGGCAAGTGTCGCATTCGCTGCATCGGCTGAAACGGTGATTAAAGTCGGTCATGGTGCGGCCGAGTCATTTCACATGCATCGTGCCCTTTTGAAATTTGAAGAGCTTGTCGAAGCCGGATCAAACGGTGAGATCGATGTTCAGATCTTCCCGTCATCTCAAATGGGACCTGATCGCGAAATGATCGAAGGTGTTCAAACCGACGTTCTTGAAATGGCGATCCCGCCTTCATCTTTCTTTGCAGGCTGGGATCCCGCTTTTGCAGTGATCGAGCTTCCTTACATGTATGCATCCAAGGATATCGCTTTTGATGTGCTGGATGGTGCAGCAGGTGATGGCATGCTTGCCCGGGTTGAGAAACAAGGTCTGGTTGGACTTGGCTGGCTTGAACTGGGTGTGCGTAATGTCACCAATAATGTTCGTCCAATCGCCTCACCAGCTGATCTTGAAGGCGTAAAGTTGCGTACGATGAAGGTGCCTGCGCATGTAGCGACGTTTGAGACGCTGGGTGCCAATCCGACCCCGATGAATTTTGGTGAGGTTTATTCCGCCCTTCAGCAGGGTGTGATTGATGGTCAGGAAAATCCTCTTGCTATCATCACGTCACAGCGTTTCTACGAGGTTCAGAAGTATCTTTCGACAACAGGTCATGTGTTTGCAGTCTATATGCCGGTCATTTCGAAATCGTTCTTTGATGGGTTGTCAGCTGATCATCAGAAGTTGATCCGTGAATCGATGGCTGCTGCGCGTGCGCATCAGGCTGAATTGGTGGCCTCTGAAGATGCTGCACAATTGAAGCAAATTCGCGCAGCAGGTGTTGAAGTTCTCGAGCTGACAGCAGAGCAGCGTCAGGCCTTTGCAGAGCAAACGGAAAGTGTCCGCTTGAAGTATCGCGAAAAAGTCGGTGCAGAAAACTATGATGCCTGGGTTGCTGCGGTAAGTGCGGCTAGCGGAAACTGATCATCGTTTGGTTTTGCTAAGGACGGGTGCCCTGCGCTGATTGCCTGGGCACCCGTCAATCATTGGGAGGGGAAAATGTCGGCTTTGAGATGGTTGGATCAGAATGCAGAGAAGACCTTGGCGAGTATGCTATTGATGGCGATTGTGTTGCTGATATCCGGCAATGTCTTCATGCGCTATGTAATGAACGCTTCCCTGTCCTGGAGTGAAGAACTCACGCTTTGGCTGTTTGTCTGGTTTGTATGGATTGGCGTCAGCTATGCGTTTCATACCGGCGATCATGTGCGCATTACGGTGTTGCGCGATGCCCTGAGCGAGCGAGCCTGTCTTATCGTCGAATGCATCGTTGCTTTGCTGGTTCTTGGGTTCCTGCTGATACTGGCTGTCGAGTGTATCAAGCTGATCAGCATGCCTTTCGTGGCCAGCCAGACGTCTGTCGTTCTGGGTCTGCCTATCCCGATCCTCTATGCCTCGGCTCCGGTTGGGGCGGGTCTGTCCGTGATCCGCGTTGTTCAACATTTGATACGCACCTTGCGATTGATCGCACGGGCCAAAGCGTGAGGGTACACACATGGTAGCTACAATCCTGTTTCTTACACTCTTTGTGT
Organism: Cohaesibacter gelatinilyticus; assembly: GCF_900215605.1. NCBI lineage: Bacteria > Pseudomonadati > Pseudomonadota > Alphaproteobacteria > Hyphomicrobiales > Cohaesibacteraceae > Cohaesibacter > Cohaesibacter gelatinilyticus. Next base: position 333,437 of record NZ_OBEL01000002.1, on the reverse strand, counting down.
TTTTGCTCTTCAGCGTGCCGGTTGGCATTTGCCTTGGTCTTGCAACGATGATCGTGATGGTCTTTGTCGACGGTTCGCCCCCCATTGTGTTGCTGGCCCGTTCGGTGGTGACGGGAGCTGACTCATTTCCACTGATTGCCGTGCCTTTGTTCATTCTGGCTGGTGATCTGATGCAGCATGGAGGCATGTCTCGTCGGATCGTCGGGTTTGCCAATGCGCTCATTGGCCACATTCGAGGCGGACTTGCTTATGTGAATGTATTGGCCTGTGTGTTCTTTGCCGCAATTTCCGGCTCATCTCCGGCGACGGTTGCTGCCATCGGATCGAACATGATCCCGGAGATGGAAAAAGTCGGCTATACAAGACGGTTCAGTGGCGCTTTGACCGCATCTTCGGGAATGATCGGCGTGATGATCCCGCCAAGTATCCCATTCATCATCTATGGTGTTACCGCCGAGGTTTCGATTGGCAAATTGTTCCTGGCAGGCATCATACCAGGTATTCTTTTTGCGCTCATGTTCATGTTTGTTGCGCGCGTTCTGTTGCGCAATGATGTAACTGTTCAGGAATCTGCCACGACATTTTCTGGCTCTGGAGTTTGGCAAAGCTTTCGAACCTCGATTTGGGCTCTTCTTGTTCCAGGTATCATCTTGGGCGGAATTTATAGTGGCGTCTTCACGCCAACGGAGGCGGGCGCTGTTGCTGTTGTCTATGCAGCTGTTATTGGAATATTTGTCTATCGCGACATTAGTGTGAAGGATCTGCCGGAGATCTTTGCTGGCAGTGCCAGGACAAGCGGAACCATTCTGGTGCTGGTGATCATGGCAACTGCCTTTGGCAGATTGATTACGCTAGCGCGCATTCCGACGGAATTGGCAGCGACGATCACGGGCCTTTCGGACAATCCGATCATGATCTTGCTGCTGATCAACCTTTTGCTGCTTGTCATCGGCATGTTCATGGAAACGATTTCATCAATCATCATCATGACGCCCATCCTGTTGCCCGTAACGACGGCATTGGGTGTGGATCCAATTGTTTTCGGTGTGATCCTGACGGTGAATTTGGCGATCGGTTTCTGTACGCCGCCGTTGGGTGTGAACCTGTTTGTGGCGAGCACCATCTCAAAGGTCTCAATCGAGCATCTCAGTCGTGCTGTTCTGCCGTTTTTCGTCGGCATGATCGTCCTGTTGATGTTGATCACCTATGTACCAGCCATTTCACTTGCACTGCCGTCACTTTGGTAGCGCGCAAATACTGCAAAAATGTAGGTGCATTCGAGGTAATAGAATAATGGATCTGGATCTGTCACATCCGTCGATTGAAGACCTGCGGCAGGCGGCCCGAAAACGAATTCCCAAATTCGCATTCGAGTACCTGGATAGTGCAACCGGCAGGGAGCTGGGGCTGAAGGTGAACCGCGATGCGCTGGATGCTGTCGGGTTCATGCCCAGCGTGCTATGTGGTCGCACCAAGGCGGAATTGCAAACAAGTCTGCTTGGTCAGACTTACGATCTGCCTTTTGGGATTGCTCCTGTCGGCATGTCCGGCTTGATGAGAGCCGGTGCAGAACGCCTGCTGGCGCAGGCTTCGGTAGCTCATAATATCCCATTTTCGCTTTCCAGCGTGGCCGTTGCGTCACCAGAAGATGTTTCTGCTCATATCGGACAGAATGGCTGGTTTCAGCACTATCCGGTCAATTCTGCAGAATTGCGCCGAAAAATGCTGCCACGGATCAGGGAAGCTGGATTTCACACCCTCATCATCACGGTGGATGTTCCCGAGGAGAGCAGGCGTGAACGTCAAAGGCGTGCAAATCTGACGGTGCCACCCAAGGCCGATCTGCGTACACTGATTGAAATGGCCATGCATCCCGCCTGGTGTTTCTCTCATTTATGTGAGGGTATCGTTCCTCGTATGCGCTTTTTTGACGATTATGTGCCTCATCGGGGAAGGGAGAGCTTCACGCATGCAGGTGCTCTCATACGGGGGATTCCGGATTGGCAATATTTGCAGGAACTCCGTGAGGAATGGGATGGGCATCTTGTCGTCAAGGGTGTTTTGCGGCCCGAAGATGCCACACGTATGGTGGCAATGGGCGTTGACTGTATCTGGGTGTCAAACCATTCCGGTCGACAATTTGAGGCCGGACCAGCGGTGATTGACCAATTGCCAAAAATCCGGGAGGCGGTTGGGTCAGATATGCCTCTTATCTACGATTCCGGTGTGGCATGGGGGCTTGATATCATGCGCGCCTTGGCCAAAGGTGCGGATTTCGTCATGATTGGCAGGGCTTTTCAATATGCTGTTGCAGCCTTTGGCGCAAAGGGCATAGATCATCTTGTGCATATTTTGAAAGCTGACATGATTGCCAATATGAGCCAATTGGGTGTCGAAAAGCTGGATCAATTGCCGCAATATCTATTGGACCATGACTGATTTGAGGGCATGAAAGTGGTGAGGTAGGATATCCTCATCATGTGTCGGCATATTGCGGTGTGATACGAAGCCAAATTCATGTATGGGATGTATTATTGGCTGGGCTTGGTCGATCATATTCAGGCGCTATGCTTTGGCCCCGAGATGCACAGGCAGCAATGGCAGGCCTGTTTTGTCATTGCGAGCATCTGAAACTCGCCCTGGTCCAGCATATGCTTTGGGTGACCAGGGCCTGTTTCATGTCAGATTGTCCAATGCATCAACAAATGCCTTGGCGCGCTCGTTGATTTCTTCAAGAGAATATCCGGGTTTGTATAGTGCAGATCCCAACCCGAAGCCGTTTGTACCTGCGGCATGATAGGGGGCCATCGTCTGAGGGGTGATTCCTCCAACAGCTGCGATGATGGCTTTTCTTGGCAGGACGGCGCGCATCGCGGCAATGGCGCCGGGCGGTACCATTTCAGCCGGGAAGAATTTCAGAACCGCAGCGCCGAGATCCAATGCAGCAAATGCTTCGGACGGGGTCATGACACCGGGGCACCAATATAATCCGCGTGCGACAGCAGCGCGTCCGACATCGGGGTTCATGTTGGGTGACACGATGATCCGTCCGCCTGCATCGGCGACGGCATTTACCTGATCTACCGTCAAAACGGTGCCTGCCCCAATGATGGCCTTTTCCCCATGGCGTTCTGCGATCAAGGCGATCGAACTTATTGGATCAGGAGAGTTCAGTGGTACTTCCATGATGCGAAAGCCCGCCTCGATGAGAGTGTCAGAAACCGACGGCGTATTTTTCAGCTCCAGTCCTCGCAGAATTGCGATCATCGGGTTTTGGGAGAAGGCTGTAGCAAGATCAATCATCCTATCAACCCCGCTGCACAGGCAATCTTGAAATGTCCCTTGGCAACGATATCATCCGGTGCACGCCGGCTTTCAATATTTGCGGTTTGGAGAGCGATTTCGTAGCGATCCGACAGATCAGAGCGTCCCACAAGGGTGATGGTGCCGATGGTACTGGCATTGTCGGTTGCAGCTGCCACTTCCGTACCGATCAACAGACCTGACATGTAATCGGCCGCTGCGGTTTTGGGAATTTTGCCCATCAGCGGAAGCGTGCGCACATGGAACAAATTGTGCAGGAGATCTGCTTTGTCTTCCATGGCTACCGTTACGCCAGCTTTGAATGCTTCTGAATTGAATTCATCGTCTTCCATCAAAGTTCCCAATATCGTGTGTTCCTTGAGGGCGGCGAATATTTCGCCGGTCATATATGTGGAGAAGTCCATGATCTGGCCGTTTGAAACCTGCACCCATTTGCTGTGTGTGCCTGGCATCACAAATGTGCCATCGCTCAACGCAAGCGCAGAAGCACCGATAATCTGCGTTTCCTCGCCCCGCATGACGTCCGGTCTTCCTGCATGTTCAATTGAGGCTCCTGTTACAAAATGGATACGGGTGCCGCTTGCAATGTCATGAGGTACCAGAGCGCTTGCAAGACCACCGGCGTCTAGCGGCATTCGGGCATAAGTTGTTTCAATCCAACCATTCCGACTGGTGATCATGCCAGAGGCAAGGACAGGAAGGTCAGTTTGGGCAAGCCAGTGGCCAATGAGACGATCGAGGACCGTCTCATAGTTTTTGCCGGGTACTTGCATGATGCCTTGGGGAGAGGAGATCCCATCAAGGATCTGACCATCTTTGCTGATCAGAAATGCCCGTAAAGAACTTGTCCCCCAATCTACACCAATCAGTGCCGGCTCAGATGCGTCCGAATTCATTCAGCAGGTCCTCGACGGTTTTTCCCTTGGCTACCCATTTGCGGGTTTCTTCTTCGCGTTCGGCCTGCTCCTGTGCAAGGCGTACGGTTTCCTCGGCCAATTCCTGCGGAATTACGACGACACCCATCAAATCGGCTACAATGAAATCTCCGGGATTCACGACCACGCCACCACAGGCGATGGGTACGTTGATCGACAATTCTTCTTTGCGTCCGGAAAACATCGTGTGTGTGCCACGCGGCGTGATGGCACGTGTCCAGATTGGCCAGTTGATGTCTTCCAGCTCATCCGTATCGCGCCCTGAGCCATCGACGATCATCCCGCGAATGCCGCGATTTTGCGCCAATCCACCCATGAGCCCGCCACAAACAGAGGTATTGAGGTCGCCACCCGCATCAACAACGATCACATCACCGGGTTGACCCATTTCCAGGGCTTTCAGAGGATCGACCAGATCTCCCTTGGAAAGCTGGACGGTTACAGCCTGACCTGTAACCTTGGCGCGGAAGGCAGGCTTGATGCTACTGTCCATCACACCGGTGCGATATTGTACATCGGCAAAAATGGCCGCCGCTGAATAAGCCTCCAGAACCTTGTCGAATTTCTTGAGCAAGTCCGGGTTTCGTTCAAAGTCATTGAAGACCCTGAGATCACTGCTGACGTCTGGCATGGTTTTCTCCTGTTATGCGGGTGTTGCAGCCAATGCCTGGGCATTGACGGTGTAGTCTGGCTTTTGTCCTGTAAGCACCTTGGCCACCTGTGTTGCCGCGATGGTGCGGGCGGCAAGTATCGACTCTTCTGAATAATAGGCGGCATGTGGTGTCACGAGGACGTTGGGCAGCGTGAAGAGCGGATTGTCATCTGGTGTCCAACTGGCCCGCTTTGCTGGCTCCTCTTCGGGGTCATCAAGGCCCGCAGCGGCCAAATGACCCTCGCTGAGTGCCCGGAACAACGCCTTGTTGTCCACGGTGGGCCCACGCCCTGTATTCACAAGGATTGCTCCGGGTTTCATGGCTGCGAACTCGGAATCTGAGAGGAAGTGATGCGTGTCGGGAGTCATCGGGGCCTGCATCAGGATGTAGTCGGACCGGGCAAGCAGATCAGCTTTGCCCACCAGTTCCACACCAAGCTTTGCGGCGACCTCAGCGGGCAGGAAGGGATCATACGCGATGACCGTAACCCCGAAGGCTTGGGCCCTTGCCATGATAGCCTGGCCGATTTTTCCCAATGAGACGACGCCCATTGTGCGTCCACGCAAGCGATAAACCGGTTGACCGCTTTGCCATTGCCATATCCCTGCATGGGTGGCGCGGTCGTAATCTGGCAATTTGCGGGCAAGTGTCAGCCAAAGAGCAATGGCATGATCTGCGACTTCCTCGGTGCAATAGTTTTGCACATTGGTTACCAGGATGCCTCGTTCGGTGGCTGTGTCTACATCGACAATGTCGACGCCAACGCCATAGCGTGCGATCACCTCACAATGTTTCATTCGTGTGATCGTTTTGCGCCCAATTCTGGCATATTGATTTATCATCGCGGCACAACACGGCGCGATGTCAAACAGATCTTCCTCTTGTTTCGCCTGCAATGCGATGACCTTGGCACCAGCCGCTTCAAGGATTTCGGTCTCGACACTTATATCGTCAAAATCAAAATCGGTAATCACGACAAGCGGTCTGTCGCTACGCGGTTTGAAACTGGCAGTTCTTGACATTGCGGCGGCCTCCTTTGTTTGTTCTCTGATATCTGATATTCCAGCTTGCATATTGTGGTATATCAGATATCTTGAAGTGTGCAACTTATTTCGAGGAGACCGTGTATGGCGTTGGAAAGACCTAAATCACTTCGAGAGCTCGCTTTGGAGTATCTACGCGGGCGAATCGTTGATGGCACATTTCAGATGGGTCAGGTCTTGTCGGAACGAAAGATCTCTGAAGAGCTTGGTGTTTCAAAGTCCCCAGTGAGGGAGGCGTTGGCACAATTGCGTGATGAAGGACTGGTACATATCGAACCTCAGAAAGGCGCGCGCGTTTTTACTCTGTCAGAGGATGAAGTGATACAGATCTGTGATTTCCGACAGGCTATTGAATCTGCGTCTTTTGAGCTCGCATTGCAGCGTGATCCCAAGGGCTTGGCTGCGGAGATGGACAGGGTTGTTCAGAAGATGGTGGCCAGAAAAAATGAGGATGATGAGGATGCCTATATCGCACTTGATAATGATTTCCATCAGGTCATTTTCGAGCATGCCGGAAATGATTATCTGACTGCGAGCTACACGCGTTATGTCGGGAAAATTGCCGCGTTGCGCAAACTCCTGTCACAACTTCCAAAGCATACGGATCTCTCATTTGATGAACATAAGGCGATTGCAGAGGCTGTGCGCAAAGGAAATCTGGTGGAGATCAAGGCTTTGCTTGCCGAGCATATTGATCGAACCCGGACAGCTTATACTCAAGCCACAAATTTCCTGAAAATGTCGGTCGAATGAGGCAGTATCTGCTTTGAACCACGACATTCTGACACCAATTCGACTTTGCTCATGAGCGTGTGAGCTGATCGGGCAGGATTTGTTCCAGTATGGCGGCGATGATGGCTTCGGGGCGATCTTCCTGAACCAGATGACCGGCATCGGGAATGGGAATGCAGTCCTTGTCCGAGAGATACATTGCCAATTGTCGCCCCGTCCTGGCAGGGATCCATTCATCCTTTTCACCCCAAAGGACTGTGACTGGACAATCCATGCGGCTATACAGGCTCTGGATCTCGTCGGTATATTTTTGGTCCATCTGTGCAATCTGGCGATAGAATGCTGGCTGGCCGATCTGTCCGGTCCAAGGGGCGCAATAAATCTCCAATGCTTCTTCGGAGAGTGGGTTGTGCGCTGCTGTCTGCAAATAGGCACGAAGTATGGCCTGGTGCATATAGTTCGGCATTCCTGAAAAAGCGGCTTCATGCTGGCGCACGTGTTGCACCAGAGGTGAACCCCAGGGGGCCAGGGCCACGGCGTCGAAAATGGTCAATGAGCCATAGCGCAGACCATTCAGATAATATGCGCGCAATGCTGTTGCACCACCAAAATCATGGGCCAGAATATCAGGCTGTTCCAGATCCCATTCTCTGAAAAGGGCTGTCAGCACCTTGTTCTGGACGGCAAGGGAGACATCCTGTCCGTCGCGCATTTCGGATTGGCCATAGCCCACAAGATCGAAATAATAGACACTTCTGTGATCAATCAGGTGGGGGATGATCCTGCGCCAGACCTGTGAGGAGAATGGCGTGCCATGGATGGCAACCAATGCAGGTCCTTGGCCGGATTTTCCCCAGCGGACAGAGTTGCCTTCAATGATGGAGGTGTTTGGAAGATCCAGCATGGTCATTTCTCATATTTACATTTAGGTAAATGACTATATGATATAAAGCATGATCAAATCAATCCAGATTAAAGCCCTTGCTGGCGAGACCCGTTTGAAAATCTTGCGGTTGCTGGCCGAACCCGAGATACATTTTGGCAATCAATGGTCTGCTGATCCGGTGGAGCTTGGTGTTTGCATGACATTGATTGCTGATGCTTTGGATGTGGCACAGCCAACCGCGAGCAGACATTTGGATATTCTGAAACAGGCGGGTTTCATAAGTGTGCGAAAGCATATGAAATGGTCTTATTGCAAAAGGGATGATGCTGCGATCCGGGATTTTCTGAACCAATTGGGTGAGGAAATCCTGTTGAAAAATCAAGCCGAGCTTTGTCCTTCGAAAGAAGGGTGACATTGTCGTCGTCCAAAGGATAGAGCGATTGTTCCTGCTCACCACGTCGTAAGAGTTTGAAAAGGAACCATATTGAAGGCACTCTTTACTTCTTGTGAGCAGAAAAATTTGCCCTGTCAAATTCAGCTCATTTATGAGTTTATGTCCTGATTTTCCGGTTTCCAGTCTGGTTGGGTTTTGAAGGAGACGACATCTTCGGGCAACTCATCCCAGTGGGGTTTGTCGCGTTCAAAGATGACCACTTCGATTTTCAGATCACTGGCATCATCCATGGATCCCAATGTCAATGTAAGATGGTCAGGCGTCTGGGAATTGGTTCCATATATGGGGCTGCCACAGGTTGCGCAAAAGGCCTTCGTAACCTCTGATCCCTTTGCGGATCTGTATTTGAACGTGTTCACACTTCCCCTCAAGGTGACTGAAGTGAAGGGGAACATGGCGCCAATGGTGTGCCCTGTGCCGCTCAGACGGCGGCATTCATCACAATGGCACTGCGCGACCACAAGAGGTGAACCCTCGGCTTCATATGTGATTGCACCGCAAAGGCATTTTCCTGAAAATTTCATGATGAATTCCGAGTTGACGATCTTGAAAATGCCGACCGCTTCACTCGCCGTTCGACACGATTGTTGTCAGACTATACGAATCATCCTAGCAAAAGACATGAAAATTCTCGCGATCTCCGGCAGCAGTCGAGCTGCATCGACCAACACCGCCATGCTGAATGCTGTCTCGAAAATCGCCTGTCCTGATCATCAGGTCAGGGTTTTTTCTGCTTTGGCCGATCTTCCCGTTTTTTCTCCTGATGCCGAAACCAAGCCATTGTCAGCGTCCGTTCTGTCTTTTGTGACCATGATCCGCGAACATGACGGATTGATCATTGCCAGTCCCGAATATGTAAGAGCCATTCCCGGCGGGTTGAAAAATGCAATCGATTGGCTTGTGTCCCGTGATGAGATTGTCGGAAAGCCTATTGCACTTATGCATGCCTCTCATCGGGGCGATGACATGCTGGCCCAGCTTCGTCTTGTGCTTTCGACCGTCAGCGAGAATTTTTGTGAAGATGATTTTCTTCGGTTTGCGCTGATGAAGCTGTCACCGGAAGAGATTTCGGCGATTTTGGCAGAGCCTTCAAACCGGTCATCAATCAGAGACTATCTGACAAGTTTTGCTTCGCGTGTGTCTCATACGAACGAGGGAAAACGATAATTCATAGGGTGCTTTTCACTCGTTGGTATTAGGCTCAGGCCCCATCAATTATCCCCGCGGAATTTGCTTGATGAATGGGTTCTCAACCTAGGATTGGGGCTGGTTTTCGTTGGCAACAATCAAATCGATTTCGTTTTCTTCGAGCATTTTTTGGATATTGCGTGGTGGCTGACGGTCGGTAACAAACAAATCGATCCTGCTGATATCCTGCAGGGCAACCGGTGCGCGTTTTCCCAGCTTTTCACCATCTGCAACAATGACCCGGACCTGGGCGTTTTCAATGGCGATATTGGCAAGATTGGCTTCCTGCAGGTCATGAAGCATGAAGCCGGTGTCAGCATTGATTGCACCGACCGACAAGATTGCGAATCTGACATTGAGGCGTCGGATGAGATCCTGGGCTTCCACACCAAATGCCCCGCCATCATGGGGACGCAATTCGCCACCAGCCATGAAAACCTTGTTGTTGTTGCGTGTCGATAACGTGCTTGCCACAAAGACGGAATTGGTCACCACAAACAGATCGCTATGGTTTTTCAGGGCCATCGCCACATAGGCCGTGGTGGTGCCGATATCGAGGAAAATGGAATCGCCATCGCTGATATTCTCGACTGCAGCCTTGGCAAGCTTTTCCTTGCTATTGACCATTTTGTCCAGTCGACTTTCGAAGGTCGGTTCGAGAATTTCCTCAACCAGATGAACGCCCCCATGAACCTTGCGCACGATGTTGCGTTCTTCAAGCGTTCTGAGATTTCGGCGTATCGTTTCGAAGGTCACACCGAGTTCGTTTGCCAGAAAGCGGACCCGGCAAGAGCCACCTGCACGATAAAGCGCTCGCAGGATTTCTTCTTCTCGCTGGTTTGTTGTCTTGGCTGACATGATCGACACTCAGTTTGTAAGTCGCGAATGTGCGGCATCTGTAACAGGAAATCCACATTTAGCAACATCTTCTGACGATTTCCGCTTCGTATATTCCTTTATTATAAGCTTTTTTGTGGCTTTTTGTGGTTAAACTTGACAAATTTTCTGAATATGGGATCTTTTGTCATAAATAAAAATAATTAGCTAAAAATACCACATCAAAGGGGAGAGAGAAATGCGAGCATTGAAATCGAGCGTGATGGCTCTTGCGATGATGACTTCCATATCGGCTGCGGGCGCTGTGGAATCATCCGATCCAATCAAGCTGACACTGCATGATTGGTCCGGTCAGTTGATCAACACCAAGATCATGGGATCCATCCTGAAAGAGGCTGGCTATAATGTCGAATATGTTCAGGCTGACTATATTGCGCAATTTGCCGGACTGAAAAATGGCGATCTGCATCTGGCGATGGAGATCTGGGAGACCACTGGTCGGGAAGCTATGGATGAAGCCACGGCCACTGGCAAGGTTGTCACCATCGGTGAGACCGGTCTGATGGCTATCGAAGAATGGTGGTATCCTTCCTATATGAAAGAACGCTGCCCGGGTTTGCCGAACTGGGAAGCCTTGAAGGAATGTGCCGAAGAATTTGCGACCACCGAAACAGCACCGCTTGGTCGCTATGTCGGCGCACCGGTTACCTGGGGTGGCTTTGATGATGAGCGGGTAGAAGCTTTGGAACTCGATTTCGAAGTCGTTCATGCTGGTACCGATGCGGCTTTGTTTGCGGAGTTGGAATCGGCTTATCAGCGCAAGGCCCCGATTATCCTGTGGGTCTATGTCCCTCATTGGGCACCAACCAAATATGAGGGTGAATTTGTTGAATTCCCTCCTTATTCGCCGGAATGCTATTCGGATCCGTCAGTCGGTGTGAACCCGAACATGGCCTATGATTGCGGCAAACCGCGTGGTCCAATCTGGAAGGCTGCATGGTCCGGGTTGAAGGAAAAATGGCCAGGTGCCTACAAGATCATCGATGCTTACCGTGTTTCCAATGACGAGATGAGCGCAATGGTCGGGCAGGCGGATCTGGAAAAAGTTGATATCGACAAGGTTGTCTCCGGTTGGATGGATGCCAACAAGGATCGCTGGTCCGGTTGGATCAAGAAATAAGAAGATATACCCGGGACCGACAGGTTCCGGGACCTCTTTTCACCCGATCCATTAGCCGATCCCCGCTCGTCTGGGCGTGGAAAGCGGAGCCCATTTGATGACATCCCGGATTAAGCTGTCCTGCCGGAACCTGTGGAAGCTATATGGCGCGGAGCCGGAAGCATTTCTGAAAAAAACTGAAGACCCAAGTGGTGATGATATCCATGCGGCGGGCCTGGTCGGTGCCGTGCGTAATGCACATATCGACATTGCCGAAGGTGAGATTTTTGTCATCATGGGCTTGTCTGGTTCGGGCAAGTCGACCCTTGTGCGCTGTCTGTCCAGATTGATCGAACCGACCGGAGGCGAGGTGATTTTCGATGGCGTCGATTTGCTGCGTGCCAGTGAAGAGGAACTGATCGATATACGCCGCCACAAGATGGGAATGGTATTTCAGCATTTTGCTCTTCTTCCTCATTTGAGTGTTTTGCAAAATGTCATGTTCCCGCTCACCATACAGGCGGTGTCCAAACCGGATGCCGAAGTCAAGGCGCGTGAGGTCATCGAACTGGTTGGCCTGAAGGGACGTGAGGACAATTATCCGCGCGAGCTTTCTGGTGGTCAGCAGCAACGTGTGGGCATTGCACGTTCGCTTGTGACCGAGCCGGATCTTTGGTTTCTGGACGAGCCTTTTTCAGCTCTGGATCCGCTGATCCGTCGCGAAATGCAGGACGAGTTTCTCAGCCTTCAGGCGCGATTGCACAAGACAATCGTCTTCATTACGCATGACTTCGAGGAGGCCGTACGTCTGGCGGACCGGATTGCCATCATGAAAGATGGTGAGGTCATTCAGGTGGCAACACCGGAGGATCTGGTCCTTAATCCTGCGACCGACTATGTGTCCGAATTCACAAAACACATCCCGCGCTCCAAAGTATTGACCGTTGGTCAGCTGATGAACCCGGATATGGTTGGTGAGGGAGAACCCTTGCCAAGGGCTGCAAGGATTTCTGAGGTCGCAGAGCGTGTCATCGCGGCTGAAAAACCGGTTCCCGTCATGGACGAGGCCAGCACTATCATAGGGGCCATAGACCGTATGGCCATCGCCCATATATTGTTTGGCGGGGATGTTCCGGCATGAACTGGCGTATGGAAATGCGGTCCCTGATCACGCCCGGATTTATCGTGTTGACGGTGATCCTGGGGACTTATGGACGGGATCTGGCCAAGTGGCTGGATGCCCGCTGGCTCATCAAGGTGCCTTCGGCATGGATCATCAAGTTCAACACCTATATTTCCGCAGGGATGAAATGGCTTGTTGAAGATGCAGCAATCGGACCTCTTTCCTTTACAGATCTGACCCGGGCGTTGGCCTGGTTGATCGAACAACCCTATGATTTTGTTCTGGCCTTGCTTGCTACTGGCTTTACTGTTGGGCAGGGGGCTGATGTACAGACAATCCTGCCTGCCATAAGCTGGATTGTGGTCACCACCGCGGTGATTGCGCTGGGTCATTATTGCAGGGATTGGGGTCTGGCGGCGCTGGTCGGAACCTGTTTTTTGTATCTGGCCATATTCGGGCAATGGGATAGCGCCATGGTCACGCTGGCCTCGGTTGTGATTGCTGTTCCAATCGGTGCTGTCGGCGGTTTGCTGACCGGTATCTGGGCCTATCGCCATCCCGTGGGTGAGCGGATCTTGTCGCCGATCCTTGATTTGATGCAGACGATCCCGATTTTTGCCTATCTGGTGCCGATCCTGTTCATGTTCGGCTTTGGGCCGGTTTCGGCTCTTGTGGCAACCATCATCTATGCCACGCCGCCGATGGTGCGTGTTACCATTCTGGCACTGAAGGCGGTGGACCCGGAAATCGTGGATTTCGGACGCATAACCGGTGCTACCCAGCGTCAATTGATGTGGCGCATCCTGGTGCCATCGGCCTCCCCTACGCTGATGGTCGGGGTCAATCAGGTTATCATGCTGACGCTCAATATGGTGATCATCGCATCGATGATCGGAGCGGGTGGACTTGGATTTGATGTTCTGGCGGCGTTGCGTCGGCTGGATATCGGTGCTGGCTTCGAAGCCGGTATTGCCATTGTGGTTCTTGCCATTGCAATAGACCGGCTAAGCCATGCCATGCAAAAGCGCGTCGGACAGATTCACAAGGCCGCCACAGGCTCGTGGTTTTCCCGCCACAAGCGCACTATTCTGGTTGTCGGTCTTCTTCTGGTGACCTGGCTTTTGGGGCAATTCGCGCCTTTCTTGCTGAAATACCCAGACGGACAGATATTGACCACAGGAACATTCTGGAACGACACGATCAAATATCTGAACGTGAATTTCTTTGACCTGTTCGAAGCCTTGAAAGTGTTCTTTCTGCATTGGTTCATGTTGCCGATCAAACGCGTCATGCTTGGTATTCCATGGCCTGTTGCCATTGCGTTGCTGACGTTCCTTGGCTGGCGTGCTGGCGGCTGGCGACTGGCGCTTTTATGTGGTGGTCTATCCGCGCTGATCGCCCTGAGTGGCCTTTGGACAAAGGCCATGGTGACGGTCTATCTGTGTGGCGCATCGGTGATATTGGCAACGCTGATTGGTGTGCCGCTGGGTATTCTGGCTGCACTGAACAAGCGTGCGGGTGTGGTGATTGATCTTTTCATCGATACGCTTCAGACCCTTCCCAGCTTTGTTTATCTGATCCCTGTGGTGATGCTTTTCCGCGTCGGGGACTTTGCGGCCATGATAGCCATTGTTCTTTATGCCTTGGCGCCAGCTGTGCGCTATGCCGCCCACGGTGTTCGTGGTGTGGGGCAGGAATTGATCGAAGCTGGTCAGGTCTGCGGTTGCACCAAAGCGCAATTGCTTCGCCACATACGTCTTCCCATGGCATTGCCGGAGATCTTGCTGGGCCTGAACCAGACCATCATGCTGGCACTGTCCATGCTGGTAATTACTGCGCTCGTGGGAACCAGGGATCTGGGGCAGGAAGTTTATATCGCTCTGACAAAAGCGGATATCGGCCGTGGACTGGTGGCGGGGCTTGCAATTGCTTTCATCGCTATCATTGCGGACCGTCTGGTAAAGGCCGGAGCCAGAGGTGCGCGTGAGCGTTTTGGATTGGAGAGATGACACATGACTGAAGCAGAGTTGCACTCCCAAATTGGCGCTTTGTCCTTGTGGAATGGGCAGATCAGCATCGAACCGCTGACAGGTGGAATTACCAATGAGAATTATCTGGTTCAAGACGATGTCAGCAAATATGTCGTTCGAGTTGGGGATGACATTCCGCTGCATCAGGTCATGCGTTTCAACGAGCTGGCGGCCTCTCGTGCTGCCCATTGCGCAGGATTGTCTCCTGCGGTGCTTCATGCTTCGGGCAATCTGACCGTTCTGGAATATGTCGAAAGCCGTACACTTCGTCCCGAAGATGTTCGTGCTGCGGATATGTTGCCGCGTGTGCTTGAACTGGTGAAACGGTGCCATACAGAGGTGCCGAAATATCTGAAAGGGCCTGCGCTGGTTTTCTGGGTTTTTCATGTGATCCGGGACTATGCATCAACCTTGCAAGAGCGGAATTCCGTGCATGTCCCATTGCTCGGGCAACTTCTGGACGCGGCGAACATGCTGGAGGCGGCGGCTGGTCCTTTCGATATTGTCTTTGGTCATAATGATCTGCTGAGTGGCAATATCCTGGATGACGGCAAGCGCTTATGGCTGATCGATTTCGACTATGCCGGGTTCAACAGTCCCTTGTTCGATCTTGGCGGATTGGCTTCGAATAACGGGCTTGCTCCTGATCAGGAAGAATGGCTTCTGGAAAGCTATTTCGAAGGACCGGTGGGTGATGAACTGCGCCATCGTTATTCGGCCATGAAATGCGCTTCACTTCTGCGCGAGACGATGTGGAGCATGGTTTCGGAAATAACGTCCCGGATCGATTTTGACTATGCGGCCTATACCGAGGAAAACCTGTCCGGTTTTCGAGCCGCTCTTGATGAATTTCGAATGAGTTGAGGATTGAAATGACTAAACTTCCTTCTACCGCAAAGGCTGTAATCATCGGCGGTGGCATCATTGGCTGCTCGACTGCCTACCATCTGGCCAAGCTCGGCTGGACCGATACCGTCTTGCTGGAACGCAAGAAGCTGACATCGGGCACCACCTTCCATGCGGCGGGTCTTGTCGGTCAATTGCGCTCCAACGCCAATATCACCCAGTTGCTGGGATATTCGGTCGATCTTTACAACAAGATCGAGGAGGAAACCGGACTTGGTACCGGGTGGAAAATGAATGGCGGTCTGCGTTTGGCCTGCAACGAGGAACGCTGGACCGAGGTCAAGAGACAGGCGACGACCGCGCACAGTTTCGGCTTGCCGATGGAACTTCTGACACCGCAGGAGGCGCAGGAATTGTGGCCATTGATGGATATTTCCGATGTGGTCGGAGCGGCTTTTCTACCGACTGATGGCCAGGCGAACCCGTCGGATATTACCCAGGCGCTGGCAAAGGGCGCGCGTATGGCCGGGGCCAGGATTTTCGAGGATACCAAGGTCACGGATATCGAAATCGAGAATGGCAAAATTCGTGCTGTCATTACTGAAGATGGTCGCATCGAGTGCGAGAAAGTCATTTGCTGTGCCGGGCAATGGACCCGGACTTTTGCCCAGCGTTTTGGTGTGAATGTCCCTCTGGTGCCAATGGAACATCAGTTCATGGTGACGGAACCTATTGAAGGTGTCACCTCGACCCTACCGACACTGCGTGATCCTGATCGTTTGACCTATTACAAGGAAGAAGTCGGTGGTCTTGTCATGGGTGGGTACGAGCCCAATCCCATTCCGTGGGCGGTCGATGGCATACCCCGGGGTTTCCACTATTCCTTGCTGGACAGCAATTTCGATCATTTCGAACAGCTGATGGAATTGTCGCTGGGTCGCGTTCCGGCGCTGGAGACTGCAGGTATCAAGATGTTGACCAATGGGCCGGAGAGCTTCACACCCGATGGCAACTTCATTGTTGGGGAAGCGCCGGAATTGCGTAACTTCTTTGTTGGTGCAGGCTTTAATGCCTTTGGTATTGCAGCCGGTGGTGGGGCAGGCATGGCGCTTGCCGAATGGGTGCATAAGGGTGAACCACCTTTCGATCTCTGGTCGGCGGATATACGCCGCTTTGGTCGCCCGCATTTCGATACTGACTGGATACGCACCAGAACAGTAGAAGCCTATGGCAAGCATTATACCATGGCCTGGCCATATGAGGAGAATAATTCCGGAAGACCCTGTCGCAAATCGCCGCTTTACGACATTCTTGCCTCGCAAGGGGCCTGTTTTGGCGAAAAGCTCGGATGGGAACGCCCGAACTGGTTTGCGGACACCGCCAGAGGAGAGAGCCCCAAGGACGATTATAGCTTTGGCCGGCAAAACTGGTTTGAGGCTGTGGGACGTGAGCATAAGGCCGCCCGTGAAGCAGCCGTTCTGTTTGATCAGACATCCTTTGCCAAATTTGCGATGAAGGGTCCGGATGCAACGTCAGCATTAAGCTGGATCTGTGCCAATGACATCGACAAGCCGGTTGGATCACTGATTTATACGCAGATGCTGAACGATCATGGTGGCATTGAATGTGATCTGACCGTTGCACGTGTCGCTCTGGATGAATTCTATATTGTCACCGGTACAGGCTTTGCTACCCATGATTTTGACTGGATCAGCCGGAATATCCCAAAAGGCATGAATTGTCAGCTGTTCGACATCACCTCATCAAACGCTGTTCTATCTTTGATGGGCCCCAATGCCCGGATGATTTTGGAACAGGTCACGCGGGATGATGTGTCCAATGATGGGTTCAAGTTTGGCACTATCCGTACCATTGGCATTGCCGGTTGCCCGGTTCAGGCGCTTCGTGTCACCTATGTGGGAGAGCTGGGCTGGGAACTGCATCTTCCGGTCGAATATGCGCAGACGGTCTATCAGGCGCTCATGCGTGCGGGGGAGGAGCATGGACTGGTGAATGCCGGTTATCGCGCCATCGAATCCTTGCGACTGGAAAAAGGCTATCGTGCCTGGGGCTCTGATATCGGACCTGATCATACGCCGTTCGAGGCAGGTCTGGGCTGGGCGGTCAAGCTGCGCAAGGCCATTGATTTCAAGGGCCGGGCTGCAGCCGAGAAGCAAAAGGCTGAAGGTGTCAAAAAGATGCTGGCATGCTTTACCGTTGATCCTTCGGTCATTTTGCTTGGGCGGGAAACAATCTACCGCAATGGTGAGCGGGTTGGATGGCTGACCTCCGGCGGGTTCGGATATACCGTCGACAAGTCCATTGGCTATGGCTATGTGCGCCATCCGGATGGGGTGGATGCGGATTTTGTGACGTCGGGAGAGTTCGAGCTTGAGGTTGCAACCGAGCGCGTGCCCTGTGCGGTTACTCTTCACCCGCTCTATGATCCAAAGATGGAACGCGTCAAGTCTTAGTACCAAATCTAAAAGTCTCTAATTGAGACTTTTAGGCTGCCTTCTTGAACCGGATGTCTTTTGAAATATTGCGGTAAGCAGATGCCATATAATGCCGGATATGAGTTGAGGAAATGCGATGACGACCATGATGACGATTGCTGATCATGCCGAAACGATGAGTGCGTTGGCATCAAAAACCGCCATGCATTTTTTCCGGGGGGCATTGGGGGTCGAGTTCAAAGCAGATGAAAGTCCGGTTACGCAAGCGGACAGGGCGGTTGAAACAGAAGTGCGTCGCTATCTCAAAACTCATTTTCCCGATCACGGTATTCTGGGTGAGGAACATGGCCTGGAGGACGGAAAAAAGGACCATATGTGGGTTGTCGATCCGATTGATGGTACGCGGTCCTTCTTGTCCGGGCATCCGCTTTTCGGTTTCCTGCTGGTTCATCTGACGGATGGTAAACCGGATTTGGGGGTCATTTGCATGCCCGTTCTGAACGAGATCTTCATGGGCCAAAAAGGCAAAGGCGCAACCCTGAATGGCCAGCTTGTTCAAACCTCCGGCCAAACGAGCCTGAATGATGCAATTCTCTACATAAATGAGGGCGAAAAAATCTGTCGTGATCATCCTGTGATATTTGATCGCTTGTTGAGCATCGGTCAGACACGCCGGTTTGCCTATGATTGCTATCCGCATGCACTGCTGGCTGCGGGTCATGTGGATGTGGTGATTGATTATGATCTTCAGCCCTATGACTATCTCAGCGTTTCGGCCGTTGTAGAGGCAGCTGGCGGGGTCATGACCGATTGGAATGGGCAAGCTCTGTCCATGACGTCCGATGGTGCGGTCGTATCCGCTGCCAATCGGGAGCTGCATGCGCAGGTTTTGAAGACCTTATCAGCTCCTTCTGATGGCGGATCCTTTCAGCCGTGATGAGATATGGCGGAAAGGGTGTATTCTTGAAGTGTTTATCATATGGAGTGCGAAAGATGTGTTATTCATCTGGTCACCATTGTGACCAGATGCTATGTGCCATCTCTCATGATCTGGGGTGATCTGGATTTCCCGCATATCAAGGATCGTTCCCGCCTGGCTGCGCAAAGGATCGTGAATTGTTCCAGTTTGGAGTTAAAAGATGCCGCGCATTTGCCAAGTCTGGACAAATCCGGCGATCTTACAATTGCGCTGCTTGATTTTATTCAGAAGCATTTCAAATAAGATATCTTCCAGACATCCCAATAAGGTGGTTGTAGACGAACCTGTCAGATCTCTGATAGCATTTCGTGCATGCACAAAGCGATACGCCACCAAACCGTGATTGAAGGTATTGATGCGATCTCTATCCGATCGGATCGCACCTTTCCAAGGCATACTCATGACGAGTTTGGCTTTGGATATATTGCGGACGGTGGTCAGGATAGCTGGAGTGGCCGTGGCCTTGTCGAAGCACAGAGCGGTGATGTGATCAGTGTGAATCCCGCGGAGTTGCACGATGGTATTGGCCGCAAGGGATGTCCGCGCTATTGGCGCATGTTGTATCTCTCACCAGCGGCGCTTTCCAAGCTCACCGATATTCCGATTGGGGCTGCGGAATTTTCCCTGCCGGTCATTCAATCCAGAGCGACGTCGCGTCTGGTCATCAATGCGCTCGCTGCCATGCATGCAGAGCGAGCGGACCGTGATCATGTGGAACAGCAGATGATATTGGCGCTTGATGTCTTGTTGCACCGCAATGGCGCCCAAACCCGGGCAGCACGCTCCAGCTGTTCCCGTCAGGTTCAATTGGTGCTGGATATGATCCGCCAACATTATGATGCGTCGTTATCTTTGAATGATTTTGCAATGGCTACGGATACCAGTCGATATCAAATTCTGCGTATGTTCTCGCGTGAACTGGGAACAACCCCTCATGCCTATCTTACCCAGCACCGGGTGAAACGGGCAAAGCGGATGATCCTGAAAGGGTCCTCTCTTGCTGATGTTGCCTCTGCATGTGGATTTTCCGATCAGAGCCATCTGACGCGCAGCTTTGCGAGGCAAATGGGGGTGACACCGGGACGCTTTTCTTTCCGGCAATGCGCTTGATCTGCAATATTGTTCAATACCGGGGGAGATTGCTCACCTATGGTTTTTAAAAATCATGAGGTGAGTGATGCGTTTTTCCTATTCCAGTTTCATGCAGCAAGCTTTTCCTGATCGCTCAACTGCGATCCTTCGAACGACAAACATATATTCCGATCTTGATGTGACTGCTGCGGTTGCTGGGCTTACTGCGCGGGCAACGCAACGCCTGACAGAGAAGACGGAAGGTGTGTTTGTGGAAATACAGGCCTGGCGCAGAGCTTATTCGGCGATGGGACTCAAGCCAACTCAATATCGCTGTGCTTCTGAGGCTTTGCTGCGACGCCTTAGAAAAGATGGTGCGTTACCGTCTCTGCATCCGCTTATCGACCTGTGCAATGCAGCCTCTGCCGCCTATGCTGTTCCGGTGGCTGTGTTCGATCTTGATCATGTCGCGGGTGATCTTTGTGTGAGACAGGCGGATGGCAGCGAGCGATATCACGCTTTTTCCGGTGCGATTGAAAATCCCGATATTGGGGAAGTCATTTTTGCCGATGATCAGGGCAATGCCCATGCCCGACGATGGGCAAACCGGCAAAGCAGGCTGTCGGCGGTTTCGCATACTACCAGCAAAGCGCTGATTGTTGCCGAGGCCTTGCATGAAAAGAGCGCCCGGGATGTCGACGCCTTGTCTTTGGAACTGAGCGATATCCTGTCAAAGGCGATTGGCACTCTCCCCGAGACTGCGCTCTTGCTGACGCCAGATGCCGACTATTGTACGCAAGAAGTGAAAGGGGTTGGTCATGTGGGTTGAGTTTTTGATGACGTCCTTCATTGTCGTCATAGCGCCGGGTACCGGTGTGATCTACGTGATTGGTGTGGGATTATCGCGCGGAGCGGGGGCAAGTCTGGCTGCTGCTACCGGATGCACCTTTGGCATCCTGCCACATATGACAGCTGCGATCCTTGGGTTGGCAGCCCTGCTGCATACAAGTGCGTTGTTGTTTCATGCGGTGAAATGGTTCGGAATTGCCTATCTGCTCTATCTTGCATGGTCGATCATGAAAGAAGACGGTCCCATCCAGTTCGAGGGGGATGCTGACAAGGGATCGCTCGTCGGGACAGCTCTTACCGGTTTTCTGATCAATATTCTGAACCCGAAGCTTTCCCTGTTCTTTCTGGCATTCCTTCCCCAGTTTGTGCCTGCCCAATCTTCTTCGCCTTTTGGGCAGATGCTGCTGTTGAGCGGGATATTCATGGCCATGACCTTCGTCGTGTTCATGGGTTATGGGGTTTTTGCCGGCTATATCCGCACCCATATCGAGCAAAGACCTGCGATCCTTGTCTGGATGAAGCGAAGCTTTTCAGCTGCCTTCCTGCTTCTCGGGATCCGGCTTGCCTTTGAAGGCAGATAAGGACAGATCCTGCTGCTGGCTTGGAGCAAGAAGGTGTCTGAAGAATAGGACGTTTTTCTATTCCTGCCAAATTCTTCCAATTCATGAGTTTACATCCTAATATTGCTCATCTCTTTTGTTGCCATAGCCGGACTTTCAAAAAGGAACAGGCAAGTATGATTTCCTATGTCACTGTCGGAGTTGATGATATCGCTCGTGCAAAGCGGTTTTATTCTGCATTTTTACCAGCGCTGGATTATGATCTGGAGGAACGCTCTGACGGCATAAGCTGTACGCTGCGCAAGCAACCTGATCAGGCTTTTGCACTGCCGGACTTCTACATCAAATCGCCCTTCAATGGACACCCGGCTTCGGCCGGGAATGGGGCGATGATTGCGTTCAAGGCTGGCTCTCAACAACAGGTTCGCGAGCTTCATACCGCAGCGCTGGTTGCAGGCGGCTCGGACGAGGGACAGCCGGGTTTTCGTGATGCATATGGACCTCGTTTTTATGTTGGCTATCTTCGGGATCCTCAGGGCAATAAGATTGCCCTATTTTCCAACGATCCAAACGAGCCTGATCGTGACGGACGGTGTGGATGACAAACGTGCCTTGTCATCAATCTCCTGATGTTGAAGCTAGGCATCTGCATGATTGGCTTCGAATTTTTCGCGGGCGGCGTCGATATTGGTGATATTGTCCAGCGCCCATTGGCCCAGTATCTCCACGGGTTGGCGAAAGGACTCGCCCATTGGAGTGAGGTTATATTCCACCTTGGGCGGGATGGTTGGATGATAGGTGCGATTGACCAGACCGTCGCGTTCCAGCTCACGCAGGGTGCGGCTGAGCATGCGCTGGGAAATACCAAGATTCCGTTTCAGCTCATTGAAGCGCAGCGTCCCATAGCGCGCCAGGGAAATCACGATCAGTACGCTCCAGCGATCCCCCACTCGGGACAGCACCTCATTGATGCGCGAGCATTGCGGGCATTGGTCCTGAGTTTTCATGCGGTTTCCTCCGTGTAACCGAGGCGCAAAAATGTGCCTTCTTGCAACATCTCTCGGTTCTTACTAGATAGTCGGTAACAAATGTATACTGCACATATCGTGCTTCGACAACCTATGCTCTACAACAGGATTGAGACATGACAAACAAGTCGCTTCTGGATCATCTCAACTGGCGTTATGCCACCAAGAAAATGGATCCGGCCAAAGCTGTGCCACAGGAAAAAGTGGATGCTATCATCGAGGCGATCCGCATGACGCCAACTTCCAGCGGCACCCAACCATTTGAGCTGATTGTTGTGAGTGACCCGGATGTGCGTGCCAAAATCAGCGAAGTGGCCTGGGGCCAGCAACAGATCAATGATGGCTCCCATCTTCTGGTCTTTGCCGCCTGGGACAATTACACCGCAGATCGCATCGACGCTGTCACCAATCAGCTGAATGACGAGCGCGGCGAAATCCCGATGGCGAAAGAATATTATGACAATCTGAAGGCCAATTATCTGCCGCGCCCGGCCGAGGTGAATTACGCCCATGCTGCGCGTCAGGCCTATATCGCCCTTGGTGTGGCACTGGTCGCTGCCGCCGAGCAGGAAGTCGACAGCACCCCGATGGAAGGCTTCGAGCCGGAGAAAGTCGATGAGATTCTGGGACTGAAAGAGCGCGGCTTGCGTTCCGTCCTGTTGCTGCCTCTTGGCTATCGCGACAATGAAGGTGACTGGTTGTTGCCAATGAAGAAAGTGCGCAAATCCCGCGAGACCCTCGTGTCCCAAGTTTAGTTGGATAGGCAGGTGTCTCTCAGCGCCAGCCTTTTGCTGAAGTATCTGATCCATCCCAGATCACTTCCAAAGAAGCCGAGCCAAGGCCTTTGAGCACTGGTTCGGCTTTTTTGTTTGGTGGGATGTGCATTTTTGCATTGGGGCGGCTATTGGCTGCCCCTATTGCATGGAACTGATATCTGAGGTACGGATGATGCATGGGTGTTTTTAGCTTGCAATCCGTTTTGACAAAAGGCCGCAGAGCAAAACTGCGCCTTTTGGCTATTCGCTCAAAACGCCCGGGCAGAATTCCTTTTGCGAGAATGCGTGCTGGTCCGTGTACCGGCTGAGTGCTGTCTTTCAAATTCTCACAATTCAAAAGGAACAATCATGTCCCATCATGATCGAGCGGCCTATTTGGCCTATGCCACTGCCATGCGCCATCCCGGCGATTTTTCCAATGCCTCGATGCGATTTTTTGCAACCGATGCAACCATCAACGTCGTGCACCCGTTCAATCAAATCACGGGTGCTGCATTCTATGCTGATGATGTGGTCCGACCACTTCAGTGTTCATTCGAAGGTCTCTATCGGCGCGATGATATCGTCATGGCTGGCCAGTTTGAAGGTCAGACCTGGGTCAGCTCAACCGGTTATTATGTAGGTCGGTTTGTCAAAGACTGGATTGGCCTTAATCCGACGGATGACCTTTGCTATCTCCGCTATGGAGAATTTCATCACATGGAAGGCGGTCGGGCTGTTGAGAGTTATATCTATTTCGATATTCCGGAGCTGATGATCGCCTGCAAACAATGGCCGCTGGATATGGGGCCTGGCGTCAAGCCGGGTTATCGAGGATTGATCCATGGTCCTGCCAGTCATGATGGAGTTATCCGGGAAGCTGCGGATCCGGCAGAAGGTCAGCGCAGCTATCAGATCGTAACGGACATGCTGGCTCGATTGGCGACAGCAGATGAGGAATGGCGACCCTATTGGGACAAGAATATGATGTGGTATGGGCCGGGAGCCTTTGGCACTTTTATTGGTGTTGAGGAATTTGCATCCTTTCAGGTGCCGTTCGAGGCGCAATTCGAGGGATGGTCCGGAGGTTCGAAAAATAATGGTCTTACCCGGCATTTCACGCGATTTGGCGAAGGTAATTACACTTGCTCGGGTGGTTGGCCGTCTCTCACCGGTATCAATGTGAAGCCATTTCTCGGGCAGGGACCAAGCCATGAGCGTGTTTTCATGCGGGTTTGTGATTGGTGGCGGCGCGAAGGAGATTTGCTGATTGAAAATTGGGTCTTTGTCGATGTTCCTCACGTGCTGCTGCAGCTTGGATATGATCCATTGCCCAAATGGGATAATTAACACAAAAGCGATCAAAAAATTCAACTGAAAGCCGAACCAGCGATGGTTCGGCTTTTTGCCTTTTGAGGGATCTGTTCTCGGAGATAGGTCTACTGAAACATGTTTGCGTTGGTCAGCCAGGCAATGGCGGCATCGACGCGTTCGACACCGCGCATGTCCTTGTTGCGCAAAAGCCAGACGTCGCGCTTCATGGTGGGTATTTCAGAGGGAAGTGGAAGCTCGATCATGCGTGAGTCCTGGCGGGCAATCAACACAGGCAATAGAGCGCGCGTTCTGGTGGCAAGCGCTGCCTCGAAAGCGGTTTCCAGATCATGCATCAGCAGGTTTGAATAGACCCCCCCATTTTGCTGGGCGAGGTCCTGTGTCCACTTGGCTTGCGGAAGGTGCGTTGCTATGGGATCGTAACCAAGCCAGGGACGTTCTTCATAGGCAAGTTGGGTTTTTGTTTTTGCGGTGAAGACGGAAAAGACAACGCTTCCTATCTTTTGTGCCAGAACTGCGTCTCCCCCTTCCTCCGGGTCACCAAACCGAAGGGCAATGTCTGCTTCGCGACGGGAGAGGCTGAGATTTTTGCTGTCGGGGATCAGGCTGACATTCAAGCCCGGATGTTCAGCAGAGAACTCGGCGAGCCATGGCATGAGCAAGCGGTTGAGAAGGAATGGAACCGCCGTCACACGCACTGTTCCACTAAGCGGAGTTTCGTGACCGATCAGTGCATCCGCCGCATGGGCATGCTGTTCCATATTCTCTGCATGATCGGCAATGGCTTGCCCAAGTTGGGTCAGGAATGTGGAACCCTGCTTGTCGCGGGTGATCAGTGTCGATCCTACGCGACTTTCCATAGCCTTGATCCGCCTCGAAATCGTTGTGGCATTGAGCCCAAGCAGACTTGCGGCACCGCTCAGGCTTTTCGCGCGGGCCAGTGCGAGCAATATCCGATAATCATCCCAATTTGATAGCTGCATATTTGCAGTATATATCTGCAAATAATCGCATTGCAAATGCAATCTCGCAGTAGCAAGTTCGGACTAAATTCTAATTGCCCGATTTAAAAGTCTCTGAATCAGACTTTTAAGAGCATGTCCAGCCCTCTCCCCTCCCAACCGTCCGCGAGGATACCATGACGGGTGGTTGGGAGGGGGAGAGGGCTGGCTCGGGATTTCTAAAACAAGATCTAAAACGCAGATTGATGCAATTGGGGTGTCCTTTGTCTGACGCTGTTTTATTTGCCGGCCTATCAGAATGGGAATGGGCTATTTGTTGCGGTGCTGCGCTGTTGGCGGGAGGCGTGCGTGGCTTTGCTGGTTTTGGTCTTTCTGCCGTGGCCATGGCTTGTCTTGTACTGATCCTGCCGCCGGTTGAGCTGATTCCGATCCTCTATGTGATGGAAAGCGCAGCCAGCCTGGTGATGTTTCGCGGTGGCATGCGTGATGCAGACATGAGCCATGTCTGGCCTCTCGCAATCGGATCCTTCATAGGTATGCCCCTTGGTTTGATGGCCACTGTGACCGTTTCGCCCGATCTTTCAAAGTTGATCGCTGTCCTGGTAATCCTGACGCTTACTCTCCTGCAATTTTCCCGATCGATGCCAGCAGCTCTGACAAACAAAACGGGGCGCTATGTAGTGGGAACAACTGCCGGGATTGTCACTGGCCTGGCGTCCGTTGGTGGCATGGTGGTCGCGCTTTATGTATTGGCGAGCCGCTCTCCGGCAACACAGATGCGTGCAGCCCTGACCATGTTCCTGTTCATCGGGATGTTCACAACACTGGGCCATATGGTGCTGTATGGTGTTATGACCGAAACCGCCATCGTCCGAGGGATGATCCTGGCTCCCTTCGCACTGGCAGGTGTCTTTCTTGGGGCTTGGGCATTCCGGCCTAGCTTGCAGATCTATTATCGCCGTTTTTGTTTGGGGCTTTTGATCGCCATCTGCCTTTCCAGCCTCGTCCGTCTGGCGTTCGGAGCCTAAGTTTGAAGGCTTGCAGAATCACCGCTCAAGCTGGTCAATCTGTCAAAGAGATGCGGAATTCCAGCGTTTCCTGTCCACCAAGAGCACTATCGGACACATAGCTTTTCATCAGCGTGCCGCCCGCCTTTTCTATCACTTTGATAGAAGCAGGATTGGTGGGATGCGTGGTGATGGTGACATATTGCAGCCCCACGGCCTTGGCTTCGGGCAGAAGAGCGACAAGAGCCGCTGTGGCTAGTCCTTCTCTCTGCCGCCAAGGGACGACGGAATAGCCTATGTGGCCGGAGCAGGTTGAGGGCAACTCTTCCGTTCCTTGCTTCCATCGCAGGCTGATATGGCCGCAAAAGTCATCGTCCCATATCCAGCGACGAATGCTTGGCAGGCGTGAAACCTGCGAACCATCTGGCAAGATGATAGGTCCCCCCTTTGCTGTAGGGTCATCGAGATTGGCCACGAAGGTTTCGGCGTCTTTTGAGATTTTATCGAGCTGTTCCTGCCCGGCTTCGACACGCAGGTTTTCTGGTGACCAGCCTCTTTGAAGCGCATCACTATAGGCTGAAATATGATCGATGCTTGGCTTTATCAGCTTCATGTCTTTGATCCCAAATCATGAGGAGATCTGAGCCTAGTAATCGAGGTTGCATAGGTCAACCTGAACGCGAAAAGACAAGCAGTGATAGCTCGGCTTTTGATTGGGTTTGTGAAAGGCTTGTTGCCAAACCTGTCAGGTGTAGCATGCTTCGTGGAGTTTTTCTTCGAACTTCAAAGAGCCCTTGGCCGAGAAAGTTTTGGCGATGGAGCCGTTCGGGCGATAAACCAGAAAACGTTTGGCTTTGCCAAAAGATTCCAGTTGCGGGTAGCTGAACATGACATGGCCCAGCCATGTGTCTTCACTTGCAACATAATAGGTTGGAATGCGCACCTTGCGGATCTTGCCATTGCCCAAGTCCATGCCAAGAACGAAATTGGCGCGTTTGTCCTGCCGCTTCATGGAGGCAGGCATGGGGAGCTCTTCAAAGGTGATGCGGATCCGTGAGCGATCATTGCCGCAATAAAGGGTAATTCTGGAAAAACCATTGCTCACCCAACCAAGGGCGTTGATGCCCCCTGCCGGATTGCGGGCGGTTTTTGTCGTCCAGCCTTGGGCGAATGTCTCGCCTGTGGTGGCGATCAGGAAAAGAAGAGCGGTCAGGAGAGGACCGCATTTGCGAAGCGAGTGGGTCATTCTTGCCTCCGGTACGAGCGCTCGGATGAAGGAGCCGAGCGGGAAGTCATTCTGTCTGGAGAAAAGCTTCAACTCATCGCAGATTGTTTGCAACCGCTACAGATGTACGTAATTGAAATTCCATATGAAATTCTGTCGGAAATCAATTGTCGTACCTGCGCCATCCGATAGCAGGCAGAGGATAGGGGCGCGCGTTGATCGTCAGTTCTTGTGTCGTGTCATAAACCTCTTGAAGCGAGTTCTTGTCCGAAAAGTGCTGCAACTTTTCGGACAAGAACTCGCTCTAATCTCTAAAAATGAATAGGTAAAAGCTATTGTTCGTTGAAAATCAACTCGACGCTGGCAAGCGGCCACCGGCCCAGACTGAAGTCGATTGGCTTGCCCTTGGTGTCGCTATTGATGGCGCTGGTGCGCATCAATGGTGTGCGATGGGTCAGTTGCAGGGCCTCGGCCTCATTGCTATGGGCAAAGCCCCCCGAGATCCGCGTCTCCACTCTCTTGAAATCCTTGATGCCATGGGCCTGATAAACATCAGCGACCGATTGGCGTGCCTCATATACTGCTTCGAAATCGGGAAAGAGATCTGCCGGGAATTCCTTGGTGGTGAAATAGACCGGCTCGTCATTCAGCGTGCGAATGCGGTCCAGGCAGATCACTTCTGTGTCCTGCTTCAGCCCAAGGGCTTCTATTGCTTTCATGCTGGCCGGGCGACGGGATAGCGAAAGGGTATGGGTTTTGATCTGCTCGGCATCGACATTGAGGCTTTCGATGAAGCGCATGTTTGAGCTGATCGCATAACGGGTCGGTTGCTGGCGGACAAAGATGCCGACACCTTTGCGGGCTTGCAGCTGCCCTTCCTGCTGCAATTTTGTGAGGGCGCGGCGCATGGTGACCCGGCTGACATCAAACAAGTCGGCCAGATCATTTTCGCTGGGCAGGCGAGACCCTGCGCTCAACGGACCATGGATGCAGGCATTGGAGAGGCGGTCATAGATTTGCAGCCAGATGGCCCTTTGGCTCTTGTTGCCATAGGGCTTGGCTGCGATGGCACGAATACGCTCCAGCTCATCTTGATCAACGCTGGCGATATTCAGTCTTTTACTCATGTTCCAATACCTTTTGCCCCGCAACGAACACGGCTTTGATGCGGCGGCTCGATTTATCGACAACAAGTATATCGGCCCGCTTGCCGACTTCCAAGGCACCCCGATCGTCCAGTCCGGCGGCTTTGGCGGCATTCAGCGAAATCAGCTTCCATGCTTCGGGCAAGCTCATGGCCTGTTCGTCCACCAGCTTGAAAGCGGCAAACATCATGGCAGGGTAATAATAGTCCGAAGCAAGGCAAGTGCAGCGTCCTTGCTTGATAGCACTGGTGGCATCAAGGGCATTATTCTGGCTACCACCACGCAAGACATTGGGAGAGCCAAGAATGATGGCCTCGCCATGGTCGCGGGCTTCATCGGCTGTGTCTTCCGTCATGGGAAATTCCGAGACGCTGATGCCCATCTGGCGATTTTGACGTCTGACCTCGATGGCATCTTCATCATGGGCAAACATTTTTGTTCCAAGCGCACGCCCCTCACTTGCCATGCGATCAATGGCGGCGGGCACTTCCTCACGGCGCTCCCAGACTTCATGCAGCATGGCAACGGCCTCTTCGCGGGTGAGGCCGCAGCGATCCGCCAGGCGCCCGATTTTGCTGGACTGGATTTTGTGACCCAGATTGGTGGTGGTGTGATCATTGAAGGAAAGGATATGGGCCGGGTCGGTTTTCAGCCAGCCAATCACCTCGTCGCAATAGTCAAAGGCAAAGGTCTCCCAGCGCATATTGACCTTGGTATCCACGGCCAGGTCTGACCCAAGGCTTGTGAGCGTGCTCATGAAGTCCCGCGCCGTCTGCATGCTGCGCAGGCCCGGCTCCCAACTGATGGCCAGCCCGTGATAGGCGGTGGTGATGCCGTTGGTCATCATCTGCCGGTCGGCTTCTTTCAGGGCTACATCCATAGGAAACATCAGGCCGGGGCGCGGCTGTACGATGCGCTCGAAGGCATCGCCATGAATGTCAATGATGCCGGGCAGGACCAAACAATCGCGCGCGTCATAGATGCGATCTTGCTTTAGTGCCGGTTCGGCTTGTGCTTCGATTGCCTCGATCATGTCGCCGCCGATGATCAGATCTGCGTGATGAACATTGTCGGTCGAGACGATCTCGCCGCCCTTTACTAGCCAGGAATTCATGATTTTTTCTCTCCGCTCGGCCTTGTCGCAAAACTGCGTCATAGCCGTCATGAACGTGTAACACGGGCGGACTATAGGTTCCTTGTATGACAATGCTGTATATACAGCAAACAATATCGAGCCTATTCACAAGACTTGTTAACTGGGAGAGTCCTATGTCTCGTTCACTGCTCGCTGCCGCTGCAACCCTGCTAATGGCAGGCACCGCCATGGCCGAACCTGTCAAATTCGCCGTCACCGACATTGAAGGTCTGGAAGCGTTGCAGCAGGAATTTGCAGCTTTTGAAGGCGCGTTGGAAAAAGCCACCGGTCTGGAAATCGAGCTTTATCCTGTTTCTTCCCGCACCGCGGCCGTCGAAGCCATCAATCAGGGCAAGGCTGATCTGGTTCTGACCGGTCCGGCTGAATATGTGGTCATCAAGGAACTGACCGATGCAGAGATCGTCGTTGCTTGGCAGCGTCCGAACTATTATGCGCAGATCGTGACCTTGACCGAAGGCTCCATCGATAGCGTTGCTGATCTCAAAGGCAAGACCGTTACCTTCGGTTCTGTTGGATCCACCTCTCAGCATCTTGGCCCTGCACAGACTTTGGCTGATTTCGGTCTGAATTATGGCAGCGACTATAATGCGCAGATCATTTCCCGAAATGTTGCTGTTGAAGCCTTGATTCGTGGTGACATTCAGGCTGTTGGCATGAATGACGGACATCTGAAGAAAATCCGCAAGGCTTTCCCTGGTGTGTCCTTCACCGTTGTGGCTCGTGGTCGTGATCTGCCAAACGACATTCTGATTGCTCGTAAAGATATGGACAAGGCTGCTCTGGAGAAGGTCAAAAAGGCCTTCGTTGAAAATGGCAAAGAGCTGATGGCCGCTGTTCTTAAGGGTGATGACAACCAAAAGTACGAAGGTGGTTTCTTCCTGTCTTCCGTTGAAGACGCAAAATATGACTATGTCCGCGCCATGTACAAGACCATCGGCGTCGACACCAAGTCTTTCGTCGGCAACTAATTGCCTCGCGTTAGATCTGTCATACCTTTGTAAAAGAACGGATCGAAAATTCCGGACAGGGGCGCACGTTCGCCCTTGTCCATCGATCACAACCAGACCTTATTCCCCATGCTGACAACTGTTTCCCACCTTGCCCCGGATGTGAAAGGCAGAGACGCCATCATTCAGACCAAAGGCCTCAGAAAAGCCTATGCTCGTGACAGGGTCATTCTCAATGGCATTGATCTGACCATTCGCTCTGGTGAGCGGGTGGCCCTGATTGGCTCGAACGGTTCGGGCAAATCCACCTTGCTGAAAAGTCTGATCGGTCTGCACCCGATCTCGGGTGGTTCGGTCGAAACTCTGGGTCAGTCCTTTGAACGTGCGCCATCGGGCAAACAAAGGCAGGCTTTGCGTCGGCAGATGGGATTTGTCTTCCAAAAGCACTGCCTGGTGCAGCGGCGCTCCGTCCTCTCCAATGTGGTGCATGGCATGCTTGGGGAAGCTGGCAGCTGGCGGGCCTTTTGCCATCATACAGCGCCAACGCCATGGCGGGATATGGCGCTGGAAACTCTGGACAATGTCAATCTGGCGTCCTTTGCCAGTTCTCGTGCCGATGCTCTGTCCGGTGGTCAGCAGCAACGGGTTGCCATTGCGCGGGCTCTGGTGCGTGGCCCCAAGATCCTGATTGCTGATGAACCGGCCGCCAGTCTTGATCCTGTTGCGGGGCGTGATGTGATGAGCCTGTTTGCCCGTCTCTGTCAGGATGCCGGTATCACCCTTCTCTTCACCTCTCACGATATGGTTCATGCAACAGAATTTGCCGACCGCATTGTTGCCTTGAAAGCTGGCAATCTGTTTTTTGACAAGCCATCCAGCAAGGTCACCCAGTCTGATCTGGCGGAGGTCTTCCATGCCTGATGCTGCGCACTCTCTTCCTTCGCGCCGTCCGCGCCTGACCCCGCTTGCTTTCATTCTTTATGTAACTCTTGGGGCCGTTCTGATTGCCTCCATCAATGATGTAGCGCCATCAGTCAGCCAGTTGGTTGATGGGGTTCCGGGCATGGTGTCCTTGCTGGATCGCATGACGCCGCCCAATCTGGAGCCTGCCTTCCTGCAGCGGGTGGGGCTGCGCATCGTCGAGACTTTTCAGATTGCTTTGGTTGGCGCCGCCATCGGCATTGTGCTGAGTTTGCCTTTGGGATGGCTTGCAGCGCGTGGCGTCTCGCCTCTTGGGCGGTTTGGCTATGGTGTGAAAGC
This sequence comes from Cohaesibacter gelatinilyticus, assembly GCF_900215605.1. Taxonomy (NCBI): domain Bacteria; kingdom Pseudomonadati; phylum Pseudomonadota; class Alphaproteobacteria; order Hyphomicrobiales; family Cohaesibacteraceae; genus Cohaesibacter; species Cohaesibacter gelatinilyticus. The sequence goes on along the minus strand of NZ_OBEL01000002.1, from coordinate 301,495 downwards.
CTTCATTTCCTTGTTGCGCACGGTGCCGGATCTGGTCTGGGCGCTTTTGTTTGTTGCGACCGTGGGGCTTGGGGCCGTTGCTGGCACCATGACCATCGTCGTCGATACCATTGGCTTTTGCGGGCGTTTCTTTTCCGAGGCCATGGAAGATGCGGACAAGGAACCGCAAGATGCATTGTCTGCCATCGGGGCCAATCGGGTTTCAATTCTGACTGGCGCGATCCTGCCTCATGCTGCGCCATCAATGATCAACTCGTCTTTGTTCGCGCTGGAAAAGGCCATTCGTTCGTCGGTCATTCTTGGCCTGGTCGGGGCAGGGGGTATCGGTCAGGAGCTGAAGGTTGCGTTTGATCTGTTCCAATATCGCAATGCCTGCACCATCATTCTGGTGATCTTCGCCATCGTCCTGATCATGGAATATATCACCGACCGTATGCGCGCGCGACTGGAATAGATTTGAACAATGGTCCTCATACGCAAAGTGTCTCGCCTTTGGAGCCAAACTTCGGAGGCGGTTTGGCTTTGTTTATCGGGTGACAGGGTTTGAAACAGTCGCAATGCTGTATTGAAGCGATGTTGTCAGGAAAAACACAAGGTCAAGCGAACCATTTAAAGCCCAAGATTGCAACCCATGAAATCAATAGGCCTTGCGGGTTTTACACCTCACTATCCGAAGAATCCGGAAGTTTTGGGTTTAAAATTGCATGGTCAGGATGACGTCGAAGCGGTTGTCGTTTTTCTTGGTGGTTGTGCCTGCCTGCAGGACGTGGCCCCATGAGGTGCGCAGGGCTATGTGATCGGCAAAGGCGGTGTTGACACCAAGGCCGAGGCTGGCGAGCTCATGATCCTTGCTGGCGGCGATGTCGCGGGTGATGCCATAATCGGCAAAGGCGAAAAGATCGGCTGCGAACTGGCCTTGCTTGAAGACCGGGGCGTGCAGCTCTGCCTGTATCGAGATGCCATGATCGCCTGCCACTTCGCCGGTTTGATAACCACGCACGGAGCTGCGGCCGCCAAGGTCGAACTGTTCCAGACCGGGCAGGGCGTCACTGGCCAATTGCAGGCGGGTCGATAGATCAAAGCTGAAATCGGACGGCAGGCTGAGGCTGTAATCCATCCAGCCGCGCAAATAGGCATAGCGGGCTTTGGCGCTCTGATTATTGGTGAAGGCGCGATAGGCGGCGTTTGTGTTGTCGCCGCTGATGCCACCGGGGCTGAGCACGCCGGTCAGCTCATAATCAAAGCTATGACGGCCTTTGGACCAATCACCACGTAGGCCAGCCTTCAGCTGATAGATATCGATGTTTGATGGGCCAAGACCGGTGCCGTTGAATTCCCGCTCCACCTGCTGCCATTTGGCGTCGAACCCGACAAAGGCCTCTTTGATGGGGCTGAAGCGCTCGAGCGGGAAGGCATACTCGCCTCCGAGCTCGGTGATTTTGCTGTCCTGCACGAAGGGGTGGGTCAGCTTGGCGCGGGTGCGGATATGGTTGCC